>DAIOGN010000045.1:0-21682 GCA_036745245.1 Candidatus Zixiibacteriota bacterium
GTTCACGCACATGCACTACGTGCGGCTCGTATCGGTGTTTGAAAACGCGCCCTACTTTGGCGGGGAGCCGCCTGAGGTGGAGTGGCTGCACGAGCGCGATGTCGATCGCATCGCTCACATGCTCAACGATAGTGTGAAGCAGGTTCGGGACGCGGTACTGTGTACCCTCGCGACGAAGCAGGCCATGCGGGAACTCTACGATCACCCTATCCTGATGCTTCAGCACCTCATCTGGCATGAGGGCTATCATCATGGTCAGATCAAGCTGGCCCTCAAGCTGGCTGGCCGCCCCGTGGCCGACCGGGACGTCGGCAGGGTCACGTGGGGTGTGTGGATGCGAAAAACCCGTACCTGATCGGCGCGGTCGCCTGCATCTCCACCGCCTGACGCGAGCCGCCGGCCGTTCCTATTTCTGATCCGGTCGTCCCCGTCCCTGCGGGTACTCGTGATCCAAAACCGACAGATACGCGGTTCCGTCCTTGTACTCCGTAAAGTCTCGCATGCGGGCCTCGACGCCGGCCTTGCTGCGTTCCACCATGATCTCGATTTCAATGCCCACGCGCTCGGCGGTGTCGATGAATCCGCGCACGTTCATTCCCGCCGTGGGGTTCACCATCACGGCGAAGCGCAGGTCGGTGTCGGCGGGTGAAGCCCACTCGGGATAGATCCAGTCCAGGGACACCTCGGCTACGCTGGTGAACGGAGCGGTACGCACTCCGAAGATCCAGGCACCGTCGGTGGCCACGCCGCCCACTTTCGTATGAAGCGCGTTTTCCCAGCGGGCTCCGGCGGCCCATGCGGGTGCCGGGGCCACCGATACGGCGAAGGTCCACAGCGTGCGATCCTGAAGCAGCGGGTCGTCGGCCTTGATCCAGCGGAAGTTTGCGCCCACCGACACGCCCCCCGTGGCGCCCTTGCCGGCCGAGAAGAGATACTCGCGGCGCTTGCCGTACACGGCGTCGTTCAGCCAGCTGATGGATGCGCCAAGGCCCTTGGCCCGCATCGTGAGGGCATTGAATCCCGACGGATTCTCAGAGAACTTGTGGTGCCAGGCGAATTCCACGTCCTGGCGCTGCGCCAGACTCGCCGGATTGAATCGTACCGAACTCACATCGCCTGGCGCGGCCACCGATCGGAACGGGTAAGGGTACGGGTCCACCGGAAACGGATCCCCGGCAAAAGCGCACGCCGGAGCACCCAGCGTGCCGCACACCATGAGCGTATTCAAGATTCTCACAATCCTTGTGTTCATGTTTTCATCCCCCGATGTGCCTCCCACATGATGATGCCTCCCGCCACGGCCGCGTTGAGCGACTCCACGTTGACTGGAATGTGTACCGCCGTGGCCCCTTCTATGGATTCGGTCGCTCCCGAGGCTTCTCCACCCATCACCAGGATCACGCGCTCCGGCCAGGTCCAGGTGGACAGGTCGGTGCCCCCCGTAGCGCTTGCGTACACCAGCCGGTGTGGACAGCGGGCGTGCAATTCCGAAAGCGGCATGTTCACGTTCAACGGCAGAGAGAAGTAGGTGGCGGCGCCGCCGCGCACGGCCGCGGGGTGTGTGACGTCCACGCAATCGGGCGAACAGGTCACGGCAATGCCGAACGCTGCGGCCGTTCTCAGCAGGGCGCCCATGTTCAACGGATTTCGGATGCCGGACAAATGCAGGATGAGCTGCGGCAAGACCAGCGGGATGCCCGTGGCCGGCCGCCAGGGCAGAACGGCGAACAATTCCTGGGGATGCGCCGTGTCCGACAACTCGGAGGCCTGTGTGGCCGTGAGATTGTACACCGGCACATCTCCGGCGCCAAACCACTCGGCAAGCTCTTCGAGTTGCGTGGCCATGGCGGGGCCGGTGAGGAGGTATTCCGGTTTCAGGGGGCCCGTGAGCACGGTGCGCACTGCGCGACGGCCTTCCACGATCAGCCGGCCCGATTCTTCGCGTCCACGCGGATGCAGGAGGCGGCGCACCGCTCTCCAGCGTGTAACTGACAGTCCCCCCGTCACACACGGGGATATAGGGAGGCCCACGGGCCATTCCAAGCCGAAACTTGGCTTGCGGCCGCTTGGGGCGCCGCCTAGCATCCATTGGTGCGCACCGCAATCGCCGTCCTGCTTCTGATTGCTTCCGCGCGGGCGGACACCACGTCGATACGCGTACCCACAATTCCACAGAAGGTCGGCAACGTGGAGTGGGTGGCTCCCGGATCGCTCAAGCCGAAAGTGGCGCTCGTGTTGTCGGGCGGCGGATCGCGCGGCTTTGCACACCTGGGTGTTCTGCGTGCCTGGGAAGAGCTGAACCTGCCCATGGACGCGCTCGTGGGCACATCCATCGGCGGCACGTTGGGCGGCCTGTACGCCGCCGGTTACTCTGCCGACTCCCTGGTGCAGATTGCGCTGAACACGAACTGGAACGATCTGTTCGCCAATCGCCCGCCGCGGCGGAATCTGTTTCTTTCCCGGCGCCATGAGAAAGACGAAGCGATCATGGAGCTGCGCTTTGATGGCCGGAAGCCGCGCATTCCGACGGCGCTTACGACCGGCCAGGAGCTCACGGCCTTTCTCACCGACCTCACCCGGGCCGCGGATTACCAGATCGACGGCGACTTCGACCGGCTGACGCCTCCCCTGCGCGTGGTGTCCACCGACATCGTCTCAGGCGAGCGAGTGGTGATCGGCAGCGGCCATCTCGGCGGCGCGCTGCGATCGACCGTGGCCGTGCCGTTGGCCTTTACGCCGTGGGAGCACGAGGGACGTCTTCTGGCGGATGGGGGCCTCCTGGATCCGATCCCGGTGGACGTAGCATTCGATCTCGGCGTAGACATCGTGGTGGCGGTGGACGTCACCTCACCCCTGTTGCCCAAGGACCGGCTCACCGATCCGATCGCACTGGCCAATCAGGCCACCTCGATCATGGTGCTCGAGCGGCAACACGAGCAACTCGAGCACGCCGACTACGTGATCCATCCCGATCTGGACAGCCTGGAAAATTCCGACTTCGGCGAGCTCGAACTCACCATCGCCAAAGGCTACGAGGCTGCCTGGCCCGTGCTGTCCAGGCTTCGCGAACGGCTGGACCATGTCGAGTCGGACACAACGGTCCAGGCGGCCTGGCTCATCACCGCGTCGGTGCCCGATTCCATATCGTGGGTACCACCGGGTTCTCGCAGGAGTGCAAAGGACCTGGAGTCAGAGGTCACACGGGAGCTTGCACTCGGCCGCTACCACGAGCTGGACGTGCAGGTGGTCTCCCAGTCCGACTCAGCCGTACTCCGGTGGAACATTCACCCCCTCCCGCCCGTGTACTCCTCCAAAGTACACGGCAATACGCTGCTGCCTGATTCGCAGCTGTCCGCCATCGCCCGATCGCTCACAGGCCCCGTGCTCTCAGGTCGCGATCTGGTGCATGCCACCGACAGCATGGAACACCTGTATCGACGCGCACACTACCCGCTGGTGAGTGCGGATTCCGTGAGGCTGGACACAAGCGGGGAGCTGTCGGTGAACATCAACGAAAACCCTGTGGCCAGGGTGACGGTGGAGGGGCAGAAACGTACCCGGGAGAGTTTCATCCTGGGGAGCATGCCCGACCTGCTCGGCAAGCCCCTGTCCAGTCGCGATCTCGCGTCGGGCGTGAACTCCCTCTACGCGACGGGACTGTTTCGATCGGTGTCGGCGCGGACCACCCGCACTCCGGACGGGCCCGAAGTGAGCCTCAAGGTGGAGGAACAGCACTTTACCCGCCTGCGATTCGGCGCTCACTGGTACGAGCAGTTCCGCGCAGAGGCGTTTGCCGAGCTGGCCGACGTGAACGTGTTCGGCATGGGACACCACGCCGGACTCTACGGAATGTACGGCACCCTCAGGCAGCACGTCGAAGCCTCGGCGGGTGCAGATCGCCTGGCGTCCACCTACCTTACCTACCTTGCGCGCGTGTACTATCGCCACGAGGAGTGGCCCCTGTATGTGCTGAGCACAAAACTCCCATTCTCTCTTCTCTTTGAGCGCGTCGGCGGCCGCCTTTCGGTGGGCCAGCAGCTGAAGCGCTTCGGTCTTCTGTCGATGGGGTTGAGGGTGGAGGACGTCGATGACTACGTCGAGCCCGGTCTCAAATTCACGCCGTGGCACCTGCGCACGGTGTTCGTGTCTGCCGAGCTCGACACCTACGATCGATTTCCCCTGCCCCGGAGCGGCTACCGCCAGCGTATCGTTCTCGAACAGGCCCTCGAAGTGCTTGGCGGGAACACTCAGTACACGAAATTCTGGTTCGAACTGGAGGGCGTGCTCCCACTGGGCCGGGAACACGTGGCGATTCTCGGGGGTGGGGCGGGAACGTCGGACTCCTGGTTACCCGAGCCCGAGCGCTACTATCTGGGCGGACGATCCACGTTTTTCGGACTGCACACCGGGGAGGGGCGTGGCGACTACTTCTGGCACAGTCACGCCGCCCTGCGTATGCACAACGGCGGCAGGCGCTACATCACGCTGCAGTACAACCTGGGCGACATCTGGACGTACGACTCCGAAGTGGATCTATTCGATGTGATTCATGGTGTGGGACTGGCCTACACTCTGGACAGCCCTCTGGGGCCGCTCGACCTCGGCGCCGGGCTGGCCACCGATCGCTCGGTGATCTGGTATCTGAATCTCGGCTTACCGTTCTGAACGGCACCGCCGGCCGCACTCAAGGCGACTTGACTCGGCGTCGCGCCCCCGCCTGCACCACGAGCAGCACACCCAGAAGCACCAACGCAATCCCTGCCCATGCACGCGGTGCGAGCGATTCATGGTCGAACCACGATCCCAGAAGCAGGGCGATAATGGGCGTAATGAAGGCAATCAGCGACACGGTGAGCGCGGAGATGGTCGTCAGCAGGCGATAATACACCACAAACGCCAGACCCGAAGCCACGATACTGAGGTAACCGATGGTCGCCAGCGCACGACCGGTGAAATGCAGGTCAGCTTTTCCCTCCAGGGCGAGGGAGAAGAAGGGCACCACAACGGCGCCGCCGATGAGCGTCCAGGCCGTGAGCGAGACCGCTGGCATCGAGCCCAGATCGCGGCGGACCAGGATCGTGTTGTAGGCCGCCACGGCCGCAGCCAGACTGATGCCCAGCATTCCCATTACTTTCTGCGGGTCGCCGAATGAGAGCTGGTCCCAGTACACGGTGGCCAGGCCCGCAAACCCCACGATGAGTCCAACGAAGGTCAAGGGTCCCGGCAGCTCCTGGGGCAGCATGCGCAGGGAGAAGAGCGCCACAAAGAAGGGCATGCACGAGAAGACCACGGCTGTCAGCCCCGACGTGACGTACTGCTCGGCCCAGTACACCAGACAGTAGTTCACAGGATACACCAGCAGGCAGACGATCCAGAGCGACCTTCGATTGGATGCCGGCGGCGCAAACGACGTCTTGCGTGACCAGCCGAGCGCGAGAATGAACAGAAGCGCGAGCCAGATGCGAAAGGCCAGTGACCAGAAAGGAGAGAGATCCACAAGCCCGATGCGGATCACAAGCCAGGTGGAGCCCCACACCAGGCAGAGGAAAGCGTAGAGGAGAAGGGTGGCCACGAAGGCCACTCAGCCGCGGTGAACCATCACGGCGAGCGTCATGTCGTCGGACTGATCGTGGCCGGCCACAAAGGCCGTCACGGCCGACTTGATGCGAAGGGCCACGTCCTGCGCACCCGCGCGCGAGCCGGCGAAAATGGCGGCCTGGAGATTCGGCTCCTCCCACTGCTTGCCGTCGGCGCGTTCGGCCTCGGTGATGCCGTCGGTGTACAGCACGATCCCGTCGCCGGGACCGAAGCTGACCTCGTAGGATTGGTACGGGAAGACGGAGACGGGGGACAGCATGAGACCGCCCTGTCCCACCCATTCGAAGCTGCCGTCCTTACGCCACAGGAAGGCCGGGTTGTGTCCTGCATTGGCGTAGGTGAACGTGCGCGCTTTCGGATCGATGATGCCGTAGAAAAGCGTTACGAACCGGGCCGGTTCCATGGTAATCGACAGGAACTGATTCACTGTGGTCAGCACGTCGTGCGGCGGCCGGCCCTGCTGCGCCTGCGCCTTGAACGCGGCCTGCAGCTGCGCCATCAGGAGGGCCGCGGGCATCCCCTTGCCCGACACATCCGCCATGACGCAGCCAAGCCGGCCCCCGGACAAGAGCACCCAATCGTAGTAGTCGCCGCCCACTTCACGTGCGGGCGCCGTAAAGCCGTGGAGATCGAGGCCTTCCACCACGGGCACCGACTTGGGGCAGAGACTTTCCTGGATGGACCGCGCTACCTTCAACTCTTCTTCCATCACGCGCAGCCGGGACTCTTCTTCCTGAAGCCGCGCGTTCTCGATGACCTGCGCCGACTGCGTGGCGATGATCGTGAGCAGCCGCTGGTCGTCGGCGTCGAAGGGCAGATCCCCGCGCTTGTTGAATACGGAGAGCACGCCGATCATGCGGTTGCGCGTTTTCATGGGCACGGCCAGGACCGACCGGAACTGCGACGCTTCTTCGGCCGCGCCTTTGAACCGTTCGTCGGTCTTGAGATCGTTGGAGAGAAGTGGCTTCTGGTTCTTGAGGATCCAGCCTGTGAGCGACAGTCCCAGGCGGAACGGAAGTCCCTCCTCCGACTGATCCACCACGCGCACCAGAGTCTTGAACGCCTGATCGGGGCTGGCCTGATCGAGCAGTCGGATCACGCCCTGCTCCACGCCCATGCGCTTGATGCACTTGGCCACGATGAGCCGGTTGATCTCGTCCACCGGCATGCTCGAGTCGATGGCGGTGGCGATTTCGTTGAGAACCGACAGCTCCTCAACGGCCTGCTTCAGGCGCTGATTCTCGGCTTCGAGCCGGTCGGGTGCGCCGCTCAACGTGGCCCCCCGCCCGTTCCGACGAGCTGTGTCACTGTGTATCTCCCGTGGGCGGCATCGCATCCGGCACCACCTGAGGAGCCATCTGACTCACCATACTCAGAAGTCCGCGTGCTCGATCGTCGTTGGGATGACCGTCGAGCCACAGGGTGGCGGCCAGTTCGCCGCGCGCCCGGTCGCCGGCGCGCACGGAAAACTGCGCAAGCGTGATGAAGAGAAGTTCTTCTTTGGGACGCGCGCGGAAAGACTGCGTGAGAAAGGCCAGCGCATCGCTGCTGCGTCCCGCCACATCGAGCACCAGGGCGTACGATTGCGCGTACAACACGTTGCCGGGATTCACCCGGACGAGTTGTTCGAGGGCGGCCAGGCCCGAGTCGATCACCGCCTGTGAATCGGCGGGGCGTCCCGCGACGGAGTACACACCGCCCAGAAAATCGTAGGTGCGCCAGTAGGCGGGCAGAACCGCGCGTGCCTTCTCGCCGTACCGGATGGCGGACTCGGTGTCTCCGGCCACCATGTAGCGCTCGGCCAGCTGGAGGATCTTTTCGGGGTAGGCCCACAGAAGGCTCGCGGCGCTTTCGTCCTGGTAGGAAGTGGGCAGGGCGAAGCTGCGATAGGAGTACACCTCGTCGTACAATCGCCGCGACTCGGCCGTGTCGGCCATGTTCGATCCGCTGCGCTTCACCAGGCGATAGCTCTGTCCCACCATCTCCATATGCTGAGGCAGGTCGAGCTCGGTCTGGCCGGAGTAGCTTCCGGAGAAGAACACCGGCGATTTCCAGCTGTTGGCGAGCACGATCTGCTCGACCATCTGATCCTGCACGCGGATGAGCTGGCTGTCGGGGCCGATGTAGGGTACCAGGTCGTGCGTGTAGCCGCGGAACGGGTCGGCGAACGGCTTGGAGGGCTTGCCGTACATACGACCATCGGCCAGACGCGTGGGCACGGTGCGGATCTGCTCGTCGGTGAGCTGCATGGGCACGCCGTATTGATTCTTCATCTGGAGGATGTACCAGTCGGTGTTCACGAGGGACAGGTTCACCACCTTCACGTCGCGACGGACACCGTAGGCCTCCTGAAGGCACCACACGGGAAACGTGTCGTTGTCGCCGTTGGTGAAGAGGATCGAGCCTTCCGGGCAGGAGTTCAGGATGTTCAGTGCGTAGTCGTAGGGAATAAAATTGGCCGAACGGTCGCTGCGGAACCAGTTGGCGCGCACGGTCCCCACCGGAAGCGCCACGCCCACCAGCACCGCACAAACGGCCACCAGTCCCTTGCCCAGGGCGGGCACGCGCGACGACCCCCAGGCCGCAAGCCAGGCGATCCCCAGCGCGATGCAGACGCCGAAGAGCGCAAAGCCCGTGGTGAAGAAGTAGTCACGATCACGCACTTCGAGATAAGCCTGGTCGGTGGCGTTCGCGTTGTAGAACACTCCGTCGGAAAAGTTCATGTACACCACGAGTCCTGCCGTGGTGGCCAGCAGAGTGATGAGGATGTACGCCATCACGCCGTACCGGCTGGGGAAGTCCTCGGCTCGCCCGCGTCCCGCGCGCAGAAACGGTGCAATGAATGGCAAGAGACCGAACACGACCAGAAGAACGAACAGCCCTCCGGACAGCCAGTACTGCTGCTCGAAGAAGCCCCAGAACCCCATGCGCGGATGGCGGCCGAACTGGTTCTCCCACAGGCCGCGCCGCTCGAACATGCGCGTCACCATGGACTCCTGGCCGTACTGCTTGCGTTCGAGAAAGCCCTTGAAGCTCTCCCAGGTTTCCGGATCGTTCTCGTCGATGCGCGGATCCTGCATGCTGCGCACCGGAATGAAGAACTGAAGCGAGAACGCCACGAGGCAGGCCGTCACGATGCCAAACAGGAATCCCCAGCGCCGCCTCGATTCACCGGCGTCTTCACTACCAGTCAGGAAACTGCCGAGGGTGGCGGCCAGGAAAATCGCCACCGTGGCCATCCAGTCGACGGTGCCCCAGCCGTACTTCTGAAACATGGACAGGGGGAGCGTGGCATCGAATATGAACCAGAGTACCGCAGCCCACGCCGGTGCGATCCATCCCGACAGCGCACGGCGGGCGGTGGCTCCGGCGGCCAGCCACCACACCGACACGCCCAGGAGGAAACACAGATTCCACAGAAATGCTTCGGTGCCGGTGGCCATGACCAGCATCATGGCCAGAGCGCCCGTGTACACCCGCCAGTCGCGACGGTAGTCTTCGTGGAAAAGCAGCACCAGAAGCCACAGTCCCGGGATGGCGAGGTACACCATCATGTGCACGCCCAGACCGAAGACGGCCATGTACGAAGCAAAGATCAGAAGCCTCGGCCCCAGGTGCGTATAGCGCACGTCGATCCACCACAGTGCGCAGTACACGATGATCATGAAAATGATGAGCGTAATGCCATACACCTCGGCTTCTACGGCATTGCCCCACACGGTGGCCGCGAACCCGAGGAGCATGGCGCCCCCGAAGGAGGCGGCGGTCACGAGAAGTTCGCGAAAGGGAACGTCCAGGCCGCTCAGAAGCCAGCGCCGCAGAATGCGAGCGGTGACCAGATACGAAATGCCCACGGCGCCGGCCCCGGAGACCACGCTCACCAGATTGACGCGCAGGCTCACGTCGGCGGCGGAGGGGACCAGCGAAAACAACCGCCCCAGGAGCACGAACAGCGGCGTGCCGGGCGGGTGAGGCACCCCCAGGATCACCGCGCTGGCGATGAACTCGCCGCAGTCCCAGAAGGACACTGTGCGCTGCACGGTGAGAGCGTACAGCACCAGGGCCACCAGGCCTGTGGCGCAAGCCAGCCACCGGTCCCGAACGGGCTGCCTAAATGGTTCGGAATCAATCAGTTCGGTATTCAAAGTTTCTCCTAAGGGCAGTCCAAACGAATCCGAAAGTATATAAGGAAGGCCAATTCCGGCCAATACATTTGATCCTGGAGGGGATGTCCATGTTGATCTGGTGCGCGGTTCTGTTTGGACTGGGGATTCTGGCCTTTATGGACAGCATCTTCAACTATGGCGACATCTTCAGGCAGGTGAATTCCGTGCTGTTCCTGCTTACCTCGCTGGGACTTCTGGTTCGCACCACGACGAAGATTCGTGGCAAGCAGCTGGAGAGTTACCAGGAACAGGTGGCACGGCTGGAGATGGAAATGCGCAATCTGCGCACCGAGCAGGAAGGCATGAAGCGCGCCACTCCGGTTCGGCAGCCCGTTTAACTTACGATCCGTCCAGCTTCCTGATTCGCCCGCGCGCCTCTTCCACCCAGTGGCAGCGCGGGTAGCGCTCGAGCAACAGGCCATAGCGACGCCGCGCTTCCTGCGGTTTGTGGACCTCTGTCTCGTACAGCCGGGCTGAGAGCCACAGAGCACGCGGCGCATCCGGATCGGTCGCGTACCGCTCGACATATCCGTCCCACACCGCAAGCGCCGAGTCGGCCCGGCCGGCGTCGTGATGCCACTGTCCCGCCAGGAAACATGCGCGTGGTGCCAGAGGCGCGTCCTGCGTACCACGCAGTCCGGCCACCAGGGCCAGAGACGAGTCGTACTGTGTACGACGAGCCAGCGCTTCGGCGTGGCCTAACAGTTTGAGATCGCCGGCCGCCGAGCTGGAGTAGTTGGTCAGCAAGAACAGATAATTGAGAGCGTCGTTCACCCAGGCGCTGTGTGGGAAGTCGTCGGTCAGCGCCTTCCAGACGTCGGTGGCCGCCTCCAGATCGCCTTCGAACCATGCCAGATGGCCCAGATGAAAGGCGGCTTCCTCGCGAGCCGTCTCCGGAACGCCGTTCGCCGCGACCTCCGCGAGGACTTGACGAGCCGAGGCGTAATTCCCTCGATCGATCGCCACGGCGGCACGCCCGAGGCGCGCGGTTCCGGCATAGGGTCCGGCCGGTGTGAGTGTCTCTACGAGCGCATAGGTGGAATCGGCAGACTCGAGTCGTTTTGCGTAGCGACGCTCGATGTCTGCATACGCCAGGGCGGATTCGATGCGGAAGCGCATCACAGGCGACGTGCGTGATATCTGCGCGTACTGATCGCGTGCGCTCTTCCAGTCGCCCAGCCTCAGGGCCATCCCGGCCAGCTCCCACTCGGCCTGGTAGCGCACCTGGCTGTCCGGGTAACGTTCGAGCAGCGTGGCCGCACCCCGCGCAGCCACTTCATAGTAACCGCGTTCGGCGGCCTGCCTGAGGAATGCGATCAGGCTCAACCCTTCCTGTCCCTGCAGGCTGTCGAGCGACCACGCGGCCTGCCACGCTTCTTCCGGCCGCCCCGATCCGAGATACAGGGCCGAAAGCAACCGCAACGCCAGCTCGTCGCCGCCCGGAAGCGATTTCGCCCGCACCAGCTCGGCTTCGATTTCCTCGCCGCCTTCCTGAGTGTTGACGAGCTGAAGCACGCGGTTCTCCACCTGTCGTGCGAGGGTGGAGTCGGTGCGGATAGCGCGGAAGTACTCCTGTGTGGCTCCGGCATAATCGCGTCGCGCTTCGTACAGTTCGGCAATGGCCAGGGCGAACCGCACGCTGTCCTTCGTGACCTTCCGTGCTTCCAAATACGTTGCGAGGGCCAGATCCGACAGCGAATGCCGCTGATACAATTCGGCCACGCTTTGAATCACCGAGTCGACAGGATGCTGCCTCCAGGTGGCCCCGAGCACGGCCTGCGCCGAATCGAGCTGGTCACTCAGGAGCAGGAGCCGCCCGCGCACCAGAAGCCAGTGTGTGCGGTCGGGGCGGTCGGGCCGGCGTTCCAGCGCCTGCCGGGCGAGCAGTTCGAGTGAGGCGAAATTGCCCTGCCCCTCGTAGGCTTCCGCCAGAAGGGACTCGCGCAGAAGCCACTCGTCCTCATTGGCCGGCACGACGCTTTCGATGAGCTGAAGCGCATGGTCCCAGCGCTGCAGAAGCAGGAGTTGCCGGGCCTGTATGAACGGCTTGGGAGTGGACTGCGCCCATGCGGGCGTGCAATACAAGACGACCGCGATAAGTGCCAGCGCCCAGTGGGCCAGCCTGCGAATCATTCCTTCGGCTCCGCCTTGCGACTCACCGCCTCGAAGTACTCCTTCACCAGGGCGCGGAAGCCGGGCGGGTACCATTCGTTCTGGAAACGGTTCCAATCCACCTGGCGACTGTCGAGTTGTGCGTCGTCGGCCGACCGATCGGGCCGTGACCCCACGAGAGTTTCACCCTCCTGGCTCTGGCGGCGGTTCTCGAAGTCCTGCCGCTGGAGTGATTTCTGGAAATCGAGCATGCGGTTGTAAATGTTGCGCTGGCGTTCCAGCGTTTCGTCGGACATTTCGCCGCGATCGAGATCTTCGATCACTTCGTCCATGGACCTGGCCATCTCCTCGAGCCGACCCAGTCGGTCGCGTCCCTCGGCGGTCTGCTGAGCCAGATCGCGCATGGATCCCTGAATCGACTGTTGCTGGCCGGCGAGTCTCTTGACGGCGTTCTGCTCCGACGGCGAGAGCCCGAACGGATTGCGCATGGCCTGGGACGCTTCGTTGAGCTTGAGCTGTTCCTGCGACATGTTCTGCATGCCCTGGTTCAGTTTGCCCTGGCCCTGGCTGCCGCCCTGGCACTGGCTCTGGTTCTGCATCGACTCCATGAGGCTCTTGCCGGCCTCATTGAGAGAGAACATGGTTTCGTATTGCAGCATCGACGCCGCCGGGCCGTTGCGGTCGGCGAGCGTGCCGGTGGCCGCCTCGGCCTTGCGCCCCGATTCGGACAAATGCCGGCGCACATCGGGCGACAAAAACAGGTTCTGCTGGGCCTGCTGGTTGAAGTCTTCCAGAAGCCGGCTGATGGATCCACCCATGGCCGATTGCTGCGCCGCCATTTCGCGCAGCGCGAGGCTGGAATGCGACACGGCGCGCGCCGAATCGCCCAGCATTTCCTGTTCCTCCGACAACGAGAGCGTGCGCCGCGTGAGATCGCGCAGGGCAGCCAGCTGTTCGGCATTCATCTGATTGGCCAGCTCGTCCACCTCCTGCTGCATGCCCGAGAGCATCTGCCGCAACTTGCTTGAGGCTTTCTGCCCCGAGGTGGAAGCCTGCCCCTTCTCTCCACTCTGCATCTGCTGAGACATGCTCTCCATGTCGCTTCCGGCATCGGAGGACTTCACCAGTTCCGCGAACTCCTCCACGTCCTTGTTGGCGCGGTTCTGCTTGTTCAGCTCCGACAGTTTCGCGGCTTTCTCCTGCAGTTCCCGCAGTTCGCCCCTCAGGGCTTCCTCCTGCCGGGCCAGGCTGTCGAGCGTGCGCTGCTGGGCTGCCGACTCAACGGCACGATTCTGAGCTTCCTGGTTCTGCGCCAATTGCTCGGCCTGACGCAGCATGTTTTCCATCATCTGCTCCACCTGCATCTGGCGGAGCTGGGCGAGAGTGCGTTCCATCTGGGCCAGGAGTTCCTCCTGGTTCATTTGAAAATCTTCGAGGGCCTGCCTCATCTCTTCGGCCGTCATGGATTCCATGGCCTTTTGCAGGCGTTCCATGGCCTCGCGCAGTTCGGGAGTCATCACCTCTTCAAGCAGGCGGGCGATTTCGTTCATCTTCTGAAGCATCTCGAGAGAGGCCATGCGGTTTTCGGCCAGCGATTCCGCTTCCTTCTCGAGATCGTCGGCCCACTCTTCGAGCTCCTCCGCCAGTTTCTCCTGCGTGGCGAGAGCCTGCTCGAGCTGCTGGCGATTCTCCCACTCCACCTGGTCCTGGCCGGTCATCTCGCGCGCCATCTCGCGCAACTCTTCCGACATGCCGCGTTGCTGCTCCACCGCCTCGGCCACTTCGTCGGTGCGCCGGTCCTGATTCTGCTCGGTTTCGGCAATGATCTCCTCGAGCGAAGGCAGGCGCAGCATGTACGTGGGAGTTTCCGCCCACAGCGCTTCGGGCGCTCTATTGTCGTACACGCGCACCGAGTACAGCACGCGATCTCCCGGGAACAGCCGGAGGTTGTTCACCGACCAGTCGAAGCGGAAGGTGCCCTCTCTGCCGAAGCCCGCGGGGAGCGCCACGTCGCGCGAAAGCGCAACGCCCGTACCGCCCTCGCCTTCCACCTGATGGCGGATCTCCAGCCGGGTCACACCGTAATCGTCGAGCAGAGCCACCACGAGGGGCACGGTCATGTTGTCGGGGATGTCGCGATCGCCCCGCGGTTCGAGCAGCGCAATCTGCGGAGCCAGGTCGGGAATGATTTCCAGCTGCACCGGAACCGGGTCGAAGTTGGCGAATCCGGCCGAGTCGTTGACGAACACCCGCAGGGTGCGCTTGCCGCCTGAGCCGAAGCGAGCGGTGGCACCCGTGCCCGACACTTCGAGTGCAGCACGGGAGGAATCGGCGAAGAGCACGTACCCGGACGCCAGAGGCCGATCGCTTCGCGCGGTAATTTCGATCTGGCTTCCTTCGGGCACGACCCAGCGTTTGGACGCGCCGGAGAGCGAAAATGCGCTGGCGCCCGTGTATCGCGGTGGCCGGCACTCGCCCGACAACGACACCAGTTCGGGCCGCGTATTTACCAGCACCGAATGCACTTCGGACGTCTGGCCGTCGGCTGCGAACCAGTACTCGATGGATCGCGGCAGGGAGGACAACGTATGTTCGAACCGGTGCCCCTCGAGGGCCGACAGCTCCTGGCTGAAGGGCTCGCCGTCCGTGCCGTACCGCCACAGGAGTTGGGCCGACGCAGGCAGCCGGCTTCCCGTGACCGTGGCCTTCAGTTGCACGCTTTCATATTGAAGGACTCGCTCTTCGGTCGAGGTGACCTGCCATTGAAATGGCACGGGACGCGGAAGGTCCTGCGTGGGATGTGCAATTGCAGTGAGCGTGCGAGCGGCCGGCCGGGGGAAGAAGAGTCCCAGCAATACGGTGACGGCAAGCGCTCCGCCGAACCAGGCGAACGCGCGCGCCATGCCCGCCTGCCGGTAGAATCCCCGCAGGTTGAGCTTTGAGGCGTTTTCGCGCGCCTGATGCAACGTGTGTTCGAGCAGCCAGTCGGCATAGCCCAGGGAACGGGCCTCGGATCCTTCCGTGTCGACCGCCGTGATGAGCTGCTCGCGAAGTTCGGGTGCGTACCGCTCGAGCGCGAGAGCCTGCGTCCTCGTGTGGGACCGGTCGGCGAGGGTGCGCCACAGCAGATACGCTCCCCAGGCCACCGCGATGCCGGCGAGCACCCACAGCCCCACGCGCAATGCCACCGGCGCCCCGACGAAGTGTTCGAGAGGCACCAAAAGCCAGAACAACCCGCACAGCACACCGAACCCGGCCGCCACGATGCGCCCGGCCACATTGAATGTCCAGAAGCGGTGCACCCGCGTGAGGAAGCGGGACAGGTCGACGCGTGCGTTCTGGCTCATACTATCTGCTTTCGGCAAACTCCCTGGGCTATTGCAGGAGCGACCAGAGGATGATGTTGGCGCCCATCTCGAGGGCTTTTCTGCGGTTGTCTTCGGAATCGCCGTGGACTTCGGGGTCTTCCCAGCCGTCGCCGATGTCGGCTTCGTAGAGATACATGCACACCAGGCGGTCCTCCACGAAAATGCCGAAGGCCTGCGGCGGCTGCGCGTCGTGCTGGTGAATCTTGGGAGGACCCTGCGGAAACTCGAAGAGACAGTGGTACACTCCGTTGTCCCAGGGGATTTCCACGAGCGGGTGGTCGGGGAAGACGCGCTTCATCTCCCGACGGAAGGATAGATCGAGCCCGTAGGAGTCGTTGGCCAGGAGGAACCCGCCGGAGGTGAGGTAGGTGCGAAGCACGGCGGCCTCCGGCTCGGTGAACCGCACGTTCCCGTGTCCGGTGAGAAACAGGACCGGGTAGTTCCATAGCTCAGGGGAGGAGAGCTCCACCGTGGGGGGCGAACCCGACTGAACGGGCAGAGGCGTGTTGCGCGCCACGAAGTCCATGAGATTGGGCAGGGCCGACCCGCCCCAGTACCAGTCGCCTCCGCCGCCGTAATGCAGGCGCGCCACCATCAGAAGTGAGGGGTCGGGGGCCATGGACACCGCCGACTGGGCCATTGGACGCGACTGGGGGGTGGCCACAGCCAGACACAGGGCCAGGAGGGCCAGGACGCAGGGGGCCAGGAGGACTTTCTTCATAATTCGCAAGCGGGGGACCTCTCAATTATACGCCCTGAAGCCTTCCCGTGTGCCCCAAAAAAGAAGGCCCCGATGACCGGGGCCCGAAAAGTCGAACGAACCGACCCGACTACTTGAAGCGGGAGGGTCGCTTCGCCTCCCAATCCACCACCAGCGGGCTGGCCACGAACCAGGAGGAGTAGGTGCCCACGATGAAGCCCAGGAAGATCGTGAGCGAGAAGTCGAAGAGCACCTCGCCTCCGAAAATCATGAGGATGATCACCGCGAGCTGGGTGGTGATGCCGGTGACGATCGTGCGGCTCAGCACCTCGTTCATGCTGTTGTTCACCGTCTGCCCGAAGTCGGACCGCCGGCGGAACTGCTTGAGGTTTTCGCGCACCCGGTCGAACACCACCACTTTGTCGGTGAGCGAGAACCCCGCCAGGGTCAGAAGCCCCGACACGACCAGTAGCGAGATTTCCCGGCTGAACAGGAAGAGGATCCCCAGCACCACCAGCACGTCATGCACCGTGGCGACGGTGGAGGCCACGCCGAACCGGAAATCGAACCGGAACCAGATGTAGATGAGAATGCACACCAGGGCGATCATGGCTGCGCGGCCCGCCTGACTGCGGAGCGTCTCACCCACCGAAGGTCCCACTTCGTGCATCGAGTCCACATGGAACGCGTTGTCGGGCAGCCTGGCCTTCACGAGGTCGACCAGCTTCTGGGCTGCCTGCGCCTGGCCCCCAACGTCTTCCTTCACACGGATCATGAAGGAGTTGGGCGTTTCGCGCGCCTGGAGGGCCTTGATTTCCGCTTCGGGAAAGCCCCCGTCGCTTAGGATCGTGCGCAGATCGCCGATGGACACCGGCTGTGCAAAGGAACCCTGCAGCATGGTGCCGCCCGTGAACTCGATGGCCAGATTGCCTTCGCCCCGCCACAACTGCACGGCAGCCACCAGACCCAGGAGCGTAAGCGCCGCCGAGACCAGGTAGCCGATCTTGCGTTTGCCGAGAAAGTCGAAATGTGTTTCGCCGACGAGTTTAAACATGGGGGTCCTATATCGAGAGGCTTCCGGAATGCTTGCGGAAGTCGAAGATGGCCTTGGTAATGAACAACGCTGTGAACAGGCTGATCAGAATTCCGAGGAACAGCGTCACGGCGAAGCCCTTGATGGGGCCCGTGCCGAAGATGAAGAGCACGGCGGCGGTGATGAGCGTGGTCACGTGCGAGTCGATGATGGTGAGCAGCGCGCGCACGTAGCCCGTGTCGATGGCGGCCCGCACCGTCTTGCCGGTGCGCAGCTCCTCACGTACGCGCTCGAAGATCAGCACGTTCGAGTCCACCGACATGCCCATGGTGAGCATGATCCCCGCGATCCCCGGCATGGTGAGTGTGGCATCCAGAAGCGCCATGCCCGCCATGAGAAACAGCAGGTTGAACGCCAGGCCCACGTTGGCCACCACTCCGGAAAAGCGGTAGTACACCGCCATGAACAGCACCACCAGAATGAATCCGATGACAGACGAGTACGCGCCCTTCTGGATGGAGTCGCGTCCCAGGCTGGGCCCCACGATGTTGTTCTCGGCGATGATCACGGGCGCGGGCAGTGCGCCTGCTCTGAGAACAATGGAAAGATCTTTGGCCTCCTCGAACGAGGCGCCGCCGCCCAGCGTGATGCGACCCTGTTCGCGAATGGCGCTCTGAATGGTGGCGGCCGATTCCACGCGGTTGTCGAGCACGATCACCAGCGGCTTGCCGATGTTGGCGCGCGTAATGCGGTTGAAGCGGTTCCCCCCTTCGCGCGTGAGCACGAAGTTCACCTGGTAGCCGCCCATCTCGTTGTCCACCGACGGACTGGCGTCGGTGAGGTACTGTCCGGTCAGCTCGGCGCGTTCGTTGAGGATGTAGAGCTGTTCGTACGTGGCGCCGCCTTCGGAGCTTTCACGAGTGCCCCAGGCCACCACCGCGCCTCTGGGAATGGCGGCGACCACCTCCGGCAGGGCCAGATAGCGCCTCACGGTGGGTACGTCGGACTCCTCGATGGCAAAACCGTAGCCGCCGGAGCTGCGCAACAGAAGCGAGAAGGGCTGCACGGCCAGGGCCGAGTCGCCTGCGGCAGCCGCGGTGTCCGCCTGGGCCACTTCAGTGGTGTCCTTGGTAACTGACGCATCCGAGGTGTCGGCGAACAATTCGCGGGCGATGCTGTCGGCCGTGGCGGGGCTGGAGGTGGGTGAGCCCTCGGCCAGGGCCGCCATTTCGGCAGGCAGGGCCAGGGCCACGGCGCGGTCGATGGCGCGGATCACAGCTTCCTGATCCGTGGGCTCAGGCATCAGCCGGAACTCGAGCTGCGCGGTGCGTCCAATCAGTTCACGCGCCCGCTCCGGGTCTTCCACTCCAGGCAGCTCCACGATGATCCGATCGTCTCCCGACTTCTGGATGAGGGGTTCGGCCACGCCGAACTCGTCCACGCGATTGCGGATCACTTCGAGGGCGCGATCGACGGCGTCCACCCGCTCCTTGTCGTTGAGCTTGGACTTGTCCACTTCCAGCACCACGTGCATGCCGCCCCGGAGGTCGAGGCCCAGCTTGATGGCCCGCTTCTCGAGCGCCACCAGTTCGGCCGGATCGGTCTCGGCGAGACTGCGCTGCTCTTCGCCGGTCATGGAGTACAGCTTGACGGAGGGGTAAAGCGCGTAGAAGGAGAGCGCGATCAAGAGAAGTGTCAGCAGCACCAGCCAGATGGGTGTCCGCCGCATCAGTTAACTCCTTGTCTCATAATCAGATTGCCATGGCAAATGCAAAACGCCCAATATAGGCCGACGCCTGCCCTTGTCAATCGAATTCCGGGCTAAACCACACCGTTGGCCACGTACCGCAAATCGCCGTTGCCGCGCCCGGACCAACGCGTGATCCTTTTGCAGCACAATGACTAGGCAAGCCTCAACGGAGTTCTCACCCATGCGAAAAACGATCTGGATCCTGGCCCTCCTGCTTCTGCCCGCGCCCGCCGCGGGCTCCGAATCTTACCGGTTGGGCAACGGAATCGAAGTGGTGCTTCAGGAAAACAGGTCCAGCCCCATGGTGGCGGACATGGTGTTCGTGAAGGCCGGATCTCGTTATGAGGAGGCTCACCAGAACGGCGTGACGCACTTCCTCGAGCACCTGATGTTCAATGGCACATCCAGCCGTTCCCAGGAACAGATCGAGCCCGTGATCGAGTCGTTTGGCGGATACATCAACGCCTTCACGCGCAAGGAACTCACGGGCTACCTCGTGCTGATGCCGAGGGAGTACATCGACACCGGGCTGGCCGTGATGTCGGACATGATTCTCCATTCGATTCTCCCGGAGGAAAAGGTGGAGAAGGAGCGCGGCATCGTGTCGGAGGAGATCCAGCGCGACACCGACAGTCCCGAATACCATGTGGAAACCGCCTTCGACCTGCTGCGGTTCCGCGGCACGCCCTACGAGCGGCCGGTTTTGGGCGACCTCAACATCATCGCCACGCTTCCGCGCGAAGACATCCTCGAGTACTACCGTACTTACTACGTGCCGGAGAATATGAGCCTTCTGGTGCTGGGCGACTTCGATCGCGCCGCCCTGAAAGCAGCGGTCCAACGCACATTCGGCGGCGCCGGCGGACGCAGAGTGCATGCGGCCAGCGCCCCGGTTTTCACCGAGCCACCCGCGGGCGACGATCGCGTGTTCGAAACGCACTATCTCGAGGTGCCGGCTCCAAAGCTTCTGGTGTCCATTCCGGCGTTCGCGCCTTTGGCCCCCACGTTTCCGGCTCTGGAAGTGTGGGCGGCGTATCTGAACATGGCGGGTCAGTCGCCGTTTCTGGCCACGCTCCTTGAAGGGTCCGACGCGCCGGCCACGGAGGCCGCGGCGTACCTCGAGATCCGCGAGGGAGCCGCAGACCTGGTGGTGGACGTCACGCTGAAGCCCGGAGCCGACTCCGCGGCGGCGCTGGAGGCCGTGTTTCGCGGGCTTACGGAATCGGTGCGCAAGCTGCCCGATGCGGCAGCGCTTTCGGCCCTGCTCACCTCGGCGCAGGCCGAAGAGTACGCGCTTCTTGAAAGGCTTCACTACTACGGCATCATGCGCGCGCAGGAAATCGGCGTGCTCGGCTGGGATCACGCCTCGCGCCGGGTGCAACGCATGTCGGAGGTGACGCTGCGGGACATGCAGTCGGCCGTGGCGGTGTATCGAAACGGCTTCAATCAATATGTGGCGATGTATGTGTCCACGCCGCCGCCGCAACCGATCGCGCAGGAGGTCACGGCCGACCGGTTTGCGTCGCGCACCTTTCCCAATGGGGTGGTTGCGGTGGTGAAGTCCAATCCCGATTCGCGCATGTTCGGTGCCACCGTGCTGTTTGGCCATCGCTCGGCCTCGGAGCCCGCGGGCAAGAGCGGTCTGGTGGACGTTGCGCACAGGCTGTTGCCCAGGGGCACTCAGACGCTTGCTGAGGCGGAGCTTGCTATGGCTTTGGCCTCCGTGGGCGCCACGGTCACCACGGCGGACGATCCATCGATTCCGTACGACGATTTCTACACGTCGCCGCAGTTCTCCTTCGTGAAGATGAGTGCGCTCGATGCCGAAGCGCGGCAGGCCCTGGAGATTCTGTTCGATCTCGTGTCGACCCCCCGGTTCGACTCCACCCGGCTTGCGCGCGTGGCGGGCGAATTGGGCCCAGCGTACGGCCGACAGACGCAGTCGGCCTCGTATGCGGCGCGCAAGTCTACGCTCAAGGCACTCTTCTCGGGGGGACCTCTGGCCTCTGATGTATTGGGGGATCCTGCGACCACGGGCGCGGTGTTACCAACGGAGCTTTCGGCCTTCTGGCAGGAATATGCCGCTCCGGGTAATACGATTGTGGCTATAGCCACTGCGGCCGATCCCGACACGGCCATGCAATGGATCGCACAGACATTCGGCGGCAGGCCCTCGGTGGGCACACGCGCACGCAGGGAACAGCCGGCCCCGGGACACGCCAAGGGCGCCCTTCCCGTGCATGTTCCCATGGAAAAAGCCCAGTTGCAGATCTGCATGGGACGCGCCGCGTGCAGTCCATCGGACCCGGATGCACCCGCCCTGGCTCTGGCCGTGAGACTTCTTTCCGACCGGCTGGCCGCGCAGTTGCGTGAAGCCGAGGGGCTGGCCTACTCCGTGGGCGCGTCGCTTGAGTTTTCGCCCGAGTCCGGCTGGATGCTCTGCTCCATGGGTACCACCCCGGAGAACCGCGAGCGGGCCCTCTCCGGAATTAAGGCGCAGATGAAGCGGCTCGCGGCCGAGCCGCCGGACGAAGTGGAGGTGCTGAGTGCGCGCAACAAGATGATCGGGCGCTCGCTCATGCGCCGGCTGGCGCGCGACACGCAGTGTTACTACATGGCGCTTGGCGAATTCCTGGCTGGGAGTTTCCGCTACGACGAAGAGTTCGAAACCCGGCTCAAGGTGGTGACGCCCGAAGATGTTGCGCGCGTGGCCGCAGCGTTCATCGCAACGGACGACTGGATCGAAAGCACCGCGGGGCCGTCGGGTTCGGGCAATGTGGCCAAGCGGCCGTGAAGCCGCCTAGGCGGTGACGCGACGGGGTCGGCAAAGCACCCACGCCAGCCACGCGTAGCCTCCCAGAAGCGCCAGGCGCACAAGCACCGACAGTGCACCTGTGGTCGATGAAAGCTGCCAACCCCAGGCAGCTGCGATCCAGACGAGGGCCAGGACGACCA
>DAIOGN010000046.1:0-21672 GCA_036745245.1 Candidatus Zixiibacteriota bacterium
AGACGGCGTGCGCGTGGCCGTGGTGGATCTGGACTTTGCCGGCTGGGAAGGACTGCGCGGCGTGGAGCTGCCTTCCGACACCTATTTCAAGTCGTTCCTGAACTCGGGCAGCTCGGCGTCGTTCTCCGGCCATGGCACGGCGGTGGCCGAGATCATACACGACATTGCACCGGACGCCAGTCTCTACCTGTTGCAGATTGCCGAGACGTCCGACTTCGTGCAGGCCGTGGACTGGTGCATCGAGAATGGCATGAACGTGGCCAACATGTCGCTTGCGTTCATCGCCGGGCCGCGGGATGGCACCGGGTATCATGCCGAACAGGTGAATCGCGCTTTCCATGCGGGCATGATCTGGGTCGCCTCCGCCGGCAACGAAGCCGCCACGCACTGGCAGGGTCTGTGGCTGGATGGTGACGGGGACGGCGTGCTTGACGTGTCCGCAGGCAGGGAAGTGATCGGGTTCACCTATTCCGGGACGTCGGGCGGGTTTCCGCTGTTGCTCACACAATTGGTGTGGAACCGCTGGCCTTCCACGTCGGGGTTGTCGTTCGATCTGGAGATCTACCGGGACAGTTTGAGAACGCTGCCGGTGGCTGCATCGAACGGCTATCCCAGCCTGAGTCTGGCGCACCGAATCGCCGTGCAGGACAATCCGTCGGTGGGCCGCTACTACGTGTCGGTGGTGCATCGATTCGGCACGATCCCGTCGGGGCTGCGCTTCGACCTCTACCTCGACAACGGCTACGCACAGCAAATGTCTCCGTCGGATCCGGCGGGGTCGCTCGTGTCACCGGCGGATGCCGCGGGCGCCGTGGCCGTGGGTGCCTATGATTACGGCGTGAGCACGCCGGGCGCTTCCCCCACGCGTCCGTACTCGTCCAGGGGTCCCACCTGGGATGGTCGCCTCAAGCCCGACTTCACGGCCGGGGACGGAGTGAGCACCGCGACCTACGGCCAGCGCCAGTTCTACGGAACCTCCGCCTCCTCACCGCACGTCGCCGGCGCGGCCGCCGTCCTGTCCGGTGCCACCGTGTCGGGTGGCCTGTTCACGTACATCTGGTCGGTGGAGGATTTCCTGCGGCTCCTTTCGGTGAACAGCATCGACTTCGGGACCGCCGGCTACGATCCGGTGTACGGCCGCGGCGGAGTGGTGCTGCCTCCCGCGTCGGCCGCGCCTCTGCCACTCTCGGTCGTGGGCCGCCCCAATCCGTTCAACCAGCGAGTGGAATTGTCGTTTCCACTCCGGCCCGGCACGAGCTTTCGACTGCGCGTCTTCGACATCCTCGGCCGCGAGGTGTACACAGCCGACGGTTTGCACACAGGCGGCGACCAGGCGCGCTTCGACTGGTGTGGCTGCGGAAACCGGGGCGAGGAGCTGCCCTCCGGTGTATATTTCTTCCGCGTGGATACCGATACGGAGACGGGACAGGGTCGTGCGGTTCTCCTTCGCTGAGAGTCGCGCATGAAAGACCTGCTGCAGAAGAAACTGTCGGCGGCGCCCGATGGCCCCGGGTGCTATCTGTTCAAGGACGCCCGCGGCCGCGTGTTGTACGTGGGTAAGGCCAAGTCGCTGCGTGCCCGGGTGCGCACGTACTTCCAGACTCAGGGGACGGCCGATCCCAAGACGGCGGCCCTGGTGGCCAGAGTCGCGGACGTAGACTTTCTCGTGACCGACCTTGAGACGGAAGCCCTGCTCCTCGAGGCCAACCTCGTGCGCGAGCACAAGCCCCGCTACAACATTACGCTCAAGGACGACAAGCGGTATCCCTACCTCAAGGTGACGACGCAGGAGCCGTTCCCGCGGCTGCTCGTCGTGCGACGCGTCGCCAAAGACGGGGCCGCGTACTTCGGGCCCTACACCAACGTCACGGCCATGCGCCGGATGGCCCGCCTGATCTCCAGAGTGTTCATGATCCGGTCGTGCGATCTCGTCATTCCGCCGCCCGGCAAGCGCACCTACCGCGTGTGCCTCGACTACTACATCAAGCGCTGTCCCGGTCCCTGCGAGTTCAAAACGACCTCCGATGAGTACGGCCGGCTGATTCAGGGGGCGTGCCTGTTTCTCTCGGGCCGCTCGCGCGAACTTCTCGAGGAGCTTCGCACACGCATGGAGCAGGCCTCGTCCGAGGAGCGCTTTGAGGAAGCCGCTCTCCTGCGCGACCAGATCGACGCCCTGACGGATGCCGTGCACAAGCAGAAGGTGGTCACAGACGACGGCGCCCACCGGGACATCCTCGCGTTCGAGCGTGAAGGTCGCGATGCCGTCGTGGTGGCCCTCCAGATTCGCGATGGGGTGCTGTTGGGACGCCAGGAGTTCCACCTCGTGGGCGACGCCACCGATGGCGAGGCGGCCATGCTGTCGGCGTTCGTGAAGCAATACTATCTGCATGCCCCGCAGGTGCCCGACGAAGTGTATCTGCCCGTGGACATCGAGGAAGCCGAACTCATCGCCGCGTTTCTGGCGGAGAAGAAGCAGGTAAACATCCGCTGGATCACCCCCCGGCGAGGCACCAAGCGGGAGCTGGTGGAGATGGCGCAGGACAACGCTCGTCTCGTGCTGCGCGATCTGCTCCTGCAACGCCGTGGGCGCACCGAGCGCACGCCTCCGTCCGTGGCGGCTCTGGCGGACGCCGTGGTGCTGGATGCGCCGCCGCGCACGATTGCCGCCTTCGACGTGAGCCACCTCGGGGCCGGTGTCGCGGTGGCCGCGTGCGTGGTGTTTGAGAACGGCCAGCCGAAGAAGTCGGAGTACCGGCGGTTCAAGCTCGCGTCCGCATCTCCCGACGACTATGCGGCCATGCGTGAAGTGGTGGGCCGCTACTTTCGGAGACGGCTCGAGGAGAAGGCCACCCTACCGGATCTGGTGCTGGTGGACGGCGGTCGCGGTCAATTGACCAGTGCCGCCGAAGCGCTCTTCGAACTGGGACTGGGCGACGTGCCCCTGGTGGGTCTCGCCAAGCGACTCGACGAACTGGTGTTTCCATACGAGTCCGATCCCCGCCTTCTGCCGCGCACGTCGCCCGCCTTAAGGCTCCTGCAAAGACTGCGCGACGAAGCACATCGATTCGCTAATTCGTACCAGGCGAAGGGACAGCGCGCGCGGCTGCTCGAGTCGGAATTGGATCACATCCCCGGCGTGGGAGAGGTACGCAGAACCGCGCTTCTGACACACTTCGGATCCGCCGCACGCCTCAAGTCGGCCACGGCAGAAGAGATCGCCCTCGTGCCCGGCGTGGGGAAGACGCTCGCACGATCCATTCACCAGCACCTGCAACAGCAGAGCGCCCCTTCGGAGGCCCCACGGGCGTCCGCCTGAGCCCCGGCTTTTACAGAACACGGGGACTCGACGTTGCGCGCCGGCTCATCGGCAAGCGGCTGGTCCGCATCGAACGCGGCTTCCGCCTGTCGGCGCGCATCACCGAAACCGAAGCCTATCTCGGGCTCGACGATCCGGCCAGCCACGCCTTTGGCGGTCGAAGAGGCGCCAACGAATCCATGTATGCGGAAGGCGGCACCGTGTACGTGTACTTCACCTACGGGAATCATTTCATGTTCAATGTGGTGGTGGGGAGATCAGGGGTTCCGGCGGCCGTGCTCATCCGGGCCGCGTGGCCGGAGGAGGGGGTGGAGCGAATGATCCGCCGCCGCGGGCTCACAGATCCCGCCCGACTCCTCTCGGGGCCCGGCAATCTTGCCCGAGCCTTCGGCATTGACAAATCGCTGGATGGCACCAAACTTTGCGGTCCCGAAATTTGGATCGAGGCGTCCAGGCTGGCCGGTGTGGTGAAACGGTCGGGCCGGATCGGCATAGGTGACAAGGGAACCGACCTCATGTGGCGTTTTTACGTGGCCGGTCATCCCAGTGTATCGGGACCTCGAAGCACAGCCGTCTGAGGGAGATCGCATGGCAGCACGTGGCGCACGCAAACCGGTTCGTCGCACCTCGAACACCTCGAAGGCTTCCCGTTCCCGCGTGCGGACTGAAGCCAGGCCCGTCGTCGCCCCTGACTTGAGCTGGGCTCCGCGTCCGGGGAAACGCAGGCCTGTTCTTCACAGCGACGATGCTCCCCCGTCGGTGCTCGCTCATGTGGAGAAACAGTTCGACCAGGCGGCCGCCCTGCTCAAGCTCGATCCCAACGTGCTGCGCATCATCAAGAGCCCCAAACGATCCGTCATTGTGGAGCTGCCGATCCAGCTCGACTCTGGTGAGTACGAGGTGTTCACAGGGTACCGCGTCCAGCATAGCATCATTCGCGGCCCGGCCAAGGGCGGCCTGCGCTACCATCCGAATGTCACGCTCGACGAAGTGCAGGCCCTGGCGGCCTGGATGACCTGGAAGTGCGCCGTGGTGGGCATTCCTTTCGGCGGCGCCAAGGGAGGGATCCGTGTGGACCCCGACAAGCTCTCCCAGAAGGAACTCGAGCGACTCACGCGCAGGTACACTGCCGAACTCCTGGACGTCCTCGGACCCGAGAAGGACATCCCGGCCCCCGACGTGAACACGGGGCCTGCCGTCATGGCCTGGATGATGGACACCTACAGCATGCACGCACGCATCACCGAAACCGCGTCCGTGACAGGGAAGCCCCTGGCGCTCGGCGGATCGCTCGGTCGCACCGAGGCCACCGGGCGCGGCGTGCTCATCACGGTACTGGAGGCCTGTTCACACCTGGGTCTCTCGCCCAAGGGAGCCCGCGTCGCGGTGCAGGGTGCGGGCAATGTTGGCTTTACGGCGGCCCGACTCCTGGCGCAGGCGGGGGCGCGCATCGTGGCGATTTCGGATGTGTCGGGCGGGATCTACAGCGAGACGGGCCTGGACATGAAGAAGCTCTCGGCGTGGCAGGCGGAACACAAACTGCTCGTGGGCTTTCCCGGGGCTCGCCCCATCACTCAGGACCAGTTGCTCACCTGCCCTTGCGACATTCTCGTGCCGGCCGCGCTGGAAAACCAGATCACCGCGGCCGTGGCGCGCAAGATCCAGGCCCAGCTCGTGGCGGAGGGCGCCAACGGTCCCACCGTCCCCGATGCTGACGCGATTCTGGCTCGACGCGGGATCGTCGTCATCCCCGACATTCTCTGCAACGCGGGCGGTGTCACCGTATCGTACTTCGAGTGGGTACAGAATCGCATGGGCTATTACTGGACGGAGGAAGAAGTGAACAGCCGCCTGGAGCTCATCATGCGCAAGGCCTTCGCCGACGTCCTGTCCATGGCGCTGAAGCACCATACCAGCATGCGCATCGCGGCCTTCATGGTGGCCATCCAGCGTGTGAGTGAAGTGATCATCCTGCGCGGCGTCTACGCCTAAGCGCGGCGGCCCGGAGGGCGGTACGCATGTCGTTCGATGACCCGCGGCTGCTCTTGCCCGCTCTGCCGGTGATGCTTCTGGCCCTGGTGGTGCACGAGTGGGCGCACGCCTACAGTGCCTGGCGCCTGGGCGATCCCACAGCAAAAGCCCTGGGTCGCATGACCCTCAACCCGGTCGCGCATCTCGACCTC
Source organism: Candidatus Zixiibacteriota bacterium (assembly GCA_036745245.1). GTDB lineage: Bacteria > Zixibacteria > MSB-5A5 > JAUVRN01 > JAUVRN01 > DAIOGN01. The sequence goes on from DAIOGN010000046.1 coordinate 5,500, forward strand.
TTCGGCACGATCTGCCTGGTGCTGATCGGATTCGGGTGGGCGAAGCCGGTGCCGGTGGATCCGCGCTACCTCGAGCATCCTCGTCGCGACATGATGTGGATCGCCGCTGCGGGCCCTTTGTCCAATCTGATTCAAGCGGCGCTGTTCGGACTGCTCGTCCGGATTCTGGGTGGTGTGTCTGTGTCGGGGACCGGCGAGTTCTTTCTCACGATGATCACCTACGGAGTGTTCATCAACTGCGCGCTGGCCGTCTTCAATCTTCTGCCGGTGCCTCCCCTGGACGGATCGAAGATCATCTACGGTCTATGGCACGGGCTGACCGAGACGGACATGTGGCGGCTGGAGAAGTACGGGCCCATGGTGCTCTTCGGTCTACTGCTTCTGGGCTGGCTGACCGGGGTCTCGCTGTTGTGGTTCGTGCTGGGCCCGCCGGTGCGCTTTCTGGTGGGACTGTTTACCGGCGGCGCGATGTGAGGGCGGTCTGGATCGCCCCGCTCGTGCTGGCGGGGTGCCATGCGGCCACGGTTCCTCCGCCCCGCTGGGAGTCGCCTCACGCCAACCTGCTGCGCACCTGGGCCGAACGGAAGGCCGACACGCGCACCTGCGCGCTCCTCGCCGCGGTGGACTACGAGGGCCCCCCCCGCGACCGTTCGTTCACACTGGAGTTGTTCTTCCGAGAGCCGGGAGTGTATCTCCTGCGCGGCCGTGGAACGCTCGGCGTGGAGGGCTTTCGCGCGCTGGTGCACGGTGACTCGATCGTGCTGATTCTCGAACGACAACACCGGGGATTCCAGGGACCCGCAGACAGCCTGCCTCCCGCCACCCGCCAGCTCTGGCTGCTTCTCCATGACGCACTTCCATGGCTCGTGGGTGAGCAGGAAGACCTCGAGCCCGCCCGGTTCGAGTATGCACCCGACGGGAATCGTCCCGCACGCCTGAGTGTGGAGACCGATTCCGTGCGCCTCGAACTGGAGTATGCGCGTTACCGGGACGAGTATCCCTTCTGGCACCTGCGCAGTGCCACCGGAAGCTCTTCTTCCGCGCGTCTCCAGCTTTCGATTCGCCAGCAGCTGTACAATCCGGCCCTGGACAGCGCGCTCTTCGAGCTGGACCTGCCGGCGGACGTGCAGCCCCTCCTCGATTGATTCCACGCGGGCCGGGGGGTATTTTAACGCATGGCTCGTCCGGGCACGTTCAGGCGTGTTCTCTCATACGTCCGCCCTTACCGCGGCTATCTGTTTCTCTCGCTGGGCAGTCTCCTGGTGTATGCTGCCTTGTCCAGCGTCATGCTCTATCTGGTGAAACCGCTCTTTTCGCATCTCTTCCGAGGCATGGGAGAGGTGGCGGACCCAGCGGGCGCGGGGCTCTTCGACGGGGCTCGTGAGGTTCTCGACCGGTGGATCGAGGGCTGGATTGCGGCTCCGAATACCGTGGGTACGCTCGAGCGGATCGGTCTGTTGCTCGTGGCGGTCACGCTCATCAAGACCGTGTTCTACTATCTCAACGGCTGGGCGCTCACTCACATGGAGCAGGGGGTGGTGAAGGGGCTGCGCGACGATCTCTACGCCAAACTTCACGAGTTGTCCATTTCCTATTTCGAGGCCAATCGCACAGGGCACCTGGTCTCGCGCGTGACCTCGGACGTGGCGGTGGTGCAGGAAACGCTTCAGACCACGCTGACGCAGCTCGCGCGCGAACCGCTTCTGGCGATCTTCTACCTGTGCCTGCTGCTCTCGCTGTCGTGGCCACTCACGCTTCTGGCGGTGGTGCTGATACCGGTCGCGGCCTACGTGGTGGCGCGCATGGGGCGGGCGCTGCGGCGGTACTCCGCGACCACGCAGGAGCGCATGGCGGAGCTGAACGATCTGCTCGAAGAAACCCTGTCGGGGATGCGCGTCGTGAAGGCGTTCGCCATGGCGCCGTTCGAGATTGCGAAGTTCAGACGCGCCACCCTGGCCTACCTTCACGCCACCCTGCGCATGGTGCGTGTGCGGCTTCTGGCCAGCCCGGCCGGGGAGGTCCTGGGGGCGCTCATGGTGGCGCTCGTCATCTGGGTGGGCGGCCGCCAGGTGTACGTGAGCGGGGCGCTGTCGGCCGCGGAATTCATCACGTTCCTGGTGCTGATGTTCTCGCTGGGCAAGCCGGTGAAGAGCCTGTCCGACGTGCAGATCAAGTTGCAGCAGGGTCTCGCCGCGGCCGACCGCGTGTTCGACGTGCTGGACACGCCGGCGGAAATCCAGGATCGGCCGGACGCGCGGACCGTGCCGCACGTGACGTCGGTGGAGTTCAAGGACGTGTCATTCAAGTACGACACCGGCGGTCTCGTGCTGCGAAATATTTCGTTTCGGGTGGACCAGGGCGAGGTGTTCGCTCTCGTCGGCCCCTCCGGGGCCGGCAAGTCCACGGTGCTCGACCTCTTGCCGCGCTTTTACGACCCCACCTCCGGAGCTCTCCTGCTCAATGGAGAAGACCTGCGAACGTACCGACTGGACAGTCTGCGTTCGCGCATGGGCATCGTGACCCAGGACGTCATCCTGTTCAACGACACCGTGCGCAACAACATCGCCTACGGCCGGGCGGAGCTGGGTCTGGATCAGGTGGAACGCGCCGCACGCACGGCCAACGCTCACGACTTCATCGTGGGCCTGCCGCGCGGATACGACACGCCGATCGGTCAGCATGGCGTGCTGTTGTCGGGCGGGCAGAGACAGCGACTGGCCATCGCGCGCGCTCTGCTCAAGGACCCGGAGATTCTGATCTTCGACGAGGCCACCTCCTCTCTCGACAACGAGTCGGAGCGTCAGGTGCAGGAGGCGATCGACCGCCTGATTGCGGAACGCACGGTCTTCGTCGTGGCACACCGACTCTCCACCATCCGGCGGGCCGATCGGATTCTGGTGATCGAGTCCGGACGGATCGTGGAATCGGGCACCCACGAAGACCTCCACCTCGCAGGCGGACTGTACCGGCACCTCTACGACCTTCAGTTCAGGGACGATCCGACTCCACGACCGGCCCATGTCTGATCCAGCGAATCCCGCCGGGGTGAAGAGTGCGGCGCGGGGACAGGCGACGCTCTCAGTTGTCATGATCGCCCGCAACGAAGAGGCAACGCTTGGACGCTGTCTGGAGCGCGTCACCTTCGCCAGGGAAATCATCGTGGCCGACTCCGGCTCGACCGATCGCACGGTGCAGGAAGCGCTGCGTTTCACACCCCATGTAGTCCAGGTGGACTGGCTGGGGTTCGGTCCCACCAAGCAGCTCGCCCTGAACCGCGCCTCCTGCGACTGGATTCTCTCCCTGGACGCCGACGAAGTGGTGGATGACGAACTCACGGTCGCCATTGCGGAGGCGCTACGCCGGGACGATCCGGCCGTGGCCGCCTACAGGCTCAATCGACGTTCGAACTTCCTGGGAACGTGGATGAAGCACTCCGGCTGGTATCCCGACCGGGTGACGCGCCTCGCCCGGCGCGACCGCGTGCGCTTCTCCGACCATGCGGTGCACGAACAGCTGGTGGTGCAGGGCCGTGTGGACGACCTGCCCGGTCATCTGCTTCACTACACGGATCCGGACTGGGCCCACTATGTCGCCAAACTCGCACGCTACTCCGATCTGTCCGCACAGGCCCTGTACCGAGAGGGACGCAGGGCCACGCTCTGGGATCTTGCGGTGCGGCCCGCCTATCAATTCGTGCGCACGTACATTCTGCAACGGGGGTGTCTCGACGGGCGGGCGGGATTCCTGCTCGCCTGCGGCTCGGCCTTTCACGTGTTCAGCAAGTACGCCGGTCTCTGGAGTCTGGGCCGAAAGGGACGGGCGTGAACATTCTGACGGTGCGCAACGACGGCCTGGGCGATCTCCTCCTGACCTTGCCCACCCTGGCGTCCCTGCGACGTCTGTATCCCGCATCGAGGCTCGGTGTGCTCGTACGGCCCGACTGTGCGCTCCTCTTCGAATTGTATTCCGATCCCGTGGAGGTGTGGTGCGACGACGCGTCGGCGAAAACCCGGGTGCGGCGCGATCGTCCGGACGTGATGCTCTTCCTCAAACCCGATCCGGGGTGGGCGAAACGCGCGTTTTTGTCCCGCGTGCCGCGTCGAATCGGCACGCGTCACCGCTGGCAGAGTCTCTTGTTCAATGAACGGGTGCCGGTGCATCGACGGAGCAGCGGCCGCCATGAGGCGGAGTGCAACGCCCTCGTCGCGGCACCTCTGGGCGTGACCCTGCCGCTTCCGCCGGTGCGATTGCGCGTGCCGCCGCACGGCGAAGAGCGTGCCCTCCAGGCTCTGACTCGCGCCGGGCAGCGTCAGGGCGAGTCCTTCGTCGTCATTCATCCCGGCAGTCACAGTTCGGCTCCCAACTGGCCCAGGGAATACTATTCCGGGTTGGTGGAGCGACTTGCCGCATCGGGCCACCCGGTGATCGTGACGTGCGGTCCGCGCGAGGTCGAACTGGCCCGGAGTGTGGCGGGCTCAAGCGGCCGGGCTCTTGAGCCCGTGGATCTGGTGGCGCTGGCCGGTGTGCTGGCAGGAGCCCTGGTGGTGGTCTCGGGCTCCACCGGGCCCATGCACCTCGCATGTGCGCTGGGAGTGCCGGTGGTGGCACTCTTTTCCAGTCGTCCTCCACACACTCCGGATCGGTGGGGACCGTGGGGAGAGACCTCCGGATCGTCTGTGGTGTTGCAGTCTCCTCCCGTGGCCCACGCATCCGGGGAAGACCTCTCCGGTCTGGCTCCGGAGGACGTGTTTCAGGCCGTCATCAAGAGAGCCGGCGTCGGCCGGGCGGTGCGATGAATCTGGCCGAATTCGTAATCCGCGTGGAGTCGGCCAATGCCAATATCAACGTGCCGCTCATTCGCAAGGCCTACGAGTTCTCCGACTACCACCACCGCGGACAACTGCGCGCCTCGGGCGAACCGTACGTCTCTCACTGCCTGGAAGTGGCGTTCATCCTCGCCGATCTGCACGCCGACAGCACCACGGTTGCGGCCGGCGTTCTTCACGACGTGCTGGAGGACACCGACACCACCCGCGAGGAGCTGGAGGCCGCCTTCGGCAAGGAGATCGCGGATCTGGTGGACGGGGTCACAAAGATCGGCGGGTACCAGTACCGGAGCCTGGCGGAGGCGCAGGCGGAGTATTTCCGCAAGATGCTGATCGCCGTGTCACGCGACATCCGGGTGATTCTCATCAAGCTGGCCGACCGCCTTCACAACATGCGCACGCTCGAGCATCTGAGTCCGGCCCGGCAGCAGGCCGTGGCGCAGGAGACGCGCGAGGTGTACGCGCCTCTTGCGCATCGATTCGGCATGGCGCGCATCAAATGGGAACTGGAGGACCTGTCGTTCCGATTCCTCCACCCCGAGGCCTGGGAGCGCCTCTCCTCCCAGTTCACGGAGCTCCGGTCGGAACGTGAAGAGTACATCGCGCTGGTCACCACGCCTTTGAAGGAGATTCTGGCGAGCGAAGGGATCGCGGCCGACGTATCGGGCCGGGCCAAGCACATGGATTCGATCTGGCGGAAAATGCAGAAGCGCGGCAAACCTCTGGAGGAGATCTACGATCTTCTGGCCATCCGGGTGCTGGTGGAGAGCAAGCGCGACTGCTACCACGTGCTGGGCATCGTCAACGAACTCTGGACGCCCGTCATGGACCGCTTTCACGACTACATCGCCACCCCCAAGTCCAACGGCTACCAGTCGCTGCACACCACGGTGATCGGGCCGCGCGGGAAGAGCGTGGAGATTCAGATCCGGACGCACTCCATGCACCGGATGGCGGAATACGGCATCGCCGCCCACTGGCTCTACAAGGAAGGCAAGCAGCAGATGAACGAGGCCGACCGCCAGCTGGGATGGCTGCGGCAGGTGCTGGAATGGCAGCAGGAGATGGACTCGCCCTCCGAGTTCATGGAGTACCTGAAGGTGGACCTGTTTCAGGACGAGGTCTTCGTGTTCACGCCGCGCGGTGAACTCAAAGTCCTGCCGGCGGGCGCCACCACGCTCGACTTTGCGTACGCCGTGCACACCAATGTGGGACATCACACCACCGGAGCGCGCGTAAACGGGCGCATGGTGCCCCTCACCACCGTGCTGTCGACGGGGGACGAGGTGGAGATCATCACGTCCCCGCATCAGACGCCGCATCAGGACTGGCTGCATCTGGCCAGGACGTCACGCGCTCTGTCCAAAATCCGGCAGTACTTCCGCCAGAAGCACTCCGACGAGGCCGAACAGATCGGACGCGAGCTGCTCGATCGCGAAGCCACTCGACTCGGTCAGGCGCCTCCCGGCCCGGACGCGTTGCAGCCTCTGCCCGAATCTCTCACACGCGGTTCGATCCCGGCCCTGCTCTCGGGTCTGGGTCACGGGCTCATTTCGCTTCGCCAACTGGTGCCTCGCCTGTTTCCGCAGGCTCCAACGCGCCCGAAGCCTGCGCGCCACGCCGACGATCGACCGTCCGGCGGCATCCGCATTCAGGGAATGGGGCACATGATGTTCCGCTTCGGCCAGTGCTGTCATCCGGTTCCGGGGGAGGACATCGTGGGGTTCATCACGCGCGGACGCGGCATCACCATCCATCGCCGCAATTGCCAGCGCGTGCAGGTCGCCGCCGACGACGTGGAACGGAAGGTGGAGGTCGAATGGGACGTCAAGGGCGATGAGCACTTCCAGGTGAAGCTGCTCGTGCACGTCGATGAGCGACGCCATCTGTTACGCGACATCACGGCTGCCGTGGCGGAAGCACAGGCAAATGTTCGCGGTGCGGATCTTCAGCTGGGCGGCGGGCTGGCGACCGTGCTGGTGGACGTAGAACACAAGGCTCACCTCGAACGGGTGATCACACGACTCAAAGGAGTGAAGGGCGTGCGCGGAATCGAGCGCGGCCGTGGCGGAGGCGGCGCGTGAACGAGCTTCGCGGTGCGGACACGACGGCCGCGGGGGTGCCTCGCGAGGAGCACATGCTTCCCCATCCGGGAGACCCTCAGGTGGGCTGGACGGTGTTCGATCCAGGCGACCCCGAGCGGTCCACGCCCGCACAGGCCGAACGACTGAGCGCGCTCCACAAGCGCAAAGCGGTTGTGCTCAGGCAGGTGCACCTGACGAACTGCCTGGTGCTGCGAAGCGAAGACTCGATCCCGGGATCACCCGTGGCCGACGGCGTTCTCACAGATCGGCGAGATCTCCTGGCCGGAGTGAGCGCTGCCGACTGCCTGCCGCTGTTTCTTATCGCACCGGAGGCCTGCGGCGTGTTGCACGCGGGTTGGCGCGGCGTGCTGGGCGGCATTCTGCCTCTGGCTGTGGAGACTCTCCGGCACGAGTTCGGTGTCACGCTCGACCGCCTGCGGTTGTACACCGGTCCCGGCATCGGCCCCTGTTGCTTCGAAGTCTCCGCTGCGGTGTGGTCGTGTTTCCCGGCGGACGCGCGGATCCGTACGGAAGCCGCTCTGCGCCTCGACCTTCTGCGGGTGGTATCTGCACAGTGGCGCGCCTGCGGAGGTGAGGCACCCGCGGTTCACCTGGGTCGTTGCACGGTATGCGGCGTCCCCAGGCTTCACTCGTTTCGACGCGACGGGGGCAGCGGCAGAAACTTCGCCTACCTGTACTATGCCGATTCACTCCTAACCAATTGCTGTACCTGACCTTGCAGCGATTGACTTCCTGGAACCGGATGGCTGTACGGGCGTAGAAAACGTTAGCACTCTTGGACTTCAAGTGCTAAAATAGGCCCGACCAGAAACCCGAAAGTATTGCGAATATGAAGCCGGACATTGAGTTAAGCGATCGAGAACAGGCCATTCTCAGCGCCGTCGTCGATCTCTACGTGAAGACCGCCGAACCGGTGGGATCACGCGCTATTGCCCAGAAGTTCACTTTGGGTCTGTCGCCGGCGACCATCCGCAACACGATGCAGGATCTGGAGGAAGGCGGATTCCTGAGCCAGCCGCACACTTCGGCCGGACGCATTCCCACCGATCTGGGGTATCGCTATTTCGTGGACCGGCTGCTTCGGCCCGTCCCGCTGACCGCGCGCGAGTCGGACACCATCCGCCGCGAGGTCGAGCTCGACAGTGCCGCTCTGTCCGACATCCTGGCACAAACCAGCCGCGTGCTCTCTCGCCTCACCAATCAACTTGGAGTCACCGTGGCGCCTGTGTTCGAACGGGGGATCGTCGACCGCATCGAACTGGTGCACGTGGCGCGTCACAGACTTCTGGTGATTCTCACGGTGCGGTCGGGCCTCGCCCGCACGCTGCTTCTGGAAATGGAATCCGATCCCAAGGGCGCCCACCTCGAGGACACGGAACGCCTGCTCAACGAACGCTTGACGGGGCTGACTCTGGGGGAGGTGCGGCGTCAGGCTGCCGAGCGCCTGCGGGATGCCCGCGCAGAGCCGCGACTTTTGAAGATGTTCGTGGATGCCACGGACAAGCTCACAAACCACCAGGAGGCCGAAGAGATTCATCTAGGGGGGACCTCTCATCTCATGACGCAGCCGGAGTTCAAGGATCCCTCTCACTTCAGCGAAGTGTTGCACATGGTGGAAGACACGACGCCGCTGCGGGAGTGGATTGCGAACACGGAACTGGGAGAAGGGATCGTGATTACGATCGGACGCGAACTCAAGGCCATGGACCTCCAGCTGTGCGCCATGGTGACCGCGTCGTACCGCGTGGGCCAGGTGCACGGCACCATCGGTGTGATCGGTCCGACGCGCATGCCTTATTCCAAGATGGTGACGGTCGTCGACTACACGTCGAGACTGCTCACAGAAGTGCTGTCTCGTGGATAACCTGGAGAAGAAGGACGCTCTGGCCGAGCCCTCCGCGATCCCCACGCCCCCTGAATCCGCCGCGGAGGAGGCGGCCTCCGATCCGTGGCAGGAGGAATGGCAGGCGCTGAACGACCGACATTTGCGTCTGGCGGCGGAGTTCGAAAACTACAAGAAGCGCACCGCCCGTGACCACCAGGAGCGTGCGCGGTCGGCCCAGGCAGACCTGCTTCTGGATCTGCTCGAGATTGCAGACAACTTTGACCGGGCGCTCTCGGCAGAACACGACGACTCGCCGTACGCCCGGGGCGTGGCTTTGATTCGCGAGCAACTGGAGGGCGTGCTGGCACGACGCGGCGTGGAGAAGATGCAGGTGACGGGTCAGAAGTTCGATCCCGAGTTCCACGAAGCCCTCATGTCGTTGCCTTCGGAGGTGCCGGCGGGGCATGTGTGCGGCGATCTGCGCAGCGGGTACCTGCTGGCCGGGCGGACGCTGAGGCCTGCGCAGGTGGCTGTGTCGAGTGGTCCCGACCCGGAGTCGGGGGACGTGTCCAAAACGGATGAAGAGACGACTGAATTGAGGGGATAAATATGAGCAAGGTGATCGGCATCGATCTGGGGACGACGAATTCCTGTGTGGCCGTCATGGAAGGGCAGGAAACCGTGGTCATTCCCAACAAGGAAGGGGCGCGCACGACGCCCTCGGTGGTGGCCTTCACAGCGGACGGTCAACGTCTGGTGGGCCAGGTGGCGAAACGGCAGGCCATTACGAATCCGGAGAACACGATTTTCTCCATCAAGCGTTTCATGGGGCGGCGTCACAGCGAAGTGAGTGGTGAGGAGAAAATGGTGCCGTACAAGGTGGTGGGCGATCCCGCGGATCTCTGTCGCGTGAGAGTGGGGGACCGGGAGTACGCGCCGCCAGAGATCTCCGCCATGATTCTGCAGTTGATGAAGCAGGTGGCCGGCGACTATCTGGGTCAGGAGGTCACCAAGGCGGTGATCACCGTACCGGCCTACTTCAACGACTCTCAGCGGCAGGCCACGAAGGACGCGGGCAAGGTCGCGGGGCTGGACGTGCTGCGCATCATCAACGAGCCCACCGCGGCGGCTTTGGCCTACGGGCTCGACAAGAAGAAGGACGAGAAGATTGCCGTGTTCGATCTGGGCGGCGGCACCTTCGACATCTCCATTCTTGAACTCGGCGACGGAGTCTTCGAGGTGCGTGCCACCAACGGCGATACGCACCTGGGCGGTGACGACTTCGATTTCCGCATCATCGACTGGATGGCCGACGAATTCAGAAAGAACCAGGGCATCGACCTCCGGAAGGACCGGATGGCGCTGCAGCGCCTCAAGGAGGCCGCGGAGAAGGCCAAAGTGGAGCTGTCGTCCACCGCACAGACGAGCATCAACCTGCCGTTCATCACCGCGGATGCGTCGGGTCCGAAACACCTCGACCTCACGCTGTCGAGGGCGCGGCTGGAACAGCTGGTCGACGATCTGGTGGAACGCACGCTCGAGCCGTGCCGTCGCGCCCTGGCGGACGCGAATCTTTCGGCGTCTGAGATTCACGAAGTGATCCTGGTGGGTGGCATGACCCGCATGCCGCGCGTACAGCAGGTGGTGAAGGACTTCTTCGGCCGGGAACCCCACCGTGGCGTGAACCCCGACGAAGTGGTGGCCATCGGGGCCGCCATCCAGGGCGGCGTGCTGGCAGGCGAAGTGAAAGATGTGCTCCTGCTCGACGTGACGCCCCTGTCCCTCGGCATTGAAACCCTGGGCGGCGTCATGACGCGCCTGATTGAACGGAACACCACCATTCCCACCAAGAAGTCGCAGGTGTTCTCCACGGCGGCCGACAATCAGCCCGCGGTGACGGTGCACGTTCTGCAGGGAGAACGCGAGTTGGCCGCGCATAACCGCACCCTGGGCCGGTTCGATCTCACGGATATTCCCGCGGCCCCGCGTGGCCTGCCTCAGATTGAGGTCGCCTTCGACATCGATGCCAACGGCATCATTCACGTGTCCGCGAAGGATCGTGGCACGGGACGTGAGCAGAAAATCAAGATCCAGTCCTCGTCGGGACTGTCGGAACAGGAAATCAAGAAGATGGTGGCCGACGCCGAAGAGCACGCGGAGGAAGACCGTCGCGAGGCGGGACTCATCGAGGCACGGAATCGAGCCGATCAGATGGTGTACCAGACAGAGAAACTGCTCAAGGAACACGGCGACAAGGTGGGCCCGGACGACAAGGCCAGAATCGAGAGCGCCTTGGCCGGAGTGCGCCAGGTACAGCAGGGGTCCGACAAGGCGGGGATCGAGAAGGCGCTCGAGGAACTGACGCAGGCGTCGCACCGGCTGGCCGAGGCCATGTACAAGCAGTCGCAGGAACCCGGGGCGCCCCCCGGGGGTGCGGACAGCGCCAAGCCCTCAGGCGCGGAGGCGGGCGGCGGCGCCGTAGAAGCGGATTACGAAGTGATGGACGAGGAGAAAAAACCCTGACCCGGAACCTCATCTCTCGCGCATCGAACCTGAGCTGACATGTCCAAGCGCGACTACTACGAAGTACTGGGAGTCCCTCGATCCGCCTCTGAAGAGGAGATCAAGAAAGCCTATCGCAAACTCGCGGTACAATTTCATCCCGACAAAAACCCCGGCGATGCGCGTGCCGAGGAGCAGTTCAAGGAGGCCACCGAGGCCTACGAAATCCTGAAAGATCCCGCCAAGCGCAAACAGTACGACCAGATGGGTCATGCCGCTTTCAGTCAGGGTCCCGGTCCCGGCGCGCAGGGCTTCGGAGGCTTCGATATCTCGGATGCGCTGAGGGCCTTCATGCGCGACTTCGGCGGGTTCGGGGACCTGGACGACCTGTTCGCGGGCGGCGGGAGACGCGGCGGCAGGCGGCGTGTGCGCGGGCAGGATCTTCAGGTACGTCTTCCGCTCACGCTGGAGGAGATCGCCTCCGGCGTGGAGAAGAAGATCAAACTCAACAAACTGAAGGAATGCGACGCTTGCGGCGGCTCCGGAGCGGCGGCCGGCAGCGATTTGCAGACGTGCCCCACGTGCGCCGGTGCCGGCGAAGTGCGACAGGTCTCCCGATCCATCCTTGGCCAATTCGTCAACGTCACCACGTGTCCCCAATGCCACGGGGAGGGAGAGATCATCACCCGCCCGTGTCCGCAGTGTTCAGGACAGGGCCGGGTGCGTGGCTCCACCACGCTTTCCGTGAAGGTTCCCGCGGGCGTGGGCGCCGGGAACTACATCCCCATTCACGGCGCCGGCAACGCGCCCGGTCGCGGCGGGGAGCCCGGGGATGTGCTGGTGGTGATCGAGGAGAAGGAGCACGACCTGTTCGTGCGGCACCATGAGCACATCGTGTACGAAATGCCCATCTCCGTGGCTCAGGCCGCCCTCGGAGACGAGGTGACGGTGCCCACGCTCGACGGCACGGCCTCCTTGTCCATCCCGGCAGGCACTCAGTCGGACAAAGTCTTCAAACTGTCGAATCGCGGTTTGCCACGGCTCAACGGCCGCGGCAAGGGGGATCTCCTCGTGAAAGTCACCGTGTGGATCCCGTCCAAACTTTCGTCGGAGCAGAAGAAGCTCTTCGAGCATCTCGCCCTGACGGAAGGCCTCAAACCTCCGCGCACCGATCGCAGTTTCTTCGACCGCCTGCGACAAACGCTGGGCGTGTAGCTGCGTCGCCCGGGAGGCCATCCATCACGAACCTGTCCACGACTCTACCAGCTCGGGCGTCCGGCTCCGGAATGGAGTACGTGGAGCTGACCTTCGAAGTGGACGATGACTGGCTGGATCTGCTCTCGCTGGCCCTCGACGAATGCGGCTGTCTGGGAAGCGAATTCCGCAGTGGGCAACGAAACGGGACAACGCAGATTCTGGCTTATTTTCGCGCCGGCGCACCCAGCGGGTCGGTGGTGGAACGGCTCCTGCCCTGGCTGCGCACATACGAGGCCTCGGACGTAGAGTGGCAACGTGTACCCGAGCAGGATTGGAACGCACTCTGGCGTTCCACATATCGGCCCATCGATGCGGGACCGCGGCTCACTGTGCTCCCCTCCTGGAGCAGGCGACGGGCCAACGGTCGACTGGTCGTGCGCATCAAACCCGACTTTGCCTTCGGAACCGGCAGTCACGAGACCACGCGTATGTGTCTTGAAGCGCTTTCGTCCGTGTCTCCAGCGGGGCGTCAGGTGGCAGACGTCGGCACGGGATCAGGCATCCTGGCCATTGCAGCTGCACGACTGGGCGCCGCGCACGTATATGCGTGCGATCCGGATCCTCTGGCTCTGGTCAACGCCCGGCACAACCTCAGGCTCAATCGCGTGACCCGGCAGGTGACATTGGAAGCGGGGGAGTTGTGCTCGCTTCCGCAGGGGCGCTTTGATGTCATTGTCGCCAATCTTGTACTGGAACCGCTGCGCGACGGTGTGAGGTCGCTGCGAGGAGCGTGCACCGCGGGCGCGGACGTGATCGTGTCGGGACTGCTTGTGAGTCAGGAGGAAGAGTGGCTGCCTCTGGCCTTTCAGGAGGGCCTCAGTCTGGTAGAGCGCCGCTGCGACAACGACTGGCTCCTTCTGCACCTGCGGGCGCCACTACAGGTCGGGAGAGACTCGTGATGCGGACGTCGGGCACTCGGGAGATGGTGTCACCGGTGACGTTCTTTTTCGGTTCGCGTCACCAGGAGCGCTTTCAACTTTCTCCCGAGGACTCGCACCACGCCGTGCGCGTCCTGCGCCACGGACCAGGTGATATCCTCTGGTGCATTGACGGATCGGGCACGGCCTTCGAAGTGCTCCTGGCCGAAGCGGACTCCCGCGCAGCGCAGGGAACCATTGTACGGGAGCATTCCCGGTTCAACGAACCGGCCGCCCAGATCGAGTTGTTATGTGGCATGACCCAGCCGGCGCGAATGGACTGGGTGGTGGAGAAGGCTACCGAACTGGGGGTTCACAAGATCTATCCTGTGCTCGGGGGACAGGCACCCGGACCGGGACGCGTACGTCGCTGGAGCCGCATCGCGCGCGGCGCCGCGAAGCAGTGTTGCCGTGGAGTTGTGCCACAGGTGTTCGAACCCGCTGCGTTGGCGACGCAGATCAATTTGCTCGCTCCCGGCGGGCTGAGAATCCGCGCAGAGGTGGGGGGCGGTAAATGGCCTGTGCAGGAAGTGCCCCCGGATCGCATGGTGCTGGCCATTGGCCGGGACAACGGCTTCTCCGAACCGGAGGTGAGCCTGTTGGCCGATTCTGGCTTCACGCCGGTAGACCTGGGGCCGCGCCGCCTGCGAGCCGAGACGGCCGTCGTGGCGGTGCTCACACTGGTTTCGAAGTAACACCCGGCGGGCCCTCCACGGGCCGGATTCTCGTCACAAGAGCCCCGGGGCGCCGGGGTCGGCCGCCCGAAATCCCTTGACATTCTTGCAATTAGCTCCCATCCTAAGCAATGGTGCCGGCGAATGACCGGCTCAATTTGTTGAATCTTTCAGGCGTCTGAAAGGGGGTCATCGATTGACGCTGGTACGCGTATCTTCGGACGAGTCCTTTGAGAAGGCTCTCCGGCGCTTCAAGAAGTCGTGCGAGAAGAATGGTATCCTGGCGGATATCCGGCGACACGAGCACTTTGAAAAGCCGTCGGAACGTCGCAAGCGCAAGCTGAATACGGCCAAACGCAAAGGCCGTCGCACAACGAAACCCAAAGTCTCGGACCACGGGCGTTAGGCACGGCTCGGAGCACGCAGGCTTGGGTTCCCTTGCCGAACGGATTCAAAAAGACATCCTGTCCGCCATGAAGGCGGGCGAGAAGCACAGGGTGGAAACCTTGCGAGGGCTGTCCAGCGATCTGAAGTATCGAAAGATCGCGGAAGGACGTGAGCTCGAGGACGTGGATGTGCAATCCACCCTGCAGCAGGCCGCCAAGAAGCGGCGCGAATCGATCGAGGTGTACAAGACCGGCGGTCGAGAGGATCTGGCCAACAGGGAAGAAATAGAACTGGCCATCATTCTCTCCTATCTTCCGGCCGACTTGTCCGACGCCGATCTGGACCGTTTGGTGGCAGAAGCGCTGGAGGGTTCAGGGCCTCGTGACCCGGCTCGGCTGGGCCAGGTGATGAAGCTCGTCATGCCGAAGGTAAGCGGCAGGGCGCCCGGCGAGCGTCAGGGCACTTGTTCTGGAGTATTTGAAAAGCGGCGCTTAGACCTTCCGCCGTGGGTGAGTCTCCCGTGGGGGGGAGAGGTCACCCGGTTCCGGATTCCCCCGGACGGAGTGCACAATGAACTGGGTCGACTATCTGTTGCTGGCCTTGCTTGTGGTCGCGATGATCTTTGGATCGCGTCGCGGCGTGGTGCGCGAGAGCATGGGGCTCATCGCCTTCATGGTGGGACTCGTGTTCGCCACACACTACATCGACTGGCTCGCGAACGCCCTGACGCGTCGCATGGCTCTCTCCCCCGTGCTGGTGTCCTTCGTGGGGTTCGTGGTGCTCGTCGTGGCCGTGTTTCTGGTGTTTCGACTGCTGGCGCTCTTGTTTTACCGCGTGGCCTCGGTCAGCAAAATGGGCAAGGCAGATCACGTGGGAGGCGCCCTGGCCGGTCTTTTGCGCGGCTGGTTGTTCCTCGGCTTCCTCCTGTTCCTGATTCTGTATCTGCCTCTGCCGCAGACCACGCTCGACGCTGTGGATGACTCCTTCCTGGCGCCCGGCATGCGGGGCGCGGTGCCGTTCATCTATGAAGCCTCCGCGCCGCTCCATCCGTCCAATGATCGGTTCATCACCAAGGTGCGGGCTGCTCTCGATGTGATGCCGGGACGCTACGCCGAGCACCCCAACGATCAGAAGCTTCAACGGCGCAAGATCCGCGAGCTTGAACGGGCCCAGGCCACCATCGCACAGATGGAAGCCCGCTTCGACTACTGACCCAAAGGCAGGGTCACACCCGGATCGTCCCGGGATCTCCCCGGCAGCGGCGCACACGGCCGGTGCGGGTCATGGTGGTTGAACAACGGCCCCACACGGCTTACTTTCCTTCCTGTGGCTACCGTGTCCGACGCATTGCGTGTACTTGAATGGGGCAGGATCCAGGAGCAACTGGCCGGGATGGCCTGCACGCCGCAGGGACGGCTTCAACTGTCCCGGCTCGAACCGCTGCCCGATTACGAAGACCAGATGCACGCCCTGGAGTTCGCAGGGGAGTGTCTCGCGCTGCTCGAGCGCGGGGAGAGCCTGCCTCTGCGAACCATGACCGATCTGGAGCCGCTGCTCCAGCGCGCGGCTCCCGCGGGCTCACAACTGGAAGGGTCCGAACTGGCCCAGGCCGGCGACTTCTGCCAGTTGTGCACGGAGCTGGCCGGACGGCTCCCGTCGCTCCCCGAAGACAGCGTTCAC
>DAIOGN010000047.1:0-8527 GCA_036745245.1 Candidatus Zixiibacteriota bacterium
CCGTGGGCGCCGGCGTGATCCACGAGATACTAGACTAAGATTGGGGTCAGACCCCTGCTGTCACTTTGCACACCGGTACAAGTGCGATCGGGGTGTGCAAAGTGACAGCAGGGGTCTGACCCCAGCATGTGATGGCGCGGTCCCGGAGACCCGGGATCTTGCGCCATGCGTTGTGTGCGCACACCTCGTGCGCCCCGCAGGCCGGCTCTGGCCTGCGCAGTGGCCTTTGTCCTGGGTGCGAGTGCCTGCGCCTCGGGCGACCTCACCACCTGGAGCCTGGTTGCAGCACTGGCACTCGTGGTGGCCGTACTTGCCCACGGTGTAAACCCCTTCGGGCTCGCACTGCTTTCGATCTTCGCCTGTCTTGGCTGGGCTCGCCTTCACTTCGCACACACGCCTCAGTCGCCCAACGACATTCGTCTGCATCAGGATTCGCGCGGGCAGGTCCTGCTCTACGGGCGCACGGTCGGCGAGTCTGACGTCCGCTCCGATGAAACCCGCTGGGTCTTCCGGGTCGACTCGATCGCCTACCCCGATTCCGTCGTGCCCCGGTGGGGCCGCGTGCTGGCTCGCTTTCGCTTCGATCCTGGCATTCAGCCCAACTCGAACGTGAAACTTGCCGGCCGCCTGATCCCGCCTCAATCAGCGCGCAATCCCGGTGACTTCTCGTGGAGCGACACGCTGAAGCGAAGAGGACTGCACGGCCTCTTCGAGCCGGCCACTGGCAGTCCGGTGTTGAGCGCTTCGTCTCTGGGTCCGTCCTTTCTCGGGCGCGTGGTGGCGCCGCTCCGGCGAACGCTGAAGAGCCGGCTCGGTGCCCATCTCGACGGGGAAGAGCGCGCTCTGGCGGCCGGTCTGTTCCTGGGCGAACGCGATCAGCTGTCTCAAGCCACGGTGGACGCGTTCAAACGCACCGGAACGCTGCACCTGCTGGCGGTTTCGGGTTCGAATGTGGGCATCGTGGCCGGTGCCGTGTGGGGGCTTCTGCTGTTTCTTCGCGTGGGGCGAGCCTGGCGTCTGGCAGGGTCGGCAGCGTGTGTCGCGCTCTTCTGTTGTCTGGCGCATCTTGAAGCGTCGGTCGTGCGCGCCGGCCTCGCGGCACTGGTGGTGCTGGGCGCGGTGGCGCTGCGACGGCGGGTGGATCCTCTTCATGTGTGGGGTCTGGCGCTTCTGGCGTTCACGGTGTGGCAGCCCGTTTCGATCCTCGACCTCGGGTTTCAGCTCTCCTTCGCCGCGACTCTGGGAATACTGCTTCTGCCCGAGGCGCAGAGTTCGGGTTCACGTGGGAAGGTGCGGCGAATACTCCGCGTGATCTGTACATGCGTGCTCGTCTCTACGGCGGCTCAGCTGGCCACCCTTCCCACCATGCTCGCAGTGTTTCATGAAGTCCCCCTCGTGACGCCGTTGGCCAATCTGATCTGCGTCCCCCTCGCCGGCCTGGCCACGCTCTCGGCCATGCTGGTTGTGATCCTCGCACCGATCGGTGAACCGCTGCTCTCCGTGACGTCCGCGGCTCTGTGGGTGTGCATCAAGGGCCTGCTTCTGGCCGTGCACGCCGTGGACGGTCTCGCCGTCCCCATTCTGGCAGTGCCCCGGCCTGGCACGACGGCTCTGGTTCTCATGGGCGCCTCTGTTCTGTCGGTGTTCGGCTTCGCCAACCGGCCGAAGGACCGGCGGAGGATCGCGATCGGCTCGGCCGTTGCAGTCTGCGGTGCTCTTCTCCTCGCTTACACACCGGTTGAGCCTGAAGTGGTGGTGCTTGACGGTCCCAGGTTGGAGGCACTGGTGCGGTTGTCCGGCTACGAGACCTGGCGGATTGGAGCTCCCTCCGACCGTCCGCCAGACCCGGCAAATCGCGCCTCGCTTGCCCTTGGCTGGCCGGCGCCGCGGGGCTCTCTGAGCCTGGAAGGCCCAGTTGAGCCGGAGGCCGGAACTTCAAGAAAAACAGGACCTTACCCGTCGGCCGAAAGATCTGCAGAACCCTCTGCCGGACCATCACTCACGGTCTGGTGCCGAAGCCACGACTCGCTTCCATTCGGAGCCGTGGTCGATTTCTCCGGCCGGCAGGTGGTGATCTGCCGGGAATGGCCAGGGGCCCCACCCGACCGATTGGGTGTCGGGCCGGACGCCATCTGGATCACCGACGCCCCGTTTCCTCCTCCGCCGTTCTGCGCCGACAGCGAGGCCTCGTTGGTGATCCTCGCCGGCCGCAGCCCGGGCCGCGAAAAGCCTCTCGATGTTCAGGTTCTGCACACCAGACGACACGGTTCGGTTCGCATCCTCTGGCGGGATCGTGGGTTCCAGACGGAACCGCGGGTCCGGTAAAGCTTTACGTAGGGGTACCGATACCCCCCATAGATACCCCGCCCTCGGTGTGGAATGTCCATGACGTGCGCGGGCATCTGAGAAACCTATGAGCCTCACCGGCAACCTGAACACGATCAGCTTTCCCGATCTGCTCCAGCTCTTAACCACGGGGCATAAGACGGGCACACTGACGCTCACACGTTCAAGCCTCCAGAAACAGATTTGCTTCCGCAACGGTCAGATCGTTTTCGCGAACTCTCTCAACGACAAGGAAGATCTGTTCGGCCAGATGCTGCTCAAGCGCGGCCGCATCTCCAAAGCCGACCTCCGCCGGGCTCTCCAGACGCAGCGAACGCAGGGAAAGAAGCTCGGGACCGTACTGATCGAGCTCGACCTGTTCTCCCGCGAAGAGGTGATCGAGGCGCTCAAGCTTCAGATCGAAGAAATCGTCTATACGCTGTTCGGCTGGGACGAGGCCGGGTTCGCGTTCGACGAGGGCAAGCTGCCGCCGGACGACCAGATCCAGACAGAACTGAACACCATGAACGTCATCATGGAGGGGACGCGGCGCATCGACGAGTGGGTGGAAGTGCAGAAAGTTCTGCCGTCGCCCAACGTGCCGCTCAAGGCAGTACTCGTGCCGCACGGCGTGCGCGAAGAGCTTCGCCTCACCCTGGATGAGTTCCAGATGCTGGTGCTGGTGAACGGCGAACGCACGGTGCCGGATCTCCTGGAACTGTCCCCGGTGGGTGAATTCGTGACGTCGAAAGCGCTCTACAAACTGATGGTCGCCGGGCTGATCGAAGCGGGCGAAGCGCGCGCGCAGAGCGTCACGCCGGCCGAGGAAGAGCAGCAGCTGTACACGTCCCTGGCCAATCTGTACCGGCGCTCGTTCCGAGCTCTCTGGGAAATCTGGATTCGCATGGTGGGCGAAGGCAACCTGCCCCTGTGGCGGGGGAAGGCCCGGCCCGGCCATCCGGAAGACGAGCTGGCCGACTGGCTGCTCACCTCCGACGACATTCCGGCCGAAAAACTACTGGCGCGGCTGCACACCATCCCGGCGCACCTGCGTTTGCACAAGTTTTATGAGGCGACCAACGCGCGGCTCACGGAAGCCGTGGAGCGTATCGGCAACGTGCTCGGTCCCCCCGCTCGCAGCCGCGTGGCGGCGGGGATCAAGCGCGAACTGGCTCTGCCCATCGCCGAGCACCGCGCGTTGCTGCAGAAGTACGACGCCGAGGAAGAACTTTTTGCCGCGCTGCGTGCCGGCGCGTAGGGACGGAACCCATGCGTAGAACGATCTGGATTGGAATGCTTCTGGCTCTGGCCCTCCCGCAGGCCGCCTGGGCGGCCGAAGCGTACATGCCCCTGGGCACCGTGGTGCTTTCGGCCTTCGGGATGTGCGCGGTGAGCGCTGCAGGCGTCGTGTGTCTCAAGATCTATTCCGCGGTAAAGGGCGGAGATCTCGGCATGGCATGGCAAACGCTTGCGTTCGCGCTCCTGTTTTTCGGCGTGGCGCTTCTGGTGGAGATGCTGGGCGGCGCCGGCTGGGTCGCCATCCCTCCGTACGTTGCGGCGCTCCTGAAGCTTCTGGCCGCCGTGGGACTGGTGTTCAGCTTCCTGCGCTTTGCCAGGGTGTTTCAATGAGAGGTGGGGCCTCATTTCGCGAGCTTCGGCAGGGCGGGATTGACCGCCTGCTGAATGCTCTCTATCGTCGGGCATGTCAGGCGAGCCCTTGCGCATGAATAGAACGCAGATCCAGGATCGCATTGCCAAGTGCCGTCAGATCCTCGAGGCCAACCCCGGGTCTCAGATCTTTGCGGCGCTCGCCGAAGCGTACCGGAAGGTCGGCGACCTCAAGGCGGCGCTCGACGTGTGCAACGACGGAATCAGGCTGCACCCGGAGTATGGCTCGGCCTACCTGGTGCTGGCCAAAATTGCGCGTGATCAAAAGCGATTCCCCGAGGCCGAACAGGCGGCCACCCGTGCCATTCAACTCGAAGGGCGCACGCGATCGGCCGAACTTCTGCTCTCGGATGTATATCTTCAGACCGGCCAGTTCACGAAGGCCGAGTCCATTCTCTCCCGGCTCGCGGAAGCCGATCCTCAGAACGAATCCGTGCGCCGGCTGCGCGCCCTGGCCAAGAAGGCCGGCCAGGCGGCGTCCGTGAATCGCACGGGGGGCGTTGCGGTGTTGCCCGAGCTCTCCGAAACGTACGTCGATCACGAAGACTCAGACGAGCCGATGTCGGCGGCCGCTCATGCCCGCCCTGCCCGCCCGGCCCGCCCGGCCGCACCGGACCGCCCGGCCGCGCCGGCTCGCCCGGCCGCACCGGAGGTCTCGTGGGAAGCCATCCTCGAGGCCCTGGAACGATACCCCCACCTGCTGGGCAAGATGACGGTGGGCTACGACGGCATGTTGTTGCAATCGGATCACGGCGTTCGCACCGAGGCCGAGGAAGCCGCCGCCATGGCGGCCGACCTGTTCGGATCGGTGCGCGGCGAGTGGCCGGTGAACCGGTTTGGCGTGCTCAATCAGGTGCTGGTGGAAACGGACGGGTCGAGCTGGTGGATCTGGCCGTTCCCCACCTTTCTCCTGGTGCTCTGGTGTGATCCCCAGATCAACATGGGGCCCCTGCGCATGCGCCTGAATCAGTTCGAATCGTCGCCGGCCCGTGGTTCACAAGGAGGAGCCAGATGACACTCAAGGGACCCGAATTCAAGAAGGCGCTGCTGCTCGGGCTGGTCGCCTCCGCGGTGCCGCTCGTCTACTATCCGAATTCCTTCGGATGGAACGGTGCAGGGCAGGGGGGTCCGGGCTTCTTCGTATTTGAGTTCGCCTACTACCTCCTCGCGTTCCAGTTCCTGCTGGCGCGCGAGTCCTTTCCGCACCGCCTGAAAGCCGCCACCGTGTCCCTTGTCTTCCGCCTGGGCCTGGGAATCGTGTTCGGTGTCCTGGCGGGCGGCTTGTTTGACGTGGCGTTCGGTGCGGCCCTGGCCGATGGCCTGAGTCGCTACGTACCGGCCGTGATGCTCCATGCCGCAATCGTCCCCTTTCTACTCTCGCCGGTCTTCCGCTTCCGCGAGCTGCGCAAAGCCCGGTCGACGGCGTCTTCGGAGGCACCCGCTCGAGCCCCCAAGTCCGCGGCCTCGTCCGAGGCACATGCCTGGTCCGGCGGCGAACACATTCCCGATTTCGATGCCGCCGTAGCGCACGTGGCGTCGTACTCCACGGTGGGACTCGTCCTCCTGGTGGACGACGAGGGGCTGTGCGTGGCGCGTGCGGCCCGCGGCTCGGCCGACTCCGACCTGTGGGCGCCCGTCGTGAACCTGCTCTACCACGCCACCCTCCGGGAACTGCGCCGTACCCCGGACGCCGATGTACGCCGGCTGCAGATCTCGCTGTCGCGCGAGCGGCTCGTGGTGGAGCGTGTGGAACCCTTTTATCTGGCCGTGCTGTGCGATCACAACACCGACGATCTGGTCAACGTGCGCATCACGCAGGCCGTGGAAATGATCCGCAAATACTACGAACACAAGTACCGAAAAGCGGCCCCCCAGGGCGCCGCGGAGGTGGCCTATGTTTGACATACTCGAAGACCTGAACAAGACGTCCGGCGTCTCGGGCAGCATGATCGTGGGTCGCGACGGAATTGTGATCGCGTCCGACCTGCAGGCGGCCATGGAAGACGAAACCGTGGGCGCGCTCGCTGCGTCGATCACCGCCAACATCCAGAAGTCTCTGGGCCGGCTGGGCCAGCCCGAGCCGCGCCAGATCACGATCGAGGCGGAGAACGCCAAGCTCTTCCTCGCCGACTGCGAGGTGGGCGTGCTCGTGGTGCTCACGGAGAAGGACGCGAACCTGGGGCTGATCCGCCTGGAGGTGCGCAACGCCAAGCGCCGGCTCGGCCAGGCCGCCAGCTTGCGGGCTCAGGGGTGATATGGTCGCCATTAACTACGCGTTCCGAGAGATCTCCTGCAAGATTGTGTTCTACGGCCCGGGGTTGTCGGGCAAGACGACCAATCTGCAGTACGTGCACCAGAAGGTGCCCGGAAAGACGAAGGGCGAGCTGATCAGTCTGGCCACCGACGCCGATCGGACGCTGTACTTCGACTTTCTGCCCATCAATCTGGGAGCGATCCAGGGCTTCGCCACGAAGTTTCAGCTCTACACCGTGCCCGGCCAGGTGTACTACAACGCCACACGCAAGCTGGTGCTGCGGGGCGTGGACGGCGTGGTGTTCGTGGCCGACAGCCAGCGCGCCAAGCAGGATGAGAATCTGGAAAGCCTCCGGAACCTCTACGACAACCTGCAGGAATACGGCTACGACGCCGACGATCTGCCGCTCGTGATCCAGTACAACAAGCGCGACCTGCCCGACGTACTCACGGTGGCCGAACTTCAGGCCTCTCTCAATCCGAGGAACCGGCCCTACTTCGAGGCCTCGGCCGTGAACGGCACGGGCGTGTTCGACACCTTGAAGATGGTCATCAAGCTGGTGCTCGACAAGGCGCGCAGTCGTTCCGAGCTGTCGTCGGGATCCGGAGGCTCGGCCACCGTGCAGGCCGCCACGGCGCCCCAGACCTCGGCTCCGCGCGCCGCGGCGCCTTTGGCCGTCGAGCGTCCGCGTGAACAGGATCCCGCACCGCGCGTGGTGGCGCCCCGCAAGGAAGGCGCCCCGGTGACATTCGACGACGAGCCTACGCCGGCCCCCGTCGTCGCGTCATCGGGCTCGCCGCGCCCCTGGACCCCCGGCACCCCGATCGGGTCCCCCGCAACGGCTCAGGCTCTCGGGGCCCGTGCAGCTACGTCGACGCCCTCTCTGGCGCCGTCGCCTGCGCAGACCCTGGCGCCCGGCCGCGCCTTGTCCCCGGCGGCTCCGGCCGCACCCGCCGCCAAATCGGCGATGCTGGCCCCGAGTGTCATCCCGCCCGCCCCGTCGTTGAAACGCTCATCGGAGCCCCGGAAGAAGACGTCCTTCTGGCGTAAACTGTTTTCTTGGAAATAGGAGGCAGCCGTGTCCAACTCAGGAATGGTGTTTTACGAGGAGCAGATCGAGAAGATCAATCAGCTCCTCACAAAACTAATCAAGGGGGCTGAAGCCAAGTGCGCGCTGTTGGTGGACAAGGACGGCCACCTCATCACGCGCCAGGGCTTCACGCACTCGCTCGACACCACGGCGCTCGCGGCGCTTCTGGCGGGCAGTTTCGCCTCGACCAAGGAGATCGCGCGCCTCGTAGGCGAGCCGGAGTTCTCGGTGCTCTTCCACCAGGGCAAACGGGACCACATTCACATCAACATCGTGGGCGAGCGCAGCATTCTCGTCATCATCTTCGACGACCGCACCACGATCGGCATGGTGCGCCTGTACGCCAAGGAAATCGGCGGGGAACTCTCCGCGATTTTCGACGAAAAGCCGCAGCGCAAGGGCCCCAAGACCGAGCCGGTCAACGAGGGGTTCACGCAGTCGGTCGAAAAGGAAATGGACAACCTGTTTAAAGACTGATGACCACTGCCACAGGCGACCTCGGGTCGATGCTGGTGGCGGCCGGCAAGATCTCAGAAGATCAGCTGGCCAAAGCCAGGGAGCTCACGAAGAAGGGCGAGAAGCTCGCCAACGCCCTCGTGCAGGTAGGCGCGATCTCGTCGGAAGACGAGGTGTCGGTGTTTGTGGGGCGCCAGCTCAACATCGGCGCCATGCGCCTGTCCGATGTGGAGCTCAACCCCGAAGTGGTCAAGCTCATCCCGCTCGACATCGCCCGCAAGTTCAACGTGATCGCCGTCTCCAAGCTCAACAAGACGCTCGTGGTGGCGATCGCCGATCCCAACAACATCTACGTGCTGGACGCCATCAAGTTTATCACCGGCTGCCATATCCAGCCCGTGATCAGCCCCGAAAAGGCGATCCAGCAGGCCATCGAACACTACTACCAGGACGCCAACACGCTCTCCGACATCATCGAGGAGATGGGCGAGGCGGACCTGGAAGTGGTGGAGACCACCGACGAAATCTCGGAGATGGACCTGGCGGCCCAGCTCCAGGACAAGCCGCTCGTCAAGCTGGTCGACAGTCTCATCGCCGACGCCATCCGCAAAGGCGCTTCCGACATCCACATCGAGACGTACGAAAAGCGCGTGCGCGTCAGATTCCGCGTGGACGGCACGTTGCTGGAGCAGGCGCCCATTCCGTTCAAGTACCGCGCCGCCATCGTGTCGCGC
>DAIOGN010000047.1:8537-12923 GCA_036745245.1 Candidatus Zixiibacteriota bacterium
CATTTCCGAGCGCCGGCTGCCCCAGGACGGACGCATCAAGATCAAGGTGCACGAGCGCACGATCGACCTGCGCGTCTCCGTGCTGCCCACCATCTTCGGCGAGAAGGTGGTGATGCGTATCCTCGACCCGAAGAGCCTGATGGTGGACCTGACCCGCCTGGGCTTCGACGAGTGGTCCATGGACGCCTTCCACAAGGCCATCCATCTTCCGTACGGAATCATTCTGGTGACCGGCCCCACCGGCTCGGGAAAAACCACCACGCTGTACTCGGCGCTCAAGGCGCTCAACAGCACGGGGGACAACATCATTACGGCCGAAGACCCGGTGGAGTTCAACTTCGACGGCATCAACCAGGTCCTCGTGCGCTCCGACATCGGGCTCACCTTCGCCGCCGCGCTGAGGTCGTTTCTGCGTCAGGATCCCGACATCATCATGGTGGGTGAAATCCGCGACGCCGAGACCGCGGAGATCGCCATCCGCTCGGCGCTCACGGGCCACCTCGTGTTCTCCACGCTTCACACCAACGATGCGCCCAGCTCGATCAACCGGCTCGTGGACATGGGCATTCCGGGCTATCTGGTGGCCGCGGCCACGCGCCTCATCATGGCGCAGCGCATCGTGAAGAAAGTTTGCACCAACTGCAAGACGGAGGCTCCCGCCTCCGCCGAAAAGCTGCGCCAGATCGGCATCCCAGAGGACGAGATTCCGAAGATCAAGATCTACCATGGTCGCGGCTGCAAGGACTGCAACAACACCGGGCTGTCGGGCCGCATCGGCATCTACGAGGTCATGGTGTTTTCCCCCACGATCGAAGAGATGGTGCTGCGCGGCGCCTCCAACCAGGAGTTGCGTGAAGCGGCCGTCAAGGACGGCATGAAGACCCTGCGTATGTCCGCCATCGAGAAGATGAAGCAGGGCCTGGTCACCGTCGAAGAAGTGCTCGCCAAGACGATCGTCTAGGCTCCTCGCCCTCCCCGATTCCAGCGTTTTCCACCCGGCGGGTCTCCTCTCGACGGAACGCCTTGTACGCTCGTCTGTTGAGCCGGGGCCCGCGTGACGTAACGCAGGGACCCCCCCGGCTAATGGCCTGTCAGCCAATCTGATGAGCGGGAGGGCAGGCTTCAGATTTACCGCGACTCAGCCGATATGCATAGGGAAGAACTCAAACCGGGGAGTCTATGGTCAATCTACGCGATCTGCTCGAGGAGATGGTGAAGCGCGGTGCCTCCGACCTGCACCTGACCGTGGGTTCGCCGCCGCAGTTGCGGGTGGACGGGAAGCTCATGCCCATGCAGTACGACATGCTCACCTCTGAGGAAACGAAGAAGCTCTCGTACTCCGTCATGAACGAAAAGCAACGCAAGGGATTCGAGGAGAAGGGCGAACTCGACCTCTCGTTCGGCGTGGAGAACCTGTCGCGTTTTCGCGCCAACATCTTCACCCAGCGCGGGAATGTGGCGGCCGCCATCCGCCAGATTCCCTTCGAAATCAAGACCTTTCAGGAACTCGGCCTGCCGCAGGTGATGGAAGAGTTCTCGTCTTTGCCGCGCGGCTTGGTGCTCGTCACCGGACCCACCGGATCTGGCAAGTCCACCACGCTGGCCGCCATCATCGACAAGATCAACCGCGAGCGGCACGACCACATCATCACGGTGGAAGACCCCATCGAGTACCTGCACCGCCACCAGAACTGCCTGGTCAACCAGCGCGAGGTGTACTCCGATACCCCCTCGTTCTCGTCGGCGCTCAAGTACGCGCTGCGCGAGGACCCGGACGTGGTGCTCATCGGCGAAATGCGCGACCTCGAGACCATCTCATCGGCCCTGTCGATCGCCGAAACCGGACACCTGGCCTTCGCCACCCTGCACACCAATTCGTGCGCGGAATCGATCAACCGCATCGTCGACGTGTTCCCGAACGATCAACAGGAGCAGGTACGCGTAACCCTGTCGTTCGTGCTGCAGGCCGTCGTGACGCAGACGTTGATCCCCAAGGTGGGCGGCGGCCGTGCCATGGCCATGGAAATCATGGTGGTGACCCCGGCCATTCGTGCCTTGATCCGCGATGACAAGGTGCACCAGATCTACAGTCTGATGCAGGCTGGACAGAAATACGGAATGATCACCCTCAATCAATCGCTGGCCGAGCTGTACCTGGCGCGCAAGATTTCCCTGGGAGACGCCCAGGCGCGCAGTTCCAACGTGCAGGAACTGAACGATCTGTTGGCGCGTCGCCAGGCCAGCGCAGCCGCCACGCGATAAGGAGTCGGTGCCGTGCCTGTATTCGAGTACAAAGGAAAGACGCTGGCCGGGGCCAGCGTGGCAGGCGAACTGCAAGCGGCCGACCGCAAGGAACTGGAGCGCCTGCTCCGGGGCCGCCGGATCCTGGTGTCGCAGGTCTCCAAGAAGCCCACGGAAATCAAGCTTTCGTTTGGAAGCAAGAGGGTGGCCAAGGTCGACATCTCGCGGTTCACCCGCCAGTTTGCCACCATGATCGGCGCGGGTCTGCCCATGGTGCAGTGCCTGGAGATCCTGGGGTCGCAGGCGGAGCGGCCCGAGATGAGGCGCATCATCAACGAGGTGCGCGAGTCGGTGTCTTCGGGCACCACACTCTCGGAAGCGCTGGCCAAGCATCGCAAAGTCTTTGACGAACTCTACACGAACATGGTGGAAGCCGGCGAAATCGGCGGCGCCCTCGACACGATCCTCGTACGCCTGGCCAACTACCGTGAAAAGGCGGACGCCCTGGTGCGCAAGGTGAAGGGCGCCATGGTGTACCCGAGCGTGGTCGTGATCGTGGCCATCGGCGTGACGGCGGCCATGCTCACGTTCATCGTGCCGGTGTTCGCCAAGATGTTCGAAGGCCTGGGCGCGGAGCTGCCGGAGCCCACACAGGTGGTGCTGGGAATCTCGCACTTTCTGCGCTCCAACCTCTGGTACCTCCTGGCCGGCCTGGTGGGCGCCATCCTGGGCTTCCGCTACTGGGTGAAAACGGAATCCGGGAAACTCCATTTCGACAAGTTCATGCTGCGCACGCCCCTGTTCGGTCCGCTCATCCGCAAGAGCGCCGTGGCGCGTTTCACCCGCACGCTGGGCACCCTGCTCCAGTCGGGCGTCTCCATTCTGGACGCGCTGGATATCACGGCCAAGACGGCCGGCAACAAGGTGATCCAGATCGCCATTCGCAAGTCGGTGCTCTCCATCGCCGAGGGCGACACGATCACGGCGCCGCTCAAGGAGTCGGGCGTGTTCCCGCCCATGGTGACGCAGATGATCCACGTAGGGGAGAAGACCGGCGGCCTGGACGACATGCTCTCCAAGATCGCCGACTTCTACGACGAGGAGGTGGATGCCGCGGTGAGCGCGCTCACCTCCATCATCGAGCCCGTGATCATCGTGTTCATGGGTGTCATCATCGGCGGCATTCTGATTGCCATGTACATGCCGATGTTCGACATCATCGGCAAGATCTCCTAAGGGAGAAGGTCACGGTGACGGGCCCAGGGGAAGGACTCCCGGTCACCGGCCGGCCCGGCCCGGGCGGCTCTCACCTCATCTGGCTCATCCTGCGCCTGGTGCTGTTCTGCCTGGTCGTGGGTGTTTCGCTGTATGCCGGGCTGTCTACCGGTCCGGGGTTCTGGCTGCTCGGATCCTACACCGCAGCCACGCTTCTCTTCCTCCTCCTGTACAGACGCCACGGACGTCGCCGCCAGAGCAGCGCCGTAAGGCTCATTGGCGCACTTCTGCTGCTCCTCGAGGTGGCGGTCGAGGGAGCTCTCGTGTCGCGCACGCAGGCCATCGCCTCGCCGTACCTGCTTCTCTTCCTGCTCACCATCGTCTCCGCGAGTCTCCAGTACCGCCTCGTGGGAACGCTGCTCACGGCCACGGCCACGAGCGTGGCCGTCACCCTCGCCGCCTTCATCGCCGTGTCGGGCGGTGACCCGGGCTGGCAGGCGGCGCGGGACTTCACGCAGGTCCTGAGACTGAATGACGATCTGTTCTACGCCCTGTTTCTGTACGTGTGCGCATTCTACCTGGCCGCCTTCGTGTCGGGGTACCTGTCGGAAAAGCTGGAAGTCAAGGACCGCGCGCTTGAAGGCGCCTCTCGCGCGCTGGCCAAGGCGCGCCTGGAGACCGACGACATTCTCCGCCACATGCAGTCGGGTTTGCTCACGCTGGACGAGCGCGGGTTCATCGTCTTCTTCAATCGCACCGCCGAGGAGATCCTCGGCGTGGCCGAAGGCGAAGCCACCGGTCACCCGCTGGGTAACGCGCTCGGAACCGGCATGGGCGAACTGGTCAGCCTTCTCGAAGGGGCCCTTGGAGGCTCGCCCGGACGATCGCGCAGGGAAGTGCTTGTCACTCGAACGGATGGTCGGACTCTGC
>DAIOGN010000047.1:12933-18745 GCA_036745245.1 Candidatus Zixiibacteriota bacterium
CCCTGGGCATCTCCACGTCCTTGCTCCTGGGAGCGGAGCACACGGTGCGCGGCGTGATCGCGATTTTTCAGGACCTCACGGAGGCGAAGCGCCTCGAGGAACGCATGCGCGTGGCCGATCGTCTCGCGGCGGTGGGTGAGCTGTCGGCCTCCATCGCGCACGAAATTCGCAATCCACTGGCCACGGTGACGGGGTCTGTGGAGCTTTTGAAGCCACTGGTGGGAGAGGACGCGGAGAGTCGGGCGTTGCTCGAGCTCATCGTCAAGGAGTCGAGCCGGCTCAATCGCATCGTGGCCGACTTCCTCGACTTCACCCGCATCAAGCGTCAGTCGTGCGAGGACGTGGACCTCGAAGCGATGGCCCACGAGGTGGTGGGGCTCTTTGAGCATCATCCGTCGAGGCAGGCGTCCTGTCGACTGAGAGTCGACGTGGAGTCGGGCACTCCTTCAGCCGCCGCGTCGCGCGATCAGGTGCAGCAGATGCTCGTCAATCTTGTGCAGAATGCGCTGGAGGCCGTGGGGCCCCGGCCCGGGGAGGTGGTCCTCCGCGTGGCGGGCGTCACGCGTCCGTTCGAAACGGCGCAGCCATTCGTGGAAGTCACCGTGTCCGACACAGGTCCGGGAATTCCCGAAGCCTGGCGCGACAAGATCGGCCAGCCGTTTTTCTCGGGGAAGAAGAAGGGCACGGGGCTGGGTCTGGCCATTGTGCAGCGTCTCGCCCTGGCCAACCGCGGCAGCTTGCGCTGGCACAGCCCTCCCGGAGAAGGTGCACAGTTCATTCTCCGGCTGCCGGCCTTCTCGCCGGATGACTTTCACGCCGAAGTGGCTCACCTGTCGGCCGCCGCCGGCCGGCCGCTCGGTTAGTTCGGCGCGCACACACTCTCAGGGCAGAAAATAAAAAGGCGCGGACCCGTGGGGCCGCGCCTTGTCTCTTGTCGCCTGTGCGTCTAGTTGGAGGCCAGATTCTGACGCCAGGAGTTCTTCTGGGCGACGTTCACCTGCGGCGTGCCCGGGGGCAGCTTGTTGGGGTCGAGGAAGTCGGTGTCGAAGCCCCAGTCACGCGTGGGCGCTTCGTAGTACGAACCGTACGACCACGCACCCGTCGCCTGGCGGCTCTGCCACAGATCCACGAACGATCCCCTCAGAGTCAGCTTCTTGCCCGACCACTTTTCCAGGAGCCGTGGGAGATTCTCCAGGCCGCCGTTGTACTGGCTGCCGTTCGCACCGGTCACGGTGTTGCCGGTGAGAAACGCCACGTTCACCTTGGTGTCGGTGGCCACACGATTCCCCAGGACCTGGCTGCTCTTGCTGTCATCCCAGCTGTTCGACAGGATGGTATAGGCATCCGAGAGCACCGAGGCGGGCTTCTTGTTCACGGTGTTGTAGTCGCCCTTGGTGTACACGGGATTCGGAGACGCCACGGTGAGGGCCCCCGGCAGGGTGGCGCCGTTCACGAGACGCACCGCCTGCTCGGTTCCCCCCACGGTGTTGCGGGAGGCATAGATGATGCCGTTGCGCGGGTAATAGGCCGTCGTGCCCAGCTTCGCCACGTCGATCTGGGTGGCGGTGACATTCTTGCCTTCCCGCGGATTGTAGAACGTGGCGGTGGACAGAGCCCCGGCCACGGTGAGCGAAGCCGTGACGTTGGTCCAGGTGCCGGCATTGTTGTACATCGCCTGACCGTTGACGATTTTCAGATCGGCCTTGTTCTCGAACGAGTCGGGGTTGGAGCCACCCGCGTCCGGGTCGATCAGATCGGTGGGCGTACCGTTGGTCACCACCGGCAGGTTGAGTTCTGTGATGCCGTGATTTCCGTCTTCCACGCGACCGTCCCAGCGATTGAGCGACTCGTCCACCCAGTTGCTGTCGTTGGAGTCAAGCCAGTCCGACCCCACCTTCATTCCCTGGTAGTCAGCATCTTTGTCCTTGATGTTCACCTGCCCGGCGCCGTAGGTCTGCCCCGAGCCGGCCTTGCGCGACGCGAGGATGTCGCCCGCAGCCGTGACGTATGAATCGATGTTCAGCGTGGTGTTGGCGCCCAGGTACATGTCGCCGTTGGAGTGCATCCGGCCCGTGATCGTCATGTCGGCGCCGGGGTGGAACTCCATGTCGTGCTCGTAGAACACGGCGAACTGGAACACCGGCACGAGAGCATCCTGTACCACAAGCGAGATCTCCACCTGCTGCGGGTCGCCGGACAGGCGTCCCACGGACTTCACCTCGAACGCCTTCACCAGGCCGTACAGCCCGGCGTAGGCGCCTGTTGTGAGATTCTCCACGGAGGCGGGACCCAGGTCGGTGGTGGAGAAGGAGGAGTACCCGTTCCCGTAGTCGAACGCGCCCGAGGGCAGCGGGTCGGGAGCGCGGCCGAAGCGTTCGAAGCTGCGGATGATCTCCGCGGCCACGCGCTCCGATCCGGCTTCCGCCAGGTAGAAGGACTGGGTGCGGTGCACCTGATTGGCCGTGATGTCCTTATCGGTGTCCGAGGTGCGCAAGGCCGTCATGCCCAGGAATCCCACCAGGACGAGCATGATCAGGCCCACGACCAGGGCGAACCCGGACTGATTGTTCAGTCGGGAGTTGCGGAGTTTGATCTTCATAGGTTCCTCACATTGCCAGGTTGCGGATGTTCACTTGCGTGGAAAGTCGGCGATGGCGCGCTCCCTGGAGCACTCCGTCAGTGTCGCCCTTGCCCAGGGCAGACAGGGATACGCGTACGGCGCGCACCAGGCGTCCGGCGCCCGGAGCGTCGGTCCAGGCACCGCTGGTGAGCTGATAGGAAAACTGCAGCGAGTCGACCCCCTCGGAAAAGACCACGGCTCCCTCTCCCTGACGACTGCGCATGAGGTTGGGATGCGCGGGAACGGTGCGGTCGATGTAGTACCGGATGATCTCCACGGCGATCACTTCGCTGCCGGAAGGATACGACTTGGTGAGCGGCACGAGCGGGTGCGTGATCTCCTGGGAGCCGTTGTCTACGCTGGACATGTAAAAGAACTCACCCGACTTGGCGGCATGATCGAAGATGTACGCCCACGTGTTGCTCTTGAATTCGGTCAGATCGAATCCGACGCAGCGAAGCGGATCGAGTGGATTGGCCATGGCCTGCGACAGTTCCGCCCGGCTGGTCTCGGACTTGCGGTAGTAGAACAGAATCGAATCGGGGTTGGCATTTCTGGCGACCACGGGATCCATGTCCCTCGGCAGTCCGTACCCCGCCATGCGAATCTGGTCTGTCATCTCCTGAAGGGCGCTTCGGAGATTCTGCTGAACCTCGGAGGCGTCCATCTGCTGATTGAGACTGTAGTGCTCCGTGACATAAAACTGCGTCACTGCACTTACCACGATGCTGGCGAGCGCCGCGCCCACCAGAAGCTCGAGCAGGGTCACGCCCGATTGTCCCCGTAGCTTTCTCGCGATCTTCATATCTGGCTCTCCTGGTAACCTGCAAATCAACTGGCGTGCCCAATCATCCGCCCCGTCCGAAGGGGCTATGCCATTCGTGTCTAATGAGTTAAGCGGCAATGGAAGCCACCGGCCGCCCGTCTGCTCACCTGCCGGGGCATCTAGTATGGGCCGGCTCCCATATTCCGATCGGCTGGCGCACGTCCAACCGAAGGCGGCATCGGAGGATAGCGGAGCCGGCGCCTGAGAAGAGCACTAATCAGCTTGACCACTCCCAGAGCCGCCGTGATATTCTGCCGCTTTTGCAGTCAGGCAGACGGGGCCTCCATCGATCCGGCCTTGTGGAGAGATGACAAGAAACGGGCGCCCGACGAAAGAGGATCGGGAAAAGCGGGCCGGTTTGCGGCAGGTGGCTCTGCTTACGGCGATCCCGGCGCTCCTTTTGGTGGGGCCGTTAGTGGGCTGGTGGGTGGGAAGCACCCTCGACCGCAAATGGTCAACCGCACCCTGGCTGATGATCGTGGGCATCGTCCTGGGGTTTTTTGCCTCCGGACGCGAAACCTGGAAATTGATAAAACTGGCACAGCCGCCCGACGCGAAGGATTGATCGCCGAGCTTTGGACACAGCGTTTATCAGCCGTAGCTTAAAAGCCTCCCTGCTTCTGACCGCTCTATCCTACCTGCTCTTCTCTTATTATAGGGGTGGAAGCTGGGCCCTGGGATTCTGCCTGGGGGCCCTCTGGTCGGCCGCCAGTCTCTACCTTCTGCGGGAGCTGGTGACTCGTTTCGTTACATCGGGCGAGCGTCCAATGACATCTCTTCTGGTGCTGGGCCTCCTGAAGTTTCCACTCCTGTATCTGGCCGGCTACTTCATCCTGGCGGCTGGAACGTATCCCGTGTCGGCGCCGCTATTGGGCTTTGCTTTGCCACTGGCCGTGATCGTGCTCAAAGCAGGGGGCCGTCTCCTTCTGGGAATCGATGGTCCCGACGCGGGACGGGCTCCAGGCAGAGTGTTTTCGGGTCCGAAGACGCGATGATGTCATCCTGTCTTTCGCTTCTGCCCCTGGCCAGCGCGCCCCACGGATCGGGTGGGCACAGCGGGCCGCCCGAACTGCCCAACGTGCTCACGCTCATCTTCGGTCACGACACCTGGGTGGCCCACTGGATGAACGTGTTGTTTGCCATGGCCATCGTCGTGATCATTTGCACGCTGGCTCTGAAGGCCTACCGACACCGCGAAATGATTCCGGGTCCGTTTCAGAACGGCGTGGAGTTCGTGGTGGAGAGTCTCGACAACTTTTTCTACAACATCCTGGGCAAGGACTGCCGCACGTTTCTGCCTTTTCTGGGCACCCTGTTCGTGTACATCTTCGCGATGAACATCTTCGCGTTGTTCCCGGGCATGATGTCGCCGCCCGGCGGACCCTACGGCATCAACACCACGGCGGCTTTGGCCTTGTGCGTGTTTTTCTACGTGCAGTACACCGGCGTGCGCCGGCTGGGCATCGTGGGCTTTCTCGACCATCTGGCGGGGCAGCCCCGGGACCTCATCGGCTGGTGTCTCGTGCCCATCAACCTGCCCATCCACATCATCGGAGAATTGTCCAAGCCCGTGTCGCTGGCGCTGCGACTCTTCGGAAACATTACGGGCGAAGACGTGCTCCTCGCGGTCTTCGTGGGCCTGGGCATCTCTGCTCTGGGCTTCATGCATTCACCCGTGGGCCTGCCGCTCCACCTGCCCTTCATCTTTCTGGCGCTCGTGGTGTCGCTCATCCAGGCCCTGGTGTTTACGCTTCTGTCGAGCATCTACTTTCTCATGATGTTGCCGCACCACGAAGAGGAGCACGCTCACTGAGCCGATTCGGTCCGGCCAGAAACGAGTTTGGGTACCCATCACAAATCACACACAGAAGGAGTTGAGGAATGGACGCTAGCACCGCATTGGGATTCGCGCTGCCCCTGGGCCTGGGCATCGCCGCTGTCGGATCGGGCCTCGGACTCGGCAAGGCCGTGTCGGCCGCCATGGAGGCCATGGGCCGTCAGCCGGAGGCCGCCGGGAAGATCCAGGTGGGCATGATCATCGGCGCCGCGCTCATCGAAGCGCTCACCATCTATGCACTGGTGACCGTGTTCGTGTTGCAGGGCAAAATCCAGTAACGACCCGAGGTGCTGCGCTTGCCGGGGCGGCACCCACCCGTGAGGATGACATGAGCATAGAGTGGAGTCAGGTGCTGACCCACCTGGTGGGGTTCCTCGTGGCCTTCATCATATTGAAGGCCTACGCCTGGAAGCCCATACTCAAGGTCCTGGACGACCGCCGCGCGAAAATCGCCGCCGAGTTCGCCGACATCGAAGAGCAGAAGCAGAAGACCGACGCGCGGACCCCGCTGTTCCGGATCCCGACCGCG
>DAIOGN010000047.1:18755-21483 GCA_036745245.1 Candidatus Zixiibacteriota bacterium
CAGAAGACCGACCGGCTCTTCGCGGAGTATGAGGAGCGGCTCTCCAAAATCGAGGACGATGCGCGGGCCCGTATTCAGGCGGCAGTGGCCGAAGGCCAGCAGGTGGCCTCCGAAATCCGGAAGAACGCCCAGGACGAGGCGCGTCGCATCACGGAGCGCGCCGGAGCCGACATCGAGCGCGAGCTCGCCAAGGCGCGTGTGCAGTTGAAGGAGGAGATGATCGGTCTCACTCTGGGCGCCACCGAACGATTGCTTCGTGAGAAGCTGGATCCGGCCGGGCATCGCAAGATCGTCGAGCGGTTCTTAAGCGAGGTGGAAAGCGCGGCATGAAAGGCGACCTGGTCGCAGGCAAGTACGCGCACGGGCTCTTCGACGCGGGCCAGGCCTCCGGGCTTCGTGACCCGCTGTACGACGAGGCGGAGTCGCTTCTGGCGTACCTGCGACAGGAGCGGAAGCTTGCGGCCTTCTGGACCGCGCCGCAGATCCCCGACGAGGACAAACTGCAAATCGTCCGTCAGGCGTTCGAAGACCGCGTGTCCCCGATGTTTCTCCACTTTCTCCTGCTTCTGGTGGAGAAGCACCGGATCGGTTATCTCCCGGACATCCTCGACCTGTTCATCGGCAGAGTCAAAGCGCACCGAGGCATCGTGGCCACGCGGGTGTTTTCCGCCTTCCCACTGGATCACGACGAGCGCGAGCGGATTGCCGCCGACGTGGCCCGACGGTCGGGCAAGCAGGTGGAGCTCACCGTGGTGGTGGAACCGTCTCTCATCGGCGGACTCGTAGTGATCGTGGGCAATCGCGTGATCGATTACAGTCTCAAACATTTTCTGGACCAGTTGCGAGGCCAGTTGCTGGCCTTGAAAGTATAGGCAGGAGTTCGACATGGCATTGAGACCCGAGGAAGTATCCTCAGTCATTCAGAAAGAGATTCAGAAGTACGACACCCGCCTGGCGATGGAGTCGGTCGGCACCGTGCTGCAGGTGGGCGACGGCATCGCTCGCGTCTGGGGGCTCGACGACGCCCAGATGTCGGAATTGGTGTTGTTCCCCGGCGATGTCATGGGGCTGATTCTCAATCTCGAGGAAGACAACGTGGGCGTGGCCATCTTCGGCTCCGACCGCGGCATCAAAGAGGGCGACACCGTGCGGCGCACGGGAAAGATCGCCCAGGTGCCGGTGGGGGATGCGCTCATTGGCCGGGTGGTGAATCCGCTGGGGCAGCCTCTCGACGGGAAGGGCCCGGTGGTGACCACGAGGTTCCGTCCCCTGGAGGGGATCGCGCCCAACGTGGTTCAACGGCAGCCCGTGAAGGAGCCGCTTCAAACGGGCCTGAAGGCCATCGACTCCATGATTCCCATCGGCCGCGGCCAGCGCGAACTCATCATCGGAGACCGGCAGACCGGCAAGACGGCCCTGGCCATTGACACGATCATCAATCAGAAGGGGGGCGACGTGTTCTGCATCTACGTCGCCATCGGCCAGAAACAATCCACGGTGGCCCAGGTGGTGGAGGCGCTCAAGGCGCACGGCGCCATGGAGTACACCACGGTGGTTACGGCCTCAGCCATCGACCCGGCCCCGCTGCAGTACATTGCGCCCTACGGCGGCTGCGCCATGGCCGAGGAGTTCCTGCACACCAAGCGTCATGCGCTGGTCGTGTATGACGATTTGTCCAAGCACGCCACGGCGTACCGCCAGCTCTCGCTTCTGTTGCGGCGGCCGCCGGGACGCGAGGCCTACCCGGGCGACGTGTTCTATCTGCATTCGCGGCTGCTCGAGCGGGCCGCCAAGCTGTCGGATGCGCTCGGCGCCGGATCCCTCACCGCACTGCCGATCATCGAAACGCAGGCGGGCGACGTCTCGGCCTACATTCCGACCAACGTGATCTCGATCACGGACGGCCAGATCTTCCTCGAGTCGGACCTGTTTTACTCGGGCGTCCGCCCCGCCGTGAACGTGGGTATTTCCGTGTCGCGCGTGGGCGGCAATGCCCAGACCAAGGCCATGAAGAAAGTGGCCGGGTCCCTGCGGCTCGACCTGGCGCAGTATCGAGAAATGGCGGCCTTCGCTCAGTTCGGTTCGGATCTCGACGAAGCCACGCAGGCCCAGCTCGTGCGCGGCAGCCGAACCATTGAAGTGCTGAAGCAGGGGCAGTTTGCGCCCATGAAGACGGAGCGTCAGATCATGATTCTGTGGGTGGCGTCCCAGGGCTACCTCGACTCGCTCCCCATCGACCGTGTACGGGCCTTCGAGGAAGGATTCCACACGTTCATGGATCAGAAGTATCCCGACGTGGCGCATACGATCGCACAACAGCGCCAGCTGTCCGACGACGTGGTGGCCAAGCTGAAATCGGCCACGCAGAAGTACAAATCGGAGTTCGAGGCGGCCGGCAGCCGGTAGTTCACGAATGGCATCTTTGCGCGACATCCGGCGGCGCATCCGCTCGGTGGGGAATACGCAGCAGATCACACGCGCCATGCAGATGGTGGCCGCGGCGAAGCTGCGCCGCGCCCAGCAGCGCGTGGAGGCTTCGCGGCCGTACGCCTCCAAGATGAAGGAACTGCTGGAGGCACTGGCAGGCGCCTCGTCCGACCTGTCTCACCCCCTGTTCGAAGTGCGCCCCGCCGCGCGCGAAGCTCTGGTGTTGTTCACCTCCGACCGGGGACTGTGCGGATCGTTCAACGCCAATCTCATCCGGCGTGCGCATCAGTTCCTTAAGGAG
>DAIOGN010000048.1:0-21106 GCA_036745245.1 Candidatus Zixiibacteriota bacterium
GCCTGCGGGATCGGGGCCCCCACCATCTGAGACGCGGGCGTGATCGGCGTCAGGAAGCCCAGCTGGATCTTGCACCAGGCATCGAAGTGGGCGGGCGAATCACCCAGAATGCCGTTCCAGGCGCCGCCGGCCATGACCGACCACCGGCCGATGCCGCGGGATGAATAGTCGATGTCGTACAGATCCGGCAGCCCGAAGCCATGGCCGAGTTCGTGCGCGAACACGCCGATCGTGATGTCGCCGGGCGAGCTCCAGTATTCCGGCATCATCGCGTACGATCCCACGAACACGCCGTCACGCGACGAGGGCGAGATGCTCCACTTGTGCGACCAGATGTCGCCCGTGTCCCCCGTGAACTCCGCGCCGGGACCGGTGTGGATCACCATCACCACATCCACCCAGCCGTTGTTGTCGTTGTCGTACTGGCTGAAATCCACCACCGGGTCGGCCGCCGCCACGGCGTCTTCCACCAGTTTGCGGGCGTTGTTCGGATAGCTGGAGGTCCCCAGTCCGTACTCGCCGTTGGCGTAGAATGCCGCGGTCTGCGGCGCTGCCATCCAGCCCACCGACGACGGCAGATTCACAGTGACCAGGTCAAGCTGTCCGTAGGAACACTCATGGTAGAAGTCGCGCACGGAGCCTGTGCCGGGCTGAAACATCAGGGTATCGAAGTCGGCCGCCGCGGTGGAGGCCGGGACGTCCGAGTAGCGCACGAGGATCGCCAGCGTGCGGAAGCTGTCGGTGGCAGCGGCACCGGCATGCTGCACGGCGGCGAATGTCCGCATGTCGTGTGTCCCCTCCGCGCGGTCGCGGTCGCAGGCGGGTACGGCCAGCCTCGCGCCCACGCGCGAGACCAGGTCGGGATGAGGCGGCATCGCCAGACTCTCACGTGCCGTCAGACACATCAATACCGCGAGCACACTCGTGCACACGCGGTGCGTGTAGTGGAAGTTCATTTCGTCCCCCCTCAGAAACGGAATCCTGTGTTCATGGCCAGAGCGAGACCCTTTGCGTCTCCCCACACAGCACCCGACGCCAGTCCCACTGCGAAATCGAGATAGAAGACGCCCGCGTAGAAACCCGATCCCAGCGTGCCGCTCACGCCGCCGCCTCCGCCCAACGCCAGGCCGGTGCGCAGCGGGATGGCCCTCGACAAAAACCACTCGGCGCCGCCGGAGAGCCGCGGATGGGTGCTGGACCCCGTGCCGTTGCCCACCCCCTGCTCCCACTGACCCATCAGGCTGAAGCGCTGCCAGCTACGGCTTGCGCCCAGGCGCAACGTGGTGGGCAGGCGGGTGGTGAAGGCGGCGATGGCGTATGTGGTGTCGTGGCTCTGCACCAGGTCGTCGTTGGCGTTGAGCAACGACACCGAATCCACGGTGAAGCGCACGGCGTAGGCTTCCGGGTTTCCGTCCCAGCGCACCGAGCCCAGGAGATTGGTGGCCGACAGGCCGAAGTTCCAACCCGATCCATGATCGAGCAGGAAGCCCACATCCGCAGCCACGCCGCGCCCGCCGTTTGCGGTGCGTGCCAACAGATGCGCGTCGGCGTCGATCTGAGTGGTCGCGGTGATGAGTTCACCGTGCGACTCGGTGACTTCCTCCACCCACAGGCCCTTCACGTAACGCAGCGTCGCGCCGGCGGCCAGCGTGCCACCAGCCACCCGCAGCGCGGGGAACGCGTACGTGAATCCCATGGATGCGGTGAGGTAGGACTCGGCCTGTGTGCCCGTGAGGATCACCGTGTCCATGGTGGCGTTGCCGTAGAGCAACAGTTCCACGGCGTCCTTGCTGAGCGTTCCCTCGACCACGCCCTCCGACCAGATGGTGACGGCCACGGGCGATGCCCAGAGCGAAGCAGCCTGCACGCCCGCCGTGGCGGAGAGCGTAAGGCCCGACTCGGGCACCTGATCCAGCAGGTAGGTCTTGTCGTCCTCCGAGAGATAGGCGCCGGAGTAGCGGTTGTAGTCGCGCACTGTGAAGGCGTTGTTCACCGCGCGTGCGGACACGCCTGCCAGTTCGAATTGGCGACGGGCTCCGGCGCGGTACGCCGAGGCGGGATTGAGATGCACGGCGTCCACGCCTCCCTGCCAGGAGGACAGGCTGCCCGAGAGCGCCAGGGCGCGCGCATTGAGGTACGCGTGCGCGGGAGTGGCGAGTGCCGCCACGCTGAGAATGGTGAGGAGAGCTTTCATGGCTACCAGGTCTCCGGACCGTTCTCAAGAGTCAGATCAAACCAGGCTTGGAGCGCGAAATAGTCGGCCGGCAGAAAGCGCACCACCTGCCCGGACGAACCGGGCAGAAACAACTGGTAGCCCAGATACAGCGTGCCGTGTGTAAAGAGGTCGAGGTCGGCAGGATCCAGCGGGAGCGCCGCCACCGTGCGCGACGTGTCGATCACCGCACCTGAGACCTGCGTGCGTCCAGCGGCCACCGCCACGGGCCCCAAAAGCAGGTCGGGAGCGCTGTAGACGTTCGCGGAATCGAGCGCCGCAAAAAACGTGACCTCGCAGGCCACCGGCAGATGATTGCCCAGGTCCACGTGCAGCAAGCCTGAGAGCATCCGGTCCACGAAGCCGGGCACATCCGATCCCTCGATGTCGAGACGCTCCGCGTCACCCTCCAGGGTGACCGTGTCGATGCGCACAGCCAGGGGCGCCGCCACGCTCACGCGCGCGAGCGCGAAGTCCTGTCCGGAAATCGTCACCTCGGACACCGAGTCGCCGAACGTGGCCGATCCGCCCGCACGCAGCCAGGAAGGAAACGGATCGAGCAGAAACGCTACGTTGCCGTGCGACAGTGTGGTCAACGTGGGTGCACCGGGGGACCCGGCCGCCACCGGGCCGGCTACGATCTGACTGTCGGTGCCGTTGTCAAGGAGCAGGCTCACGGCCGCGTCGGCTCCCGAGCCGTTCTCGAGTTCCACAGACAGGGCGGCCTCCGCGGGGTGGAACGCGCTCCACTCCGACGGTACGTTCACGTTGCGCTGAACCGTGGGCAGCGTGACGCGCTGGGGCGCGAGCACACCCGTGAAGACCCCGGCCACCACGCCCGACAGCTGAGCAGACACGATCACCGAGTCGTGGCGATCGATGCGCACATGTGCGGGTGAGGTAGGCACGGTGGTCGCCTGGGCGTTCACGATGAAGTGCTGTGGCGCCTGCGGTGCGTCGGGCCGGAACTCATACCCCGCCAGATTCACCGACACGCCCAGCACGGATTGCGGCTGCACGGCCAGATTGCGCGTGAGAGCCACGCCGGACTGCGTGAAGCCGGGCACCTGGAGCGTGACGGCGGCCGCGAGGCGGGTCTGATTGGTCACCGTGAAAGTGAGCTGGCCGCCTGAGAGCGTTGCCTCGCGCATCGACACCACATCGCCCGAGCCGGCAAAGCCGAATGGTTCAGAGGTGGAACGCACCACCTGCGGCACTTCCAGAAGTCCCGAGTCGAGCGACAGGCTGTCGCTGAAGCGGAAGGACAGCGCAAGATACCGGTTGGCAAGCGTCAACAGCGTGCCGCCCGGCGTGTGCGCGTACAGCTGATACTCGAGTGTGTTTGAAAGCCTGCGGCCCACCAGACCGATGGGCAGCGAGTCGGCGCTCCCCGCAGCCAGGCCGCCCGCGAAATCGTACGTTCCCAAAAGCCCCGCGCCCGGGTCCGTGAGCCATACGGTCACCGAATCGAAGTCGAGGCCGATCTGGTTCTCCACGCGGAGCCACGCCTCTCCGGACCCCGGCGCGATCCAGGTGTACCCGGCGAGAGGTCCCAGGGTGTCGGTGTCGGAGATGTTGAAGGGCGGGACGTTACCGGCGGGTCCGGCGTAGTAGTCGGACAGCGGAGTGCGCACCGAGTCCTGGGCCGGCGCGCCCACAATCACCTGGTTGAGCGCCTGGGGAACGGTGGCCGATTGAGTCGGAAGCTCTAGATCGGGCGCCAGTGTCACCGTGTCGAGCGTGTCCGTCCAGAAGAGTCCGATCTGGCCCGACTCGCTCACCCACTCGTCGCCGTCTGGGAAACGCAAAAGCAGATTCGCGGCGGAGAGCCGGTCTTCGGCCACCGGCAGTCGGAAGGTGGATTCCCAGCTGGGCGCCTCCGGCTTCTTGAGGCTGCACTGCATGAGCGAGAGCGCGATCACCACCGCGATGAAGCCCCCGGCGGTCAGTGCCAGTAATCGCCAGAGTCGATCTGTGAAGCCCGGGCCCTGATGGACCGGTTTCGAACGGCTGTCCTTCATGATTCCCCCCTGCAACAGGCCGACTGTTTTGCAAAGTCGGGGCCGGGTCGAAAAACGGTCCTGACGGAGTCGGAATCGATCCGGTAACTACAAGGACAACAAGCAGTTACGGCAGCAGAATCGGACTTATGTCGACCTGGATGGCGACGTTATGTCCCTCCTCTCCCGGCCCGTGTGTGGGCTTCCCACCACATGGCTGGTGCCGTCTCCGCACGGCCTTCCGGAGGCTTCCTCGAGCGGCCGGACTCCACAGGGTGAATTGAGGAGTCGAATTGCGGTGTGTGCTGGTGGCCTCTATATTCGGAGGCTCGACATGGAGACTGTGTAATGCTATCGACGACGGATTTTAGAAAAGGGCTCCGCCTCGAACTCGAGTCGGATCTCTACACGATCATAGATTTCCAGCACGCGCGCACCGCGCAGCGGCGCGCGAACGTGTGGACCAAGCTCAAGAACATCCGCACGGGACAGGTGATCGAACGCACCTTCTCGGCCGGCGAACGGTTCGAGCAGCCCGACTTCAGGGAAGGCTCGATGCAGTACCTGTACAACGACGGTCAGGAATTCTTCTTCATGGATTCCAAGACCTACGAGCAGGTGCAGCTGTCCGGAGACGTCCTGGGAGAGGCCGTGCCGTTCCTCAAAGAGCAGTCCGAGTATAAGATTCTGTTTTACGAAGGCGTGCCGATCTCCGTGGACCTGCCCACGTCCGTGGAATTGCGCGTGGTGGAATCCGAGCCTGCCGTGAAAGGCGACTCGGTCTCCAACCTCACGAAGGACGCCGTGGTGGAAACCGGTCTGCGCGTGAAGGTGCCCCTCTTTATCAAAGAGGGCGATCTGATCAAGATCGATACGTCGAGTTCGGCGTACCTGGGACGCGCGTAGCGCTTGACCCCTCACCCGCCGGGGGTTGTGGCCGGTCTTGATGAGGCCGGAAAAGGCGACTACTTCGGACCGCTCGTGGTGGCGGCCGTGGCGGGTTCCAATGACGTGTTGAGCGCTCTGGGCGTCGCCGACTCCAAGACGCTCTCCGACAAGCGCTGCCTGAGCCTGGCGGCCCAGGTGCACGCGCATGCAGCGGTGGAAGTGGTAGCCATCGGTCCCGAGAAGTACAACGAACTGTACGCGCGCATGAAAAACCTCAACCGGCTTCTGGCCTGGGCTCACGCGCGCGCGCTGGAAAATCTGCTCACGAAACAGCCGGTGGACACGGTGCTCGCCGATCAGTTCGCCAACCCGCGCGTTCTCGAAAGTGCGCTTCTGGAAAAGGGTGCGAGTGTGCGGCTCATCCAGGCGCCGCGGTCGGAAGTGCATCCGGTGGTGGCTGCTGCATCGGTCGTGGCACGTGCCGAGTTCCTCACTCGACTGGCGGAGCTCGGGAAACGCTTCGACTTCGTGCTTCCCAAGGGCGCCGGGTCGCCCGTGGATGAGGCGGGCCGGAAGCTCATGCAGCGCGGCGGACTGGATCTCCTGCGACAGGTGGCCAAGCTCCACTTCAAGACCACCCAGAAACTGGGTGTGGGAGCTCCCGGACTCCTCTAGGACCCCACAACACCCTCCCGCTCCACCGTTCCACCCACCCGAACCCGTTCCAAGTCAATCCGTTAGGCACTTCCGCACCCAGCCGGCAGCCGCGCAGGAGCCCCGCCCGCCCGACCGTATTCGCGACCGTTTTTCGAGGGTAAGTTCCTCCAAGCTCTAGGCCTAGCTGCCGATACCTCATACGGAAGCCCGCTCTCCCCCCCGGTCACGTTCGCGGCCGGGAATGGCGAATTGCTTGGAGGCAAACCTATGCTGGCAGTCACAATTGATCTGGCTCTGGCCGTCTCGGCCCTCACCACTGCGCTTGCGTTGTGGATGCAGCGCAAGTCCATCCGTCCCGCGTCCGTGTGGGAAAAGCTCATGACAGGCGCGAGCCTCCTCTCGTTTGCCCTGGTGGCGCGCATGTCGGACGTCTTCTGGGCGAAATTGCCCTGGCCGGCGTTCACCGATCCCATGCTTCAGGAAACTCTCGTGCTCATCGGCCTCGCAGGCGGCACGCTGGCCGCCGCGGCGGGAGTGGCGGAGTGGGTGCCGGTGCTCCTGGAGTCGGGAGCCCGGGCGCGCTGGCGCGAGCGCTGGGCCGCCTCACAGACCTCCCTCGACCGTGTGGTGTGGCAGGCGGAATCGGCGGCGCAGATTGTCCGCGGATTGGTGGGGGCGCTCTCCACGGTGTGCGAAACCGGAAAGGTCTACTACTGCGCCCGCGTGCAGAAGACCGGAGAGTTCCTCACGCCACCGTCTCGCTCGTTTACGGCCGACGAACTGCTCGCCCTCAAGAAGATGTCCTCTCATCCGTCGCCCTTGCTCCTGCGCACGCTCGGCGGCTGGCTTCTGGCCCTGCCGGTGAGACTCGATCGTCGCACGTACGGCGTCGTGCTCGTGCACCGCGACCGGGGTCACATGAGCCTGTCCGAAACCGCGTTGCTCGAGCAGACCACGAGTCTGTGCGCTCTCGCCATGGGCACGCTGATCGCGCGCGCCAAGGCCATGCGCCAGGCGCACTGGCTGGCCACGGAGACCGCGCTCGGGATGAAGTTGGGCCATTCCCCCGACGCCACCTCCGATCTCATGGGCATGCTCGATGTGCTCCGGCAGAAACTCGGCGTGGACTACGCCTGTGTTCTGGCCTACGAGGGCGAAGGCGAGTACGCCCGCCGCTACAGCCGCCTCTGGGACCCGCACGGACTCTCCGAGCGGGGCATCCAGGTGGCCACGGGTGCGGCCCCCTCTCACTCGCAGGCGATTCGCCGCGCGCTGGCGTCCGGGCAGGCGAGCCTCCCGACAGCCGCATTGCCTCACACCGACATGGTGCATCGCGCCACGGTGGTGCTGGAACGCGGAGCTGACGTGCTGGGCCTCCTGGTGGTCGCCAGCCGGCACCGTCACCTGACGCACTCCGCGCGTTACGAATTGCATCGTTCAGCGGGCCTGTTTGCCGCCGCC
Source organism: Candidatus Zixiibacteriota bacterium (assembly GCA_036745245.1). Classification (GTDB taxonomy): domain Bacteria; phylum Zixibacteria; class MSB-5A5; order JAUVRN01; family JAUVRN01; genus DAIOGN01. The sequence goes on from DAIOGN010000048.1 coordinate 7,219, forward strand.
GTGGAGCGCATCACGCTCCGGCATGAGCTGCACCAGATGTCGCGGCGCCTGTCGGGCCTGGGACGAATCGCCGGCTTTGGAGCCGTGTCGGAATCGGGTCAGGACTACCTGGTGACGCGCATGCTTGACGAGATTCCTGGCACGTTCTGCCAGTACATGCGTTTCGTGGACGAAGGCGCCCTGCGCGTGGAGTATCGACGCGCCCGGCGCGGGAACTACGGAACGGACACCACGGGTCGCAGGTTTTCACTGGACACGCTTCCCACCTGCCGCATGGTGGCCGAGGCGGGTCGCAGCGTGGTGTTCCGCCAGGACGATCCCGAACGGCAGTTCGACGCCGCGGAAGCCGTGCGGATCTTCGGCGCCGAGCCCAATTCCATTCTCATGGTGCCCGTGACTCAGGACGGCCGCTGCGTCGCTCTGCTCGCCGTGGGCGAAATGCGCGACGTGCGCCGGCACACCTTCACGGTGGCCGATCGCCGCTACGCCGACAGTTTCAGCCGGCTCGTCTCGGCGCGTGCGCGCGCCGGCGCCAACGGTGAGTCTCTGGGCGCCTTCGGCGACCTGAACCTTTCGTTCGCCAGCCCGCTCACCGGAATTCTCGGCTCCGTGGAGATCCTCCGGCAGCAGATCGCAACGGCTGGTCCGCACGAGAAGTACCTCGACGTGATCGAAAAGAATGCGTCGAGAATCCGGGACAAGGTGGGCCAGCTGATCGATCTGGCCTCATCGGACGTACGCCACTGAACCACGAAGGGCAGGTGACCGCCTGATGTCTTCAGCCGCCGCGTGGGGACCCCTGTCCCACGAGCTCGAGCGGGTGCGTGTACTGCTCGGGTTGCGCCGCCTCGTGCTCGCGTGGCAGGGGCCCGACGGCGACTGGAAGCACATGCTTCGCTCCCGCGACGACATGGTGCCGCAGGCGGAGGCCCGCCTGTTCGAAGATCTGTTCGCCGTGTATCGCGAGGGCGCGGACGCTCCCTCGTGGCCCTCGGTGCTCACGCGCTGGCACGCCGAAGGCGGCTGGTTTCAGGGCTTCGAATCCGTCGACGGCACGGGGTTCTACGCGGGACTTCTGGAGCCTGCGAGCACGCCACCCCCGAACGCGGCGCAGTGGCTCGACCTCACCATGCCGGCCCTGGCTGCCGCAGCCAACGACGCGGAGCGACGCGGCGCACTTCACGGCCAGAGACAGGCGGTGCTCGAAAGCGCACTGTCCCTGTCGCAGTCGGACACCGAAGAGGACTTCCGTGCCTACGCGCTGCGGCTGGCGCGCAGGCTCTTTGCGGCCGAGGCCGCGGCCTGGCTCGCGTTCTCCAATCACGCCTCTGTGGTCTGTCTGGCCGAAGAGTCGGAAGCGGGTGTGACGGACGAATTCTGGCGGCTCCCCGCCGAGGACATGGCAGCCCTTCGCGCCGGCCGGCCCGTGCTGGTGCATCGCCCCGAGCTGAGCCACGGAGCAGGCGCAAGTTTCCTGGCGTCTCCGTTTGGATCCACACCGCCGCAGGCGTGCCTGGTGCTGATGTCGCGCTCGGGCCGCACGTATTCCGCCTGGGATCAGTTCACGTTCTCCGTGTTCTGCCGGCAGGCCGAGGGAGTGCTTGAGAATCGGCGTCTGCTCCTGCGCCTCAAGGCGGCCAATCTCGATCTCACCGCGGCGCAGGCGCGGCTCGTGGAATCGGCGCGCCTTCAAACGCTCGGTGAAGTGGCAGCCAGCGTGGCCCACGACTTCAACAACGTGCTGGGTGCGCTGTTGGGCCGCGTGCAGTTGTTGCAGCACAAAAACTCCGACTCCGGCGTGCAGTCCGCCCTCGCCAAGATGGAACGCATTCTCGGCGAAGGGGAAGACGCCGTGAAACGACTTCAGGAGGCGGCGCGCGGCAAGCGCACCGAAGCCCGACTCACACTGGACGGGCTGGTTCGCGACGTGTTCTCCGCAAGCGAACCCGGCTTCCGCCGCGAAGCGCAGATCAAGGATCGCAAGGTGGTGTGGCTGACCGAGTTTCTGCCCACCGGCACGGTCGAGCGGACCGGCAGACTGCGTCCCGTGCTCCGTCAGCTTCTGGCGGAACTTGCGGCCGCCGTGCCCACCGACTCCGTGATCGTACTCTCCACGGGCCGCCGCGGAGGAGCCGACTGTTTCACGATCACGGTGGCGACGGACCCGTCGAGTCCCGATCCGGTGCCGGCGTGGCACGCCCTGCCGGGCTATGCCGCGTTCGCGCTGGCCATGGAACAGGCGGGGGCCACGCTCGAACTCGAATCGAACCACGGAGAAACGCGGCTCGGGGCTCACTTTTCCGAGCACCCCGCCGGGACGCCGGAGCGATTCACTCAACCCTTGCGCGTGCTGGTGGTGGACGATGACCGGGACGTGAGAGATGTACTCTCGGAAATGCTCATGACGGCAGGCCACGAAGTGCGTGTGGCCGAAGACGGCGCCGACGCGCTCTCGAAGTTCGAGAGCGGGCTGTTTGACATCGTGTTCACCGACCTCGGGATGCCGGGAATCTCAGGGTGGCAGGTGGCCGAGCACATCAAGCGCGAAGCTCCGGACCTGCCGGTAGTGATGGTGACAGGCTGGGGACATCAGCTGGATCCCATGCAGGTGGAACGCTCGGGCGTATCGAAGGTGCTCACCAAGCCGTTTCACTGGCTGACAGTGCTCGACACGCTGCAGGCCCTGGTGCCGCATCCCTCCGCGCGCCCGACGTAAACGAAGCTTTTCGGACTACGCTTTTCTGAGCCGGCGTTCGAACAGCGCCAGCGCCAGACCCAATCCGCCAAACGCGCACGCACCCCACAGGGAAGCAGTGGGATTCGTGATCGTCCACAGGAACAGGCGGGTCAGATCCCAGAGCTGATAAAAACCGAATCCGGTGGCCGCCACGAGCGCCAGCCCCAGGGCCTGAAACACACAGATCAGAAGCAGCGTGAAGGGCACCGTGAGCAGGGGCCGCCGCTCGAGATTGGGTGCGTTCGCCGTGCCCATGAGCCAGCCGGCCAAAAGCGCGAGAGGCGCGGTGGACCAGCCGAGAATCCAGTGGAGGAGGAACTGCAGCCACAAACCGCAGAATCCCGCTACCGTGCACCAGAGCCAGGTGGACAGTTCTCCCGGGGGCCTCTCGTCTCTTTTGCGCTCGATCTCGCCGGCACAGTCGGGACAGAGATGACGTGCCCTGTCTTCCACCATGCTGGGACCGCCTTCCCAGAGTCGCCCGCATACGCCACAGCCCTCGGGTAGGGCACGGCCGAGCGCACCTGCGCGTGCCAGCGCGAGTGCCACCAGCCGGCGGCGTTCCTCCTGATCGGGGGGCGGCCAGCGCAGGGGCCACGCGAATGCGAGGCGCCGCTCGTTTCTGCGCACGACCCTGGGCGAGCGAAACGGGGAGATGAGCCTTGCGAAGAGGCTTCCGGACGTGGGGAACCGAAACGACGATCCCTCCACCTCCACGATCCAGGAGGGCGTGTGACCGAACCGGCCGAGGAACTGGTTCACCAGGAAGCCTGCCTCGTAATGCCAGGACCTTCCGGAGCGCAGCGCCTGCGGAATCGAAAAGTCGGCGGTCTTTTCCAGCGGGCTCGAAGGGCTCACCTGTAGAGTATCGGCCCCTGCGGTGCATTCCATACCGGGCAGTCCGACCTTGATCCACGGCCGCAATCGGTTAGATTGCCTGTGGCTCCCCCAACCCCGGGGCCCTCGGAGACCCGCACGACTATTGAATAATCGCCTGCTGTACCGGCGCCCGGGAGACCCGGAGCCCGGCCCCCCACTCTGGAACCCACAGCCCAACGCCGATCCATATCTGTGATGGCAGCCAATCTTCGAACTCTCGGCCTGTGCGTGTTCTTCGCGTGCGCCCTGACCCCAGCCGGGTCGACCGCTCGACCGGGCGCCGTCCGCGAGACCGGATCGGTGTACCAGCGCTGGCTGTCGCGACATTTTCAGGCGCCTGAGTCTTCGCGCTCTGCACCAGGCGGGCGGGCCGCGTTCACGAGTCTGGCCATCTCGAGTCTCGAGATCTCAAGCGACACCGCGGCCGGAAGCTTCATCCAGTCGAAGCCCGCGGCTGCGGAGTTTGCCACGCGCCGCTACATCGCGTTCTGGCTGGATGAGAAAGACGGCATTCCCGATCTGCGCGGCCGGCGCTTCGGCGCCGAGCTGTCGCCTGTGGGCGCGGAGTTTCAACTGTTCAACGACGGTCTTGTTCGCCGTCCTGAGGCGCCGGCCTGCCAGGGCAATGGTCGAGTGGCCGCGCTCGCCTGGCAGAATGGCGAGCCGTACGCCATCCGCGTCGCGTTCATCGACAGCCTGGGGTCTGTGCTTCTGGAAAGCACGGCAGGCGACGTAGCGTCGCCGCCCTGGGTGGGGTCTCCCGCCGTGGCGGCCCTGGCAAGCGGCGGCTTCGTCGTGGCGTGGGAAGAGTTTCGATTTGGCTGGCGCGTGATGGGCCAGTTGTTCGATTCGGCCGGCACCTCCGTGGGAGCGGATCTCCTCTTCGACGGCACGGCGGATTCTCTCTTCAAAACGAGCCCTGCCGCCGCCGGTGACACGGCCGGAGGCTTCTGTCTCGCCTGGTCGGAGGGGGACGACGCGCGCGCCGACGTGTACGTACGTTGCTACGATTCGCTCGGTCAGCCGAACGGATCCGCGGTGCGCGTGACCACCGAGATCTCCGGCGAGTCATACATGCTGCCGCAGGTGGCCTACCTGCCCGCGACCCACCGGTACGTCGTGACGTACGTGCAGGCCGATCTGCCCGCCGACTCCACCGCGCTTTTGCGATGCACCGTGCGTCCCGATGGCACACTCGATGGCGTGCCGGGAGCGTTGCCCGCCGGACCCTATCCCTGGTCGCCCCATGCATCCGCCTCGACGGGGCGCGTGGTGTTGTTCACCGATCGATTCGACAATCTTGGCGAGATCCGTTCCCTGGCCGTCAACGCCGCAGGCGCGGTGGTGGAAAGCACCACAGTCATTTCAAGCGCCGTCGTTCACGAACGGTCGGCCGTCGCTGCCACACAAGGCGCCGACACGCTGTTTGTGGTGTGGCAGGATCGGGAGAGTGGCGACTACGACATTCACGGCCTCCTGCGCTCGAACGGATCGACCACGGTGTCTGAGCGTGCGTTGCAGAGCGAGGGCCCGGGCGGTCAGCAGACGCAGGCCGACGTGGCTGCGCGACTGGGATTTGGCGTGCTGGCCGTGTACACCGACCTTCAGGCCGGCGGCGACATCGCCGTGGTGGAAGTGAACGAGGCGGGCTCTGTTCTCAGTCGCAAGCGCGTCTCAGATGACACGCTTCTGGCGCCGCAGTACGATCCTCACATCGCGTCTTCCAGCTCCGGCTGGAGCTTCGTCACCTGGACCGACGAACGCTCCGACTGGCCCGGTGCGGCGGTGCATGCCGCGGGCCGCTTCGCCCAGGCCGGCCTGTTCGTGGCGCCTTCGTTTGCGCTTTCTTCGTCGGGCGCCGCCGTGCTTGCCGGACAGACCGATGTGGCCATGCGGCCGAACAAGTTCTCGGCCGCGGTGTGGGTCGATGATCGTTCCGGCACACCGCGCGCGTTCCTGCGGCGCTTCACCGACACGGGCACGCCGGATGGCCCTGAAGTGCCGCTCGAGGATGGCAGCCAGTCCCAGTTGCTTATTTCATTCGAACAGGATCCGGCCGTGGCCATGGATTCGGCGGGTACGCTCTGGACCGCCTGGACCGCCTTCGATGTGATCTCGGACACGTACGTCCTGATGCTGCAGGCGTGGACCGCCACGGGCGTGCGCCGGGGAGCCAACGTGCTGCCTGCCGTGGGTCCCACAGTCGATCCACTCGATTTCGATATCGCGGCGCGTGCCGACGGCCGGGTGCGAGTGGTGTGGTACGACGCGGAGGCCGCAAGCCCCGTGGTGAAGACGGCCGTCTTCGATACTCTGGGAGCCCTGATGGAGGGCCCCCTCGACGTGTCGGCAACGCCCGTGACCGCGCGGCGGCCGAAGGTCGGAATCGATGCTACGGGCCGGTGGGTGGTGGCCTGGTCACAGTCCGCCGGGTCGTCCGATGACATCCTCTGGCAGCGTTTCGACTCAGACGGCACGCCCTCGGCGCCCAGGGAGAAGATCTCAGGCGCCGCCGTTGCCACGCGCAGCGCACTCGCGGTGGCTTATTCCGGAGCGTACGTGTACGGCGTCTGGCACGACAACGAGACTCCGGGAGAGGGATTCGACGTGCGACTGTCGTCGTTGCTCAAGGCGTCATCCGACGTGCGTGATGGCAACCCCGTGCAGCCCCGGCTGTTCGCGCTCCGCCCCGGTTTTCCCAATCCGTTCAACGGATCTACGCGGATTTCTTACACTCTCGAACGGCCCGCGTCCGTGTCGCTTGCCATCTTCGACGCCCTGGGTCGGCGCGTGCGCGTGCTGACGCAAGGTGACGTGTGGCCCGGAGAGCACGAAGTCACGTGGGATGGCACCGACGAATCCGGGCGCACGCTGGGAAGTGGCGTGTACTTCTGCCGCCTTCAGGCGGGACCGCACACCGAGTCGCGCAAACTGCTCTACCTGAAGTAGCGCGCGACCCTAGCCGCGCTTCAGAAGCTGGCGAATCACGCTTCGCGCCGCAGACCCCTTTCGCCACACGGGGAGCGCATACACCAGCACAAACGTTCCCCCCACGGCGCCCAGCGCCAGCAGTTCAGGCGCGAACCCCTCAGGCGTACCGCAAAGAAGCGACACGCCGAACGCAGCGAGTGTGGCCACCAGGCCCGTGAACATGAAGCCGGCCAGGTCGCGCCACACCTCTCGCGAAAGGGAGAGCCCGTACTGGGTTCCCAGCCGCCGCCTGAGCAGCACAAAGTTCAGCGTGCCGGAGATCGCATTGGCCAGCGCCAGGCCACCGGCCCCCATGGGCACGGCCAGGGCCACGTTCAGGATCACGTTCGTCCCCACGGCGATCATGGCGTAACGCACCGGCGTTCGCGTGTCCTTGTGCGCATAGAAGAACGGCGCCACCACGCGCACGCCGGTATAGCCCAGAAGCCCCAGGGCGTAGAAGCGCAAGGCCCACGACGTCGCCTCGGTGTCGGCCGGTCCGAAGGCGCCATGCTCATACACCACGCTCACCACCTCGCGCGGAAACGCCACCAGAAACAACGCGGCGGGAATCACCAGGAAGGCGGCCAGACGCAGTCCGTCGCCGAAGGTGGACGAGAGCACGTCGCGCTCGCCCTTGGCCACCGCCTCCGAAGCGCGCGGCAGGACCGCCGTCCCCACGGCCACCGCGAATACGCCCAGCGGGAAGTGCATGAGCCGAAACGCGTAGTTGAGGTACGCCAGGCTTCCCTCCGCGAGAAAACTCGCGATCACCGTGGTGGCGAGATTGTTGAGCTGCAGTGCGGCCAGGCCCAGCACCGCGGGGAACAGCAGTCGCAGCACGCGTCCCACGAGCGGATCACGCAGCGCCACCGGGCCGAACAGGCTGAAGCCTTCGCGTTTGAGTACGGGCCATTGAAAGAGAAGCTGGCAGCCGGACCCGAGAAGCACCCCCACGGCCAGGGCCAGAACCGGCGGATCGAACACAGTCCAGAACAGCACGGCCGTAAGGATGTGACCGATGTTAAAAAAAATGGGCGCCGCCGCGGGAATGCCAAAGCGTCGAAGCGAGTTGAGCGTGCCCGCCACCAGAGCCGACAGCGACACGACCCACAGATACGGGAAGGTCCAGCGCACCAAGGACGCGGTGAGCTCCACCTTGCCGGGCACGCCGGCGAACCCGGGCGCGAGGCCCGCCACGAGCCACGGTGCGCACAACACACAGAGGGCCACAATCAGACCCACGGACCAGGCGAGCAGCCATGCCATGCTGCGCACCAGGCGGCGCGCCTGTTCCACCTCGCCGCGCGCGAGCGCATCGGAGAGCACGGGCACGAAGGCCGAGCCGAGGGCCCCCTCGGCGAACAGGTCGCGCAACAGATTGGGGAGGCGAGTGGCGGCGAAGTAGGCGTCGGCCGCCAGGCTGCCCCCCAGGAGGTAGGCGAACACAGTTTCGCGCAAAAGCCCCGTCACCCGGCTGCCTGCCGTGGCCAGGCTGATCTTGCCGGAGGAACGGCCGAGGGACTCGGTTTTTGGCTTTGACATGGGGGACGACCGTGTTATCCTAGGCCCTTCAAAACACAGGAGTAAGGGTTTTCTATGCCGCATCACAAGTCAGCGAAGAAGCGTCTTCGCCAGAGCAAGGAACACAGGCTGCGGAACCGCGGGCATCGCACCGACCTGCGCCGGGCCGTCAAGGCCGCGCGCGAGCAGAGTGAAGCATTGCCGGCCGGTCAGAGCGCACTCGACGTGGCCGCCCGCCGCGGACTCATTCATCCCAACAAGGCCGCGCGGCTCAAGTCGCGGCTGGCCAGGCAGCACGCAAAGAAAGCCGCCTGACGCCGGGCGATAGAAACGCATCCAGGGCCGGCTTCAAGCCGGCCTTTTTATTTGGGGGGGCTCAGGGTTCGAAGAGGTACACGGGCGCGTCGTAGAGATGCACCTTGTGTTCCGACAAACGCAATCTCACCAGTTCCCGCACGAAGTCGGTCTTCTCTTCGGGCGGCTCCGCGGCCTTCAGCACAGACAGCGACAGATGGATGCCCAGGATGCGCCGGGAGAAGGGCGCCTGAAGTGCACCCCACGGCAGGGGCGTGCCCTGCGCGGCCAGATGGCGCATCACCGCCACGGACAGGGGCGGAGGCGCGAGGAGCGCGGCGTGAGGCTCGATCATCGAGGCGGCCATGGATGCGGCCGAGCCCGAGATCGCAGACACATCGCAAGAGGCCTGCAGCGCGGTGATGATGTTCCGGTAGGAATCCCACAGGCCGCGCGGCTGTACGCCGTCGGCCACGAGGGCGCGCATGCGGCCGCCCGGCAGGTGCACCACCAGAGCGTCCGCGGGAGGCGACGTCACAGGTATGAACGTCTCTTCGAGCAACCGTTCCATGTCGCCGGGCGCCAGGCCCGTCACGTACATGGCCGGCAGACGGAGCGGATCCGGGAGGAACTCCTGTGGAATCTTCTGAACGAGAAGGTCGGGCAGATTGAGTCGCGCCGCGGCCGCCAGTCGGGAGTTGCCGTCGAGCACTACAGTGACGCCGGACAGATTGGACACGAGCAGCGGGTGACGCAGGCAGCGTTCGGACGTGATCCACTCGGCCAGTCGGGCCGTGTGGCGAGGATGTGTCGCCGTCAGTGGGGAGAGCTCGGAGCAGTGCACCACGTGCAGTCGAGCCAGTTCCCCTGGTAAGTCGCGGGATAAAAGCACTTCGACCCCCTCCAGAGCAAAGCGGGTGCCCGTCCGTGCGGACTTTTCGAAGCTGTAAATCGTTGGAAGCTAAGAGCTAAACCGCAATAGCCGGTCCCGGCCCCGGAGCTGGCCTCAGGCCAGCGCAAGCGCCTGCCCACATCCTGCAGCGTTTCAGGGAGTTTCGGGCAGCGAGTAGCGGCGGATTTCGGCGGCCAATTCCACCTCGAATTGTCTTTCCGAACCCAGAAAACGCACGGCGGGATAGCGGATGCCCCACTCGGAATATGTGAGGTCGTCGCGCCACAAAAGGGAACCTGCGCGGTCGATCAGGAACACGGCGCCGCGCGTGTGGCGATCCGCAGCGGCCTCCGGACCTGAGTCGAAGTCGAGCCCGGCGAGAATCGCGTCGGGACCGCCCCCGAGATCCACCGAGATGAAACGAAGCTCGCTCTGCCCCGACGTCACGGTCCACAGTCGCGAGCGGGAATCGCGCTCAAAGAGTTCGAGACGGTCCCCTCCGGCCACGGCGATGTAGCCGCCGTCGTTCGAAACGGACACGGAGATCGGGTGGGTGACTTCGGAGGCCGCTGTGAAGACCAGCTTCTCCTCCTGATACAAGGCCAGAGATCCCGCGCCGCACAGCGCGACAAATCGTCCGCCCGCGGCCGTGCCGAATGCCTCGAAGCGGCCGATGGGATGCGGTTCGCCCGGCATGAAATCGTAGGCGGAGAGAAGTCCTCTGGAGGCGGCGAAGAAGCGCGTGCTGCCTTTGGGGAGCACCAGGTCGGACAGGTACGGAACCGCCCAGCTTGTGACGAGAGTCCCCTGTGCGTCGAACAGGAGCAGGCGCGACTGATGCATCTCCTCGCCGCCCGCGATCCCGATGACCCAGCGGCCGTCTTCCGACACGACGAACTCGGAGGCGTCGGGTTTTTCCAGGCGGTACAGGCGTTTGCCGGTTTCGTTGTAGAGTTCGAACGCCGCTGCGCGCAGGGTGGAAGGGGCGTTGTCGGCGTAGGTGGTGACACCGTAGCAGGCGCCCTGGCGGGCGAGCACCACACGCTGGTTGCCGCGCAAGCGGGTGATGTACTTCTGAAGGCCGGCGGCGTCCTGAAGGATCACGCCCTCCTTCACCACGGCGAGAGAGGAGCCGTCGGGGCGAATCACCACGTGTCTGAACGCGGAGGTGGGCATGGAGCGCACAAGCGTTGGATTCCCGGCGGCTTCCGCCGACACCCACAGTGCAAGACACAAGATCGCCACGACCCGGCCAGACTTCATCCAACTCTCCTTACTTCAGCAGCAATAGTTTGCGGGTGACTATCTGTTGGTCGGCCTGGAGGACCGCAAGGTACACGCCGCTGCCCACCACCTTGCCGTGATCGTCCCGCGCGTCCCAGGCAAACGTCCGGGATCCTGCGTCGAGGGCCCCCTGCCAGAGAACCCTCACTCGCCGTCCCAGCACATCGTACACAAAAAGCTTCACGTCCGCCGGCCGGTCGAGGCGAATTCCCAGGCGCGTGGCGCCATTGAACGGATTGGGTGACGATGACAGGACGTGCGCCACCGGCTGAACGGGTGACGGCTCGTCCACCGAAAGCGGGGAAGCGCCCAGACGCACGCTGTCCACGTACCAGCCGTCTCCCGTGACGGCTTCATCGGAAACGAGCCGGAAGCGGAGCTGCACCAGTTCTGCCGGCAGGAGCGGAAGCACAAAGTCGAGGAGCTGCCAGCCGGTCTGCGTACCGGTGAGCTTTGCGGCCGTAGTCCACGTGGAGTCACCATAGGTGTGCCATTCCACATGGCCAGTGTCTCCCAGCGAAAGTTGATAGCGTGTACGCAGGGTGAGGTGCCAGGGAAGGTCATACCCCACCACGGTGAATCCCCGATTTGAGATCCATGCATCGCAGGAATCCGGGTAGCCACCGCCCGGAGAATCGGCCAACGCAAACATTCCTTCGAAAGCCGAGGCCGCCTGCGGCCAGAACAGGTCGTGCGTGCCCCCGCGAGCCCAGCGCAGGGCGCCCTGCTCGAAATCCTCAGCCAGATGGCCCGGCATGCTCAGCAGCTCGAATTGACGATGCGGATCGGGGGGCACTCTCACGGTTCGCCCTGATTCATCGAGAGCCTCAAGTCGAAAGCGAAGCCCGGTTTCTCCCAACCACGGTACGACGGCCGACCACAGGCTGTCGCTCTGTTGCACCAGGGGCACGGAGTCTGTGGCACCGGGCACGCGCTCAAACCGGGCCACAACGGACACGGGCCTGCGGCCGCTGTCGGCGGGAGAATTGACAACGAGCTGCCAGTCGCTGGCACCGAACCGGTCTATGAACTCGGGCACCAATTGTAACGCTCCCGCAGGTGCGTAGTCGAGCGCGGGCAGAAGCGCGAATCGCCCCCAGCCGTAGGCGTTGTCCGGCGCACCTCTGCGATCGGCCGACTGCATGAGCGCCTCACGCACCATGAGCGGCGACCAGTCGGGGTGCGCCTCCAGGAGAAGCGCCGCAGAGGCCGCGGTAATCGGCGTGGAAAACGACGTTCCGCTCACGGCGACGTACGCATTCTCCTGCGAGGGATCGGCGGCATGCACGGCCACTCCCTGCGCCACCACTTCGGGCTTCGTGCGTCCGTCGGCTGTGGGACCGCGCGACGAAAACGGAGCGATCGTGCCTGCCGCATCCACCGCGCCCACGCTCACGATTCCAAACGCGTCGGCGGGTGCATCCAGCGTCGTGGGCATGGGCCCTGAATTGCCCATGGCGGTCACCAGAAGCAGGCCGCGGGAAGCCGCCGTGTTGGCCGCCAGCGTGGTGATGCCTTCGGTGCCGTCCATGGTGTAGCCGAAGTCGTACGCGAGTGAACTCGAGAGGACGTGTGCGCCCAGGCTGTCGGCCCACTCCAGCGCGGCCACGTAGTGATCTTCTTCCACCGGCGTTTCGTTGCCGAGGTCTTCTGTTTTCGCCAGGAGATAGGACGACCCGAAGGCAGCGCCTACGAGCTGTCCGGGCGCATGCGCGGCCATGGTGGACAGCACTTCGGTGCCGTGGAAGTCCTGGCCCGGCCCGTCCAGCGTGTCATTGGCCACGCCCGAATCGCCCCGCACGAAGTCCCAGGTTCCTTCGACGCGCCCGTCGGCGTTCAGGGAGTCGAACGCATCGTGCAACAGGCGGAAGCCCGAGTCGAGCACGGCAATGAGCACACCCTTACCGGTGAGTCCGAGCGCGTGCAGCTCGGGCACGTGCAAGGGGAGGAGTTGAATGAGTGCCAGCCCGTAGTCGAGCGGATACGCAGCCACCTGCGGTGCCACCGCGGCTGTCCTGCTCTCGACACCCCGGCGACGCCCGCGCGCCACTTTTTCCACGAAGGCCACGAATGGCAGCGATTCGATGGAGGCTCGCTCTTCTCCGGTGGTGAATGCGCTGGCGGCCCCCAGCCAGCGCGACACATGTCGAATCCGCGCGCCCGTGGCCGCCACCGCCGCCACGTACGCACCGGGTACCGGCAGGTCGGAGGCGCCGGGCTCCAGGCCGGCTCGCGAGGTGTTCAGATTACGCCAGGCCGCCTCCAGATCGGCCGGCCCCGCAATCTGCTTGTCTGTGAAAAACACCCACACGGTCGCGGTGTCGGTGGACAGGACCGACGGTGACGGCGCGCGCGGCCGCCGTCCGAGTTCGTCGGGGAGAGTGTGGCCGAACGCGACGGCCGGCAGGAGGACGAGAATCCAGAGACACCGCAACACACTGCAAGGAACTGGAATTCCATTCGCAACACAATGCGCATTGAGCGCATCTCGAGTTCGCAGGAATCAGGATCGGGGGGAGTTCAAAAAAAACGGCCGATCGAGGGTCAACGGGGAGGGACGCCCTGCGATCGGCCGGAGCACGTGTCCGAGGAGGTAAGACACGTCACTGGATCATGGTCTTGGGTGACGCGGGAACGAGTCGCTGCTTCCAGTTGCGCGACCGGCTGATGTTGGTCGCATCCTGCAGACTCGCGAAATTCAGCTGCGGCGTCTGTCGCGAGAGAGGCTGCAGGCTGATGTTGTCGCGGGCGCGATTCTCTTCGGGCGACACCCAGTGCAGGGTGAAGCCGAGTTGCCGCTTCTTGAGCCGGAGAGTGCCCAGTTCGATCTTCACGCGCTGGGGAGCCGCCATTTCTCCCAGCACCTGGTAAATGAGCGGCGCGCAATCCGTGCACAGTTCGAGCTTCTGCTTGTGCCACACCTTGCGGTTGGCTTCGAGGAACTCGACCAGTGCCGAAAGCGCCTGGTACGGGAATTCGGAGGGGGTCGCTCGCAGGGCCTGTCTGTAGGTCAATCCCAGGTCGGGCACAGAGAAAGAGATCACCCCGGGACCCTGGGTGTGGGGCACCGGATTCTGGCTCTGGGCGTAGAAGTAGGCTTTCACTGGTCGTCTCTCCGAAGCTCGGATAAGCAACAGAGGTGCCGCTGATTTTCGGGCGCCATGGGGCCGGTCCCCCTGGGGCCATCAGCTTGCGGCGTTTGGAGATGGGCTGTTTCGACCCCAAGGGAGGCCTTCCAGCCCGCGCGTCCGGCTCAGAACGCAGGAGCCCATCCTCTGCAAACAGTTGCAGGTGCGGCAGCGAGAGGA
>DAIOGN010000049.1:0-20472 GCA_036745245.1 Candidatus Zixiibacteriota bacterium
GGATCGGGACCGGGATCGTGACCGCGACCGGGATCGCGACCGTCACCGTGAACGCGAACCGATCCGCGCGCAGGAGCGCGAGACGGAGCCGGTGCGCAGCCCCGAACGCGAAACAGCTTCGGCATCGGGCGGCCGCCCAGACCGTGGGCGTCACAGCTCGTCGCGAGAGCGCCGGCCACCGCGGGACTCCGATTCTCGCCGGCGCGGCCGCGGAATGGAACAGGGAATACCCGCCGCGTTGGAGGTGCCGGTGGCGATCGAGGCCACGATGCCCGAGGCGGAGCCGTATGAGTCTGCCGCCATGGTCTCTGTTCCCGAAGAGATGTCGCATGAACCCGATGTGCGGGACGTGCCCGATGTGCCGGAGGTTCCCGAAGCGCCGGATATTTTCGATGCGCCGCGCGCAGAGTTGTTCGTGGTACACGAGGAACTTCCTGCTTCCACCGCCGACATGACTCCGGCACCTGAAGTGGAGGCGCCACCCACTGAGGAACCGGCGCCTTCCTTCGGACGGTCCAAGCGGAGAGTTCCGCGCCGCTGAACTGCGGTTCTTCCGCCTTCACCTAACGCAAAGAGCACCCGCACGGGTGCTCTTTCGTTTTAGCTCGTCGTTTGAATCGAAGTGATCAGGCGCGATGCGCCAGGTTTCCCAGCACCGACTTCACCACGGCGGCGAGGTCCTGCGTGTTGAACGGCTTGATAATGTACTCGTCGGCCTTCAGCTGGAGCGCATCCTTCACCGTGAAGTCGTCGGAGTAGCCGGTCATCATGATCATGCGCATGTCGGGAAAACGCTCTTTGATGGACCGGAGCAGATCGAAGCCATTCATGCCGGGCATCTTGATGTCGGAGATCACCAGGAGGGGCTGCACTTCCTTAATACGTGCCAGGGCCGCCTGACCGCCGTTGGCGGTTTCCACCTTATAGCCTTCCATCGCGAGCACGTCCTGGAGGAGTTCACGCATCATCTCCTCGTCATCGACGACCAGTATGTCGATCTTATCAGCCATGTTTTATTTGCGCCCAGGCTCCTTCCACGCTCTCAACCCTCACCTCTGGTGGGCCTGCGAAAGCGCCTCGCACCCAAGGGCTTCTGTGCGAAACGTCTACCCCCAAAAAGTATCGGCCGGATTGGGGGGAGCTTAACCCCGAACCCGGCCGACCGGAGGCTGTTGAACTACAGCGGGTTACTTTGAATCGTCGCGAAGGTCGGACAACTCCCTGCGGAGATCTTCCATCTCCTTGCGAAGCTGGTCCATCTCCTCCTGGAGAGCCTGTTCGTCGAACCCGACATCGGGAATGTTGAACATGGGTGCAGACTGGCCGTGGAAGCGCGACATGCTCGTGCGCCTCGGCCTGGTGAGTTCGGCTGTCATCACCTGTTCCTTGCCGTCTCTGTTCACCGTAATCTCCACCTGTCCCGTGTCCACGCGGCCCAGTTCATCACGCACGTCTCTCGAGGTCTCCGTGCGCTTGCCGCCCACAGCCACGATGATGTCGCCGGCCTGGATGCCCGCGGTTTCGGCGGCACTCCCCTCCACCACTTCCGAAACGAGTACGCCCGACTCCACGCCGAAGTGGCCGCTCAACTGCTCGGAGAGATCCACGAGTTGCACGCCCAGCCGGGGCGTGTCGCCCATGAGGAAGGCAAAGCCGCGCGGAGCCTCGTCGTTCCAGCTAAACACCTCTGGCTCGCCTGAGTTGTGCCGGCTCGAATGCCTGCGGCCCTGGCCTCGCGAACCATACACCTTGGACTTTTTCTGCTCGGTGAGCTTGGCCTCCACGGTCTGCCGGCCGCCGTCGCGATAGAATTCGATCATGGCCACGTGCCCCGGATCGGCCTCGCGCACGGCATCCGTGAGGTCTGAGGAGTTGCGCACGCGCAGCTGATCGAACTTCACGATCACGTCGCCTTCCTGGAGCCCGGCAAGGTCCGCCGGAGAGTCGTCCGCGACACCATTCACGATGGCCCCCTCGGTCACGCCACGAGGGAGACTCTCGCTCAGTTCTTCGGTCACGTCCTGGATGGTTACGCCCAGCCAGCCCACGGTCTTCTCTGAGCGCTTCTGAGCCCAGGCAGAAGTGGCCATCAGGCCGACCACTGCGCAGGTCAGCACCAGGGCGGAAAGCCACTTTGAGTACACCCGCATAGATCCATACCTCCTGTAGTGACGGGTCAAACGCGCCAGGCGTGCCTTTGCCCACGGCTGGGCTCGCGCTGGCTGCCCTCTCTTCTACGGACGTTTTCGGTGGGCGTTCCAGCTATTGTGTCGGGCCGGGCTCGGGCCACGGGCGGGGGGGGATGGGACCTCTGCTCATCCCCTGAGCAGTTCCGGGGCCAGGTGGTGCTGATGAAGAGGTGGAGGTGGGTGCGGACGGCCGGCTTCCACCGGCAGCAGGCCCGCCGGAGCCGGGCTATTTCTTGGGCCGCTGCTCTTCGTAGTCCTTGAGCGTGTTGATCGACTGCACGACTTCGGGGTGTTTCACCTCGAAGGCGAAGAGGTCGTCCTTGTGAAACCCGATGAGGTTCTCCACTCCGTGATCGCCCTGCAGCGCGAACATCTCGCTTCGGTACTTGGCGGAGAAAATCACGGGGTACCCCAGCGCTCCTTCGAAGAGGGGAGCGCAGATCCCCTTGCCCGACTTGCGGAAGTTGGCCTGCACGAGTTGATGGACCTTGGCGCTGATCCCGGGCTGGTCGGCCTGAACCAGGGCGAACGCCGTGGCATCGGAGTCGATGAACGCGACGCCCGCCTTGATCGAGGTGCACATCCCGGCGCGATAGTTGAGATTGCGCGCCACCTTCACGGCCCGTCCCGCAAGCAACGGTTCCAGCGCGTCGTTTGGATCGCCGAGGACCACCACCACTCCGTCGTACCCTGCGTCCATGACCTGCTGAGTGGTTTCCTCGAGAATGGTGTGCTCGCCCCACGGCAGGGAGAGTTTCGGCTTTCCCATGCGGCTCGAAATCCCTGCGGCGAGAATCGTGGACCAGATGCGGTGCGCACCCTGCTCTGACATGTGTTCCCTCCGGACCCGAATGGTCCAGAATTGGTTTGCTGGTTCCTGTCTCACCGAAGCGGTCCAGTGACAGCAGGATACGGTTGCTGCCGGCGCGACGCACAACGCGAGGCGGCCAGGCTGGAACTGAGAGGGGGAACCGAAGGGAGTATCGAACGCCGTCGTGTGCAGGTCAACAGGCGGCGCGACCGTGCTGGAAGCGGTGTTTCACGGATCCGGGCGGCGCGAATCCGGGACGGCAACGCTCACGCTTGCCCGACGCCATGCGAATCAGCTTCTACCTCCTCATGCGCACAGTTCGAATCTCCCTCTGCCTGGCGGTGCTTTCGGCCGGAGTGGTCGAGTCCGCGGAGCAGGCACTTTACCTGCGACAGCCCACCCTGTCTCCCGACCGTTCCGAGATCGCCTTTTCGTACCGAGGCGACATCTGGAAAGTGCCCGCCGCAGGCGGCCGCGCAGTAAGACTTACGGTGCATCCGGCGCGTGATCAGAGGCCCGTGTGGTCGCCGGATGGCAGTCGCATTGCGTTTGCGTCCGACCGCGAAGGACAGCACGACATCTACACCATGCCGGCCTCAGGCGGATCGCCGAGCCGACTCACGTTCAATACTCAGGGTGACTTTCCCTGCGACTGGTCTCCCGACGGCCTGTGGATCCTGGCCGAAACCGATCGCGTGAACCGGCCCGACCTGGAGGAAATCCCGGTGGCTGGCGGCGTGCCACGTCCGGTCACGGGCGTGCCCGAGGAAGCCGAATACTTCGCGCGCTACAACGCCGACGGTTCGCGCATCGTGTACTGCGACGGCGCCGGGTACGTTCGCTGGTGGTGGGAGGGATTGAAGAGCGGCGCCGCCGGACAGGTGTGGATGCTGGATCATCCGAGCTGGCCGCCCTCTTCGAGGCGCGTGACGCCCGAAGGGACACAGTTCCTCTGGCCGGCATTCGCGGGCGCCGATGTGGTGGCCACCTCCAACGCCACCGGAGTGGCGAACCTGGTTCGCTTTCGCGACGGCGCAGGGGAGCCTGAAGCGATTACAGAGTTCATGGGCCCCGGCGTGGGCTGGGTGTCTGTGTCGAGGGATGGCTCGCGCGCGGTGTTCGAGCGCAACTTCCGGCTCTGGCAAGTTGATCTGTCCACCGATTCGGTGTGGGAAGTGGTGGTGGAGGCACCCTCTGACGACGTTGAGTTGCCGCGCGTGGAGGAGTCGATCGATGGGAAGATCGAGGATTTCGTGCTGTCGAAAGACGGGCGCAAGCTCGCGTTCGTGGCTCGCGGCGAAGTGTACCACATGGCCACCGAGAAACCCAAGCGTGCCGTGCGGCTCACGCGCACCGATGCGCGGGAGCGGTTCCCGCAGTTCTCGCGCGACGGGAATCGGGTGATCTACGTTTCGGATCGCACGGGACGGCAGAACCTGTACTCTGTGGACACGCGCTCGGGGGCCGAAAAGACGCTCACGGAGTTTGGCGATCTGGATGCCGCCAAGCCGCAGGTGTCGCCTGCGGACGGGCGAATCGTCTTCTATCTTGGGAGTGACCGCATCGTCGCCATGGACGACGAAGGCGGCCAAATCGATACGCTGCTTTTGGGGCAGTACGTGGACCTTCCCATCGAGTCCACACAGGGGTTTCGCATCTCGCCCGACGGAAAGTACCTGGCCTTCACGGCCTTTGGCCCCGACTACAACACGGACGTGTGGGTGCATGCACTCGACGGCAGCCGCACGGTGAACATGACGCGCAGATCGCGCGACAATCACGACGCGCGGTGGTCGCCCGACGGGCTGTACCTCACATTCCAGTACAGTTTCAACGAGGAGGAGCAGGTGCATGCGCTTCGCCTTCTGCCGGAACCTCCGGAGTTCGCCGAAACGCAGCTCGACAGCCTCTACCAGCCGGACGAGAAAAAGAAAAAAGACACAACGAAGACCGATTCGCTCCCGGACGTGAAAATCGACTTCGATGCGCCGCACACGCGGTGGCAGCGGATTTACCCGCTGGCCGCGGAGCAGGCGGAGCTTTCGGCCACGCCCGACGGTAAGTACTGGCTCATGGTCATCGATCTTCCTGCCGGCGCCAATATCTGGCGCGTCGCCATCGACCCCGACTCGGAAGACAAACCGCTTCAGCTCACCACGGGCAGCGCGGGGAAAAGCGAAGTGCAGGTGGATGGTAAGAGCAAGTGGGTGTACTACCTGCAGGACGGCAAAATCGGGCGCGTGGGGATCGATGGCAAAGACCAGGAGCTGCTCAGTTTCACCGCCGACTACGACTACCATCCGGCCGCACGGCGGAAGCAAAAGCTGGCCGAGTGCTGGCGCATGCTGCGCACCTATTACTACGACCCGGACATGCACGGAGCTGCGTGGGACAGCTTACATGGCGCGTTTGAAGCCATTCTGCCGCACGTGGCACTGGATGACGAATGGAACGAACTCGGTCGGATGTTTCTCGGGCATCTCAACTCTTCGCATCTCGATGTGCACGGCGGTCGGCCGGGCCTCGGCACCGCACGGCAGTCGGGCTACCTGGGGCTTGAATTAGAAGCCGGGATGCTGCGTGAGGGCCGGTATGTGGTGAAGCGCGTGCTCCGCGGCGGGCCGGTGGATCTGGCGAGCGACCAGATCAGGGCAGGGGCCGTGCTGCACACTGTGAATGGTGTGGAACTCTCGGCGGAAACTTCGCTCGATGCGCAGCTTCCGGGCACGATCGGGCGACGGCTGCGCCTCGGCTTCAAGGATACGGGAGAAGGCGATCTCACGCTGGATGTGAAGCCCATCACCGCGGGTGCGGAGGGGGACCTGCTCTATGAAGAATGGGTTCAATGGCGCCGGCACCTGGTGGATTCGCTTTCGAGTGGGCGCCTCGGATATCTGCACATTCGCAGCATGAACCAGACGGGTCTCGACCGATTTCGGCGCGAGCTCACCGACCAGTCGGCCGACTACGAGGCGCTGGTGGTGGACGTGCGCTTCAACGGCGGCGGCTGGATTTCCGTGCACCTGCTGGCCATGCTCGAGCGCGAGCCGTTCTTGCTGCGCAATTTCCGTGGAGTACGGCCGCTGTCTGAGAGCAAGCTGCGTTCGTATGCGCTCGAGAAGCCGGCCATCATGCTCATGAATCAGTTTTCCAATTCCAACGCCGAGATTTTCGCAGAGGGCTGGCGGCGACTGGGCCTGGGAAAAATCGTGGGCTATCCCACCGGCGCAGCCGTGATCGGCACGGGCGAGTACGAGCTGATCGACGGTTCCTTCTGTCGGCGGCCCTCCACGGGCGCCTACACGCTGGACATGGAGAATCTCGAAGGCAACCCGCGGCAGCCCGACATCAAGGTATTCAACACGCAGGCCGACTGGCTCTCGGGCCGCGATCCGCAACTCGAGACCGCAGTCACCGAACTGCTCACGGAGTTGCGGTAGGAACAGAGGGGAAAAAGGGGCCAGCACACTTTTTCTTGCAGGTAGACCATTAAGGTCATAGAAGGCTCCTGCGGAAAAAGTGTGCTGGCCCCTTTTTCCCGGCCGCCTCAATCCCCATGCCTTACGCCGGTGAAGCTGCCGCCCTTTCCACGGCCATTCTGTGGGCGTTCACGTCGATGTGCTTCAGCGAAGCCGCCCACAGAGTCGGCGGCTTTCACGTCAACAAGCTCCGGCTGCTGTTCGCTCTCTGCATCTACGCCCTGGTGCTGTTCATCACCACCGGCGTACCGATTCCGCTTGGCCTGAGCCAGGAGGCCGTGTTCTGGCTGTGCCTCTCTTCGCTCATCGGAATCGTGATCGGCGACACCTTCATCTTCATTGCATTCACCTCGATCGGGCCCCGCCTGACCACACTCATCTATGCAAGTTCTCCTATCATCGCGACGTTCGTGGCCTGGATCTTCATGGATGAAAAGCTGGGCGCCATGGACATGCTGGGCATCGCGCTTACGCTTGGAGGGATCTGTTGGGTGGTGGCCGAACGCCGACCCACCAACGGATCCACCGACCAGCCTCAACCGCACCACGGCCCGCACTTCCGGCGAGGCGTGATGTGTGCTCTCGGAGGTTCCCTGGGGCAGGCCGTGGGGCTGGTCACGTCAAAGCAGGCCCTGGTGAACACCGGCCAGGCCTTCAGCCCGCTGGAAGGGGCCTACGTGCGCATTCTTTTCGGGTTCGCATGCATGCTCGTGATCGGCGTGGTGCGAGGGCAGATCCCCGCTACCATTCGCGCCACCCGCCACCGCGAAGCCATGCTCTTCACGCTCGGAGGCACGATCGTGGGGCCGTTTCTCGGAATCTGGATGTCGCTTGTGGCGGTGAGTCTCATCGAAGCCGGCGTGGCGGCCACGCTCAACTCCATGGTGCCGGTGTTCGTGATCCCTCTTGTGATCTTTTTCAAGAAAGAACACGTCTCAAAGCGCGCGATCTTTGGATCGATACTCGCGGTGGGAGGCGTGGCACTGTTGTTTCTGAACTAGCGACCGCTACACGCCCACAGGGAACCGGGGCTTCTCCACAACTTTGCCGCTGTCTGTGTCCACGCGGCTGATGTCGGCGCCCAGGTGCGCCAGCCGCTCTTCCATCTGCACGTAGCCGCGGTCGATGTGGTAGATGCGCAACACTTCCGTGGTGTTGTGCGCGGCCAGAGAGGCCACCACCAGCCCCGCGCCGGCGCGGATGTCGGAGGCCATCACCGAAGCGCCCGAAAGCTCCGGCACCCCCTTGATGGTGGCTTCATCGCCCGCCACCTTGATCGAGGCCCCCAGCCGCGAAAGTTCCATGACGTGTGTGAACCTGTCTTCGAACACGGTTTCGCGCACATGGGAGCTGCCGTCGGCTACGCAACACAACGACATGTGCGCCGCCTGCAGATCGGTGGGATAGCCCGGGTAGGGAAACGTCACCATATCCGCGGCGCGCAGGCGCTTCGGCCCCTGTACACGCACCGAGTCGGGCTTCCTGTCGAAGCGGCAGCCCATCTCCACCATCTTCTGCAATACCAGTTCCAGATGATCGGGCACGCAGTGAGTCACGGTCACGTCGCCCCCTGTGATGCCGCCCGCCATGAGGTAGGTGCCCGCTTCCAACCGGTCCGGCATCACCTCCACGTCAGCCGCCCTCAGGGACGTCACGCCTTCGATTTTGATCTGCGTGGTGCCGGCGCCCATGATGCGTGCGCCCATGGCGTTGAGAAAACGAGCCACGTCGTCCACTTCGGGGTCGCAGGCGGCGTTGATGATGTGCGTGGAGCCCTTCGCTAGAGCCGCGCCAATCATGATGTTCTCGGTGCCGGTGTGGGAGGGGCGGTCGAAGTGCACGGTGGCGCCCACGAGTCCCGCCGTGCGCCCGTGTATGTATCCGTGGTCTTCGGAAAACGTGGTGGCCATGCGCTCGAAACCGCGCAGGTGGAGATTCACGGGCCGCTGGCCCAGCGAGCAGCCCCCGGGCAGCGAAACGCGCGCCTCCTGAAAACGCGCGAGGAGCGGCCCCATGACCATAAACGAAGCGCGCATCTTCCGCACGAGGTCGTACGGTGCCTCCGTCTTGTTCACGCCCGAGGCGTTGATCTCGAGCACCTGACGCTCGGTATCGAACGTGACGCGCGCTCCAAGGTGCACGAGCACACGTGCCATGGTGTGCACATCCGCCAGGTCGGGAACGTTGCGGATGACGCTGGTTCCTGTGGAGGGCAGAAGTGCCGCGGCCATAAGTGGCAGCACACTGTTCTTGGCTCCCACCACAGACACTTCGCCCTTCAGCGGGCGACCGCCTCGAATGATGAATTTATCCATGTATCGTGTCGCTCCCCCCGAGCGAACTCCCTCCGTGCGCCAATCTTAAGTATACACCCTGCGGTGGCAAGTGCAGGGGGCGGGACGCGCCCCGGCTCCAGCCATCCTGCGGCTCCCACGGCCACCCACTAACCGACACCTAACACACACTGCCACAATGCATTACAATAGTCGATATCGTACTCAAGTTTTACTTGACGCGACCTATAACATGAATAGATTCAACCCAGCGGTCGCTCCCTGACATCCTGGGGACCAACATCATGAGCATTCGGGGACGGTTCGTCGCGGCAGTGATTCTCGCCTTTCTGGCCACTCCGGCCCGGGCTGCCGACGTTTGCCTGGACTGCCACGAACCTGACCTCCACGATTCATCCCGCACCTCCTTTGCCATGCTCCCCACGAGCGCTCATGCGGGGCTGGCCTGCATCGACTGCCACACCGCCGTGAATCTGGAGGACCACCCGTCCGAGTCGGCGCGCATCGTGGAGTGCTCCAATTGCCATGGCGACGTGGCCGAGGAGTACGCGCAGTCGGTTCACCATCGCAAGCTGGAGGGGGGAGATTCCAATGCACCCTTCTGCTACGACTGTCATGGCATTCACAACATCCGTGCCCGGGCCGACTCGACGTCGCCTTCAAGCCGCACGCACATTCCGCTCATGTGCGCCAAGTGCCACTCCACCACCGAGAAGGTCGGGCTGATCGGGGGCGGCCAGGAATCACCGTACGCGGCGTACAGCCAGAGCATCCACGGCAAGCTCATCCTCGAAGAGGGGATGGAAGGGGCGGCCGTGTGCTCAGACTGCCATGAGCCTCACAGCCAGCGCCGCAAACACGACCCGAAGGCCTCCATCTTCAAGTCCAACATCCCCGCCACCTGCGGGAAGTGTCACGGCGAAATCACGGAGCAGTACAACGCTTCCGTGCACGGGAAGGCGGTACAGGACGAGAATTTCGACGCGCCGGTATGCACCGATTGCCACTCCGAGCATCGCATCCTGCCGCCCGATGACGAGAAGAGCAAAGTTTACGGCGCTAACATCAGCCGCACCACCTGCCTCGACTGTCACAAGACCCTGCAGCTGGCCGATGCGCAGGGAATCTACAAGAGTGGCGATTACACGTATCGCGACAGCTACCACGGCGCCGCGTCACGCGCCGGCGTGGTGGAGGTGGCCAACTGCGCGTCGTGTCACGGTGTGCACAACATCCTTCCGTCGTCCGACCCGAAGTCGAGCATCCACAAGGACAATCTGCCCAACACGTGCGGCAAGTGCCACCCCGACGCTTCAGTGAACTTCGCAGCCGGCACGGTGCACCGCTGGGAGGAAACCGCCTCCGAGCCGGCCGCGGCATGGGTGCGCTTCCTCTACATCTGGCTGATCGGGCTGGTCCTGGGCGGCATGACCATCCACAACGGCATTCTCTTCGTATTCCATCTGCGGCACCGCGATCGCTCTACGCCCACCACCGTGGAGTACCTGCGCTTCACGCGCAACGAACGCTGGCAGCATTGGATCATGGCGTTTCTGTTCATCGGCCTGGTGATCACGGGCTTTGCCTTCCGCTTCTCAGATTCCTGGTGGTCGAAGTGGTGGGTGGGGTCGTCGTCCGGCTTCCTGCTGCGCGACTTCCTGCACCGCCTGTTCGGTGCGCTGTTCGGCGGGCTCATGCTGTACCACATGGGCAGCATGTGGTTCACGAAGCGCGGCCATCAGTTGCTCAAGCACCTGTGGCCCACCATCCACGACGTGCGCGGTGTAGTGCAGAACCTGCGGTTCCACCTGGGCTTCTCCAGAGACCGCATGCAGGTGCCGGGGCTCTTCGACTACGCCGAAAAGGCCGAGTACTGGGCGCTGGTCTGGGGCTCCTGGGTGATGCTGCTCACCGGTCTGCCGATGTGGTTCGAGAACTGGGCGCTTTCCTTCATGCCTCTGTGGCTCCTGGACGTGAGCCGTACCGTGCATTTTTATGAGGCCATCCTGGCCTCAGGCGCCATCGTCATCTGGCACTTCTATTTCGTGATGTTCGATCCGGAGTACTACCCGCTGAACACGTCGATGATCACGGGCCGTGCGCATCCGCGCGAGGGGTTCGAGCCTGCGAAACTGGCCGACGAGACCGCACCCAAAGCGGACGATGCGGACACTCCAGGCTAGTCTCCTGGCGTTGTGCACGGCGGCACTCGCGTGCACGACCGTCCGCGCCCAGACGGCGGACGACTGCCTCGCCTGTCACAGCGACGCGGATCTCACCAAGCAGCGCGACGGCAAAACCGTCTCCCTCTTCATCCAGCCGGAAACCCTTCATGGATCCGTTCATGCGGATCTCGACTGCATCAGCTGCCATGCCGATCTGGAGGGCGCCGAGTTTCCGCATGCGGAATCGCTGAAGCCTGTGGACTGCGGCCAGTGCCACGACGAGGTGGCCAGCGAATACTCCGCCAGCATCCATGGTCGTGAGAGCGCCAAAGGCGTCAAGCTGGCGCCCAGGTGCTGGGATTGCCACGGCGCGCACGACATCAAGCCACACGCCAGCCCGGGGTCGCGCACCGAGAAGTTCAACATCCCCTTCATGTGCGGCACCTGCCACAAGGAGGGCACCGAGGTCACCCGCACCTACGACATCCCGCAGGATTCGATCGTCTCCCACTATTCGGAGAGCATCCACGGGGAGGGGCTGTACCGCCAGGGCCTCACGGTCACTGCCGTGTGCAGCGATTGCCACACGGCGCACAGCGTGCTGCCGCACACCGACCCCAGGTCGTCCATCAACCACGACAACGTGGCCGCGACGTGCCAGAAGTGCCATGGCCGCATCGAGCAAGTGCACCTCAAGGTCGTGCGTGGCGAGCTGTGGGAGCGCGAGCCCGACAAGGTACCCGCCTGCGTGGACTGCCACTCGCCGCACAAGGTGCGCAAGGTGTTCTACGAACTGGGCATGGCCGACAAGGACTGCCTGCGCTGCCACGAGAAGCCGGACATCTTCACGGTGCGCGACGGCGACACCATCTCACTGGTGGTGGACTCCGTGCCGGTGCACAACTCCGTTCACCGCGGCACGGCCTGCGCGCAGTGCCACACCGGAGTGAGTGCGTCTGCGCGCCGCCCCTGCGAAACCATCACGGCCAAAGTGGATTGCTCCGTGTGCCACGCCGACCAGGTGAAGCAGTATCACACCGGCATTCACGGACAACTGGCCGACCGCGGCGACCTCAACGCGCCGGATTGCCGGGAGTGCCACGGGACGCACGAGATTCGCGCCAAGGTGGACCCGAAGTCGGTCACCTATCCCACGGCGGTGCCCAACCTGTGCGCCCGCTGCCACCGGGAGGGGGAAGTGGCCGCCGTTCGCCGCCAAGCCGAGGGAGACGAGCACAACATCGTCCGCAATTACACCAACAGCATCCACGGCAAGGGTCTGCTTGAAAGCGGGCTGGTGGTCACCGCCATGTGCACCGACTGCCACACGCCACACCAGGAGCTGCCGGCCTCCGATCCAAGGTCCACCGTGCACAGGGACAACGTCCCCTCCACCTGCGCTCGCTGCCACAGCGGCATCATGGAGCAGTTTGAGAAGAGCATCCACTCGCCCACCGTGTCGGACTCCAAGGACCCTCTGCCGGAGTGTGCCGACTGCCACTCGTCGCACACGATCAGCCGCACCGACGAGGAAGGCTTCAAGCTCGAGATCATGGATCAATGCGGCAAATGCCACGCCGACGTCGCCAATACATACTTCGAGACGTTTCACGGCAAGGTGTCGAAGCTGGGCTACACGGACGCCGCCAAGTGTTACGACTGCCACGGGGCGCACAACATCATGCCCACGTACATGCCGGCCTCCACGCTCTCACGCGACAACATCGTCAACACGTGCGGGAAGTGCCACGAGGGTTCGCATCGCCGCTTCGCCGGATACCTCACGCATGCCACGCACCACGATCGGGAGAAGTACCCGGCCCTGTTCTACACCTTCTGGTTCATGACCACCCTTTTGGTGGGCACGCTCACCGTGGCCGGCCTGCACACGCTCTTGTGGCTCCCGCGCTCATTCATCGCCATGCGCAGGCACAAGGCGATCCGCATGGCCCCCCACGGCCGCGAATACCGTCGCTTCGGCACACTGGCGAGGCGGCTGCACATCATGGTGATCGTGAGCTTCATCGGACTGGCCGTCACCGGCATGGCGCTGAAGTTCTCGTACCTGGCCTGGGCGCAGTGGATCGCGGAATTCCTGGGCGGGTTCGAATCCACGGGCTACATCCACCGCGTGTGCGCGGTGATTACGTTCGGCTACTTCGGGATCCACATCTGGGATCTGTTCCGGCAGAAGCGCGACTCGGGCCTCACATGGTGGGGCTTCCTCACGGGTCCGAACTCCATGCTGCCGCGCAAAAAGGACTGGGAGGATCTCAAAGGGACGTTCAAGTGGTTCATTGGCCTGGGCCCGCGCCCCGCTTATGGGCGCTGGACGTACTGGGAGAAGTTCGACTACTTCGCGGTGTTCTGGGGCGTGGCCATCATTGGCGCCACCGGACTCATCCTGTGGTTCCCCGAGTTTTTCACGCGGTTTCTGCCCGGGTGGTTTCTGAATGTGGCCACCATCATTCACTCAGACGAGGCGCTTCTGGCGGTAGGCTTCATCTTCACCGTGCACTTTTTCAACACGCACTTCCGCCCCGACAAGTTCCCCATGGACACCGTGATCTTCACGGGCCGCGTGCCGGTGGAGGAATTCAAGGAAGACCGTCCGGAGGAGTACCAGCAGATGGTCGAGTCGGGCGAACTCGAGAAACACCTGGTGGACCCGCTGCCGTCCTATGTGGTGAAGGGTCTCAAGATCTTCGGCGCCACGGCGCTCATCATCGGCATCATTCTCATTCTGCTCATCATCTACGCTGAAATCTTCGGGTACCGCTAGAGCGCCCCGGGTATATTCCCCTCATGCGAGCAGGCGCCGGAGGAAACCACTCCGAAGTGGGTGCACTCAAACGCGTGCTGGTGAAACGGCCGGAACAGGCTTTCATCTCGCAGAGCAAGCTGGACGCGGAATGGAAGCAGCTGGGGTACCGCGAGTGTCCCGACTTTCGCAAGGCCGCCCGGGAGCACGATGCGTTCGTGTCGATCCTCTCCGAGCATGCAGAGATTGCTACCTGCCCGGAGGATCCCTCGGTGACGATCGACTCGATCTATGTTCGCGACGCTTCGCTCCTCACCAACCAGGGCATGGTGATGTGCAACATGGGCAAACCCGAGCGCGTACCTGAACCTTCGGCGCTCATGAAGGAATTCACGAGCCTCTCCGTGCCCGTGGTGGGCGTGATTCGCTCACCAGGTCTTTTGGAAGGCGGAGATGCTGCGTGGCTCAATGACTACACGCTGGCCGTGGGGCGCGGCTACCGCACGAACTCTCAGGGTCTCGATCAGCTGAAGAGGTGGCTCGAGCCGTCGGGCTGCGACCTGGTCGTGGTGGACCTGCCTCACTGGAACGGACCCGGTGACGTATTTCACCTCATGTCGATTCTCAGCCCCGTGGACACCGACAAAGCGCTGGTGTACTCCCGACTCATGCCCGTGGTGTTCCGCAATCGCCTGCTCGAACTCAACTACAAGTTGATCGACGTGCCGGACGATGAGTTCGAATCGATGGGGTGCAACGTGCTGGCCCTGTCCCCGGGCAGGGTCCTGGCGCTGGCCGGCAACCCCCTCACGCGAAGGCTGCTCGAGCAGGCTGGCGTAGAGGTGCTCGAGTACGTGGGAAAGGAGATTTCGCTCAAGGGACTGGGCGGCCCCACGTGTCTAACCCGACCGCTATTGCGCGCCACCGTGGCAGCGAATTAACCCCTTGAAACGCCCTCCCGGGGCTTGTTGATTGCCTGCGATTTCCAGCCTCTAGCCACATCGCGGAGAGATGTCCGAGCTGGTTTAAGGAGCATGCCTGGAAAGCATGTGGGGTGTAACAGCCCTCCTGGGTTCGAATCCCAGTCTCTCCGCCAAATATACTACTTCCTTTATTGACAATCAGTTACATGTGACATATAGTGTGGTGTGGCCAAAATGGGGCCATGCTGGAGGGCTTAGTCCATGGGCGCCATCTTCAAAAGGGGCCGCGTTTGGTACATCGATGTCAGGAGTGGCGGCCACAGAATCCGCAAGCGGGTGGGGGCCTCCAAAGAGGTCGCGATCCTGGCCCTGAAGGATGCCGAAGTCAAAATCGCCCGCAAGGAGTTCGGCTTCTACAACCCCACAATGGGCGTCGAGGACTTCTTCAGGAAATACGTTGAGTACTCCCGCGCCAACCACGCCACCAGCTCCACCAAACGCTACGCCTCGGTGATCGACAACTTCCGGCTCTTTCTGAGGACCAGAAAAGACGTGGAGAACCTTGAGCAGATCTCGACCGAGGTGATCGAGGAGTACAAGGCCTTCCGGAAGGACCACTGGATCGGCCCCAGGAATGGCGAGGACAAGCGCCAGCCCCGGATCCGTGGTGGCGAGCAGAGCGGGGCCAAGGCCAAGACTATCAACTTCGAGCTGAACGCACTGCGGACAGTGCTCTATGTGGCCGTGAAGTGGGGCTACCTCACCGAGAATCCCCTCAAGAACGTGCAGCGGCTCAAGCTCACCGATTCCAAGCGGATCCGCTTCCTCTCCGCCAAGGAGTGCCATGCATTGTGCATGGCCAGCCCGGATGATCTGCTGCCCATCTTCCAGACCTTGCTGCTCACTGGCATGAGGAAGGGCGAGTTGGAGAACCTGGAGTGGGCCGACGTAGACTTCAAGCGCCGCAAGATCATGATCCGCAGGAAACTATTCTGGCAGCCGAAGACGGGCGAACGCGAGATCCCCATCGGTAGCCAGCTACTGCCAATCCTTCGACGTCTCGATGCAGCCAACAGCAAGGGCCTTAAGAGCAACTTCGTGTTCCCGCACAAGGACGGCAGCCGGATCAAGGTGAAGCTGCGTGACCAGTTGATCAAGGTGGCTCAAGCGGCAGGAATCAAAGACCTCTCGAGCATCCATGCACTCCGCCACACCTTCGCTAGCCAGCTTGTAATGAACGGCGTCGATCTACCCACCGTCCAGCGACTGATGGGTCACTCCGACATCCAGACCACGCTGATCTACGCCCACCTCGCGCCGGATCACCTAGCGGACGCGGTGGACAAGTTGGCTATCAAAGTGTGAAGCTCGGCCCCAGAGCCACCCATCCTTGAAGTCGTTGATGGCCATGGGGGAGCCCGAATGGCCCACACCCGGGAGTTGAATCTGCGAAGGAACTATTCCCACCTACGCGCTGGCCACAGGGCTGGATTGCCGGGCCCGAAAGTAGTTGACAATGCGGTCAGCGACTGGCATGTTTTCGCCCTGAACTGACATCAGACGACCACAGCGTCGTCGCGCACAGGGTATTCGGGCTGCTCACCGACTCGGCGATAGCAGCGGTGCGCATTCGCGCTTTCATCTTCGCACGATATCTCGATTGAGCATTATTGAACCGTCACGTCGACCGGCTATGCAGTGTCGGCGGCTAGTCATAAGTCAGAACACGTGTGTCCAAGAGCTGTCTCCGAGTTGCAATCCAAGTGGGGACGGGGAGGGCGACAATGCACAGGGGTTGTTCAAACGTCCGACAAAGTGCGAGAGTGCTCTTTATCCTGCTGATTGTGTTTGCCTGCATCGGATCGAGTGCCAGTGGCCAAGAGCGTACTCCCACGGGATTCTTCTATCCTACCGGTACGGCGGGCTTTCACCAACCAGCCTGCTGGCTCTGTGCTGATGATGACTACTGGCCGAATTTGTGTCACCTGGGAGCGGATATAGACGGAGATGTTGGCGACAAGGTGTATGCAATTGCCGATGGTGAGATCGTAGTCCGTTCGGACAGTGATGACTGGGGCATCGGTAACTCGGCCCTGTTCATCAAACACCGATTCGCAGATGGCTCAGAATTCTTGGCTCTATATGGTCACATCATTACGACCCTAGTTGAAGCTGGCCAGGTGACCGGTGGAAGCGTAATCGGTACCATCGGCCCATATCCTTACGGGTCACATCTGCATTTCGGCATTCATCCAGGTCTTCAATATCCAGCTACTAACTGGGGGCGTATGGCATCCCCTTGTGCGGACCCGTACAACGGGTTTGTTGATCCATTAGCCTATATAAAGACGCGAGCGTGCAAGTACGTAACACAGTCTCCGTCACAGCTACAACTTACTTCAGGCCAAGTTGCTCTGATTTCCGTCGATTTCCAAAACATTGGACTTGTGCCTTGGAGTAATACGCCAGGGAGCCCCAACTATGTATCCCTGAAGAAGCGGCTCGTATCGCCGCCCGGCTCAAACAGAAATGACGACTTCCTTTACCATGAAACATGGATTAACAACTTCACGCCATGTTCGTTCACCGATCCAGATGGCGAGGTTCTCCCAGGGGAAATCGCGCATTTCGAATTCCTCGTGAGAGCAGGGGTCTACCCAGGCAACGTGACAGATGTTACCTATTTTCAGCCATATAGAGACAAAGGCGCGGTGTGGATAGAAAACGATGGGGACATGAACTGGTTAGTTAACATCCAGTCGTCAGTAGGCCAGTGGTCTGCGTCCCCTTGGATGGCAAACAACTGTGCCGGGCCTATCGATGGTTCAGGATACAAGTGGTACCAGCCTGAGTTCTCGCCTTCATCGTGGACAGCGGTCTCAATTCCCATCTCCTCCAGCGCGTGCAATACCTGCGACCGCTATTTCAGGTACTGGTACGACTATGAGGGCGCGGAGAGCGGTCTCGGCGTTTCCGTATACTTCCAGAGCGATGATGCCCTTCAACTTTACG
This sequence comes from Candidatus Zixiibacteriota bacterium, assembly GCA_036745245.1. GTDB lineage: Bacteria > Zixibacteria > MSB-5A5 > JAUVRN01 > JAUVRN01 > DAIOGN01. The sequence continues at coordinate 17,635 of DAIOGN010000049.1, forward strand.
TCAACGGCTACTTCATCGGTGAATGGGGATGGGGCTGTCACACTGCCGGTTGTGTAAATGGTGGTGGAGGGGGATGTGCAAACAGCGCAAGCGTGCCATGGGTAGATATTAGCTCCTACCTGCACAAGGGAGTTAATTTGATTGCCACACACTTGTCCGAACGCGAGGGAGGAGAGTACTTTAGTTTGCAACTCCAGAATCTACCCCTTAGCTTGGCAACCGCAGGCGTGTGCTGCCTGGGAGATGCCTGCCAGCAACTTGGAAGCAACTATAGTGTACAGGATTGTGCGACGGCAGGTGGCATCGCCTATGTGGGGGCTTGTTATGATTGCAGCCGTGTCACCTTTTGTGGGGTGCCGGAATCTTACGTAACAAACGATCCTCTGCTCCAGTTTCAAACATCTGCTCCAGTGCCAAGCCTACCAGCGACACTGACCTTTGCCCTAACCACGGGCCTCCCTGCTACGGCGTACTATGTCCTACCCGATGAGTTAGGAGGCAACACTATCTACCTAAGCAACTTTACTGGATCCTTCGACGTGCTGGCAGAGCTATCCTCGAACCCGGACACCGTCAATCTGCGGATCACACGCTACAACTTCGAGGGCCCGTCAGTGCTCTTCAATGGATTTCCAACCGGCCCTAACCGGGTAATACTAGATACCGGAGTGATCGTCAGTCGGCACGGGACGTTCGCATATGCGACAAGAGCAATTGACCTGGTTCTTCCGTCTCTTATCACAAATGATGTCTTCCCGCTTGCGAATCCAATCAAGGCACAGAGCTGGATCCGCGGGCACTTTGACCCAAGCACGGGCCTGCTCGTTGCCGGCACAACCGGGTTCAGCGAGTTACCTGGATGTATGATCGATCGGTTATCGGATCTGAACAACGATGGCAATGTGAATGCTAGCGACATAATTGTCGCGGCCAATTATGTATTCAAGAGCGGTCCCACACCGGTTCCTTGCGCGGCGGCCGGCGATTTCAACTGCACTGGGACCGTAACGGCAAGTGACATCATCGGGCTGGTGAATTTTGCATTCAAGAGCGGGACGCCACCATGCGACGTGTGTACGATAATTCCGGGCACATGGTCCTGTCCGTGAGGGCACAGCGCCCCCCCCGCTCAATCACATCCGTGCAGGGGCGGCGGGGAGTTCGGCGGGGCGGGCGCATGGGTCGGGAGGGGGAGTCGGGCAGGTACTAAGCCATCTCTGAACCTTCCAAACTGACGGAGCACTTGGTCCAAAATTGGGGTGAGGTGCCGCGCAGGTGGAACCAACGGTGAAACTGGACCACGGGAAGGGGAAAAGCCACGAGGAAACCATCAACTTGTGCCAACCTGTCTTGATGACACTGTCCGTTCTGCGCGAAGTGTGACGCGCTGGATCAGGCTACTGGTGCCATCGGGAGAAACGAAGGAGGGTCGCTATGAGAACCTGTTTAGAACGGAACGTCACGATTGTGATGCTCCTGGCGCTAAGCATGGGCAGCTTCGGTACCGTACTCGCCGGGGATAAGGACAAGAAAAAGGAGCCAAAGGACCTGAGTACGATGGTTACCACAGCTCAGCCACAGGCTCCGTTTGAGGATGTTGGGTTTATTTACTTCTCACAAGAAAAGGAGACATCGTTGTTCGGGAGTGACACTCAAGCGTCGCTAAAGGCAACCGTAAAGCACATAGAGGATCGTGCACGGGAGCTTGGTGCAGATAAGGTCGTGGGGTTTACCATCATCGTTGGTCCTCCTGGCGAGTTCCGATTTATCGGATACGGTACTGCTATCAAATGGATTCATGGAAGTGCGGGGAGCCAGGATTCGGCCAGTGCAGCCACAACTACACCCTGACATGAGGGATTGCGTGAAGCCGCTGCAAGCAGTACCGCTGGGCCCTCTTGCGAGCGGGTGCGGACGTATTAGGATCTCGGCCATGATGAGCGTTTCCCCGGCAGTGCTGCGTAACTGTCGCACTGAGCCTTCAGCAATACTTCCTCGATGTCCCTGCGTCGAGCCCGGTCTCGCTCGGATCTGGAGCTGTTGACGTCCACGCAAACTTGACCCACCTGGGGGCCTGATTTTCATCCAAAACTGACCCACCTAAATCACCGACCCTGTTGGGAACCCCAGCAGGGAGAGAAGGAGTGATCACAGTGGGTATGTTAGCTAAGATTCGAAGGTTGCGCCACCGCCAGGGGCTGTCCCTGCGGGCGATTTCACGTCAGACGGGGCTTTCCCGGAACACCATACGGCGCTGGCTGCGCCTGGAGAAGATGGTGGAGCCCCGCTATCCCACGCGAGCCAGCCATAGTCTGGTCGATCGCTGGGCCGGATACCTGAGCAGCTGCCTGGATACCGATCGGCGCCGGCCCAAGCGCGACCGCCGGACCGCGTACATGCTGTATCAGGACATTCAGACGCAAGGCTACGAAGGCAGTTACGGTCGGGTGTGCGCGTTCATCCGGCGCTGGAAGCGTGAGCAAAACCAGGCGGCGAGGGGCAGCCAGGCCTATGTGCCCCTGTCGTTCGAGCCGGGCGAGGCCTTCCAGTTCGACTGGAGCACAGAGTACGCCACCATCGGTGGGATCCGCAGGCGCCTGGAGGTGGCGCAGTTCAAGCTGGCGCACAGTCGGGCCTTCTGGCTGGGCGCCTACTTCAGCCAGAGCCACGAGATGCTCTTCGATGCGCACACCCGCGCCCTCATTGCATTGGGTGGCGTGCCGCGGCGCGGCATCTATGACAACATGAAGACGGCCGTGGACAAGGTCGGGCCCGGCAAGCAACGCGCCGTGAACGCACGATTCGAGACTATGTGTGGGCACTACCTCTTCGAACCGG
>DAIOGN010000050.1:0-20430 GCA_036745245.1 Candidatus Zixiibacteriota bacterium
AAGAGGCGGTGGCGGGCATACGGGCGAAAGGCACTCCCCGGCCACAGGTAGGCATCATCATGGGCACGGGCCTGGGTTCCCTCGGTGCGGGAATCCAGGTGGACTTCGAGCTGCCCTACAAAGACATCCCGCATTTCCCGGAGAGTACGGTCGAGTCGCACGCCGGGCGGCTCATCTTCGGCACACTCGAAGGCAAGCGCGTGGTCGCCATGGCGGGGCGGTTCCACTACTACGAAGGCTATTCGCTGGCCCAGGTGACACTGCCGGTGCGCGTGATGCACGCACTGGGCGCCCGGGTTCTCTGCGTGTCCAACGCCTGCGGCGGACTCAATCCGCTCTTTCGTTCGGGCGACATCATGCTCATTACCGATCACATCAATCTGATCGGGCACAACCCGCTCATCGGGCCGCACGACGGCCGGCTCGGCCCTCGCTTCCCCGACATGTTCGAGTGTTACGACCGCGAGCTTCAGGCCGTGGCGGTGCAGGGTGCGCTGGAGCTTAAGCTGACTCTGCAGCGCGGCGTGTATGCGGCGGTGTCCGGGCCCAATCTGGAGACGGCGGCCGAGTACCGGTTCCTGCGCACGATCGGCGCAGACGTCGTGGGCATGTCCACGGTTCCTGAAGTCATTGTGGCACGCCAGATCGGCCTGCGTGTGCTCGGCTTTTCCATCGTCACCGACATGGGACTGCCCGACCATCTGCATCCGGCCGACATCACGCAGATCATCGCCATTGCGGGGGAGGCCGAACCCTTTCTCAAGGCCCTGCTGCAACGCTGCGTGGCGGACATGACGCCGTAGGCCCAGCGTGACGGACCGTCCCCGCACATTCCCACAATACGAAGGCGACTTCGGCTTTCCAGTTCAGGAGGAGGCCGTGCTCGCGTTCTGGGACGAACAGGACATCCTGGGCCAGGTGAACCGCCTGCGAGCCGGGGCGCCCCATTTCGTGTTCTACGAAGGTCCGCCCACGGCCAACGGCCGGCCCGGCATTCACCACGTGATCGCGCGCACGATCAAAGACCTCGTGTGCCGCCACCGCACCATGAAGGGGCTGCGCGTCGATCGCAAAGGCGGCTGGGACACGCACGGGTTGCCTGTGGAACTGGAAGTGGAGAAGCGTCTCGGGCTGCCCACCAAGGCCGACGTGGAAGCGTACGGCGTGGCCGAGTTCAACCTGAAATGCAAGGAGAGCGTGTTCGCCTACCTTCAGGACTGGAACAAGCTCACCCGCCGCATGGGCTTCTGGCTCGACCTGGAACGCCCCTACATCACGTTCACCAACGAGTACATCGAATCGGTGTGGTGGATTCTCGCGCAGCTGTACCGCAAGGACCTTCTGTACAACGGCAACCGCGTGGTGGCCTACTGCCCGCGCTGCGAGACGGCGCAGTCGAGCCACGAAGTGGCGCAGGGCTACAAGGACACCGACGACCCGTCCGTGTTCGTCACCATGCCGCTGGTGGAGGCGCCCGATACTTCATTTCTGGTGTGGACCACCACACCCTGGACTTTGATCTCCAACGTGGTGCTGGCGCTCTCGGCCGAGGCGACCTACGTCCTGGTGCGACACGGGGACCGGAAGCTGATCCTGGCGGAGGCTCTCGCCGAACAGGTACTCGGTGCCGAATTCGTTGTGCTCGAGCGCCACACGGGCGCCGAACTGGCGGGCAAGAAGTACGTGCCGCTGTTCGAGTTCTTTCCCGAGGTCCTGGAGCAGGGGTGTACCACCGTCACGGCCGACTTCGTGACCCTGTCGGAAGGGACGGGCATCGTACACATCGCGCCCGCCTACGGCGAAGATGATCACGACATCGGCAAGCGCCTCGGGCTGCCCATGCCTCAACCGCTGAATCGCGCGGGCCGTTTCACCTCGCAGGCGGGCCCGTACGAAGGACAATTCTTCAAGGACGCCGATCCCCAGATCACGCGCGACCTCAAGACGAAGGGCCGGCTGCTCCGTTCGGGGCGGTACACGCACACCTATCCGTTCTGCTGGCGCTGTGATTCACCGCTCATCTATATGGCGCGGCCGTCCTGGTACATCCGCACCACGCGTGTGAAGGAGCGCCTGCTCGAACACAACCGGAGCATCCACTGGCATCCGCCGGAGATCGGTTCCGGGCGGTTCGGCGAGTGGCTGGAGGGGAACGTCGACTGGGCGCTGTCGCGCGACCGGTTCTGGGGCACGCCCCTGAATCTCTGGATCTGCGACGAATGCGGCGACACCGAGGCGGTGGAAAGTGTGGCGGAGCTGGGCCGGAAAACGGGCGGACTGCCCGAACCGCTCGACCTGCACAAGCCCTGGGTGGACGAGTTGCAATGGGCCTGCGACAAGTGCGGCGGCAGGAAGCGCCGCACGCCGGAAGTGATCGACGTGTGGTTCGACTCGGGCGCCATGCCGATCGCGCAGTGGCACTACCCGTTCGAAAACAAGGAGGCCTTTGAGGCGCACTTTCCGGCCGACTTCATCTCCGAGGCCGTCGACCAGACGCGCGGCTGGTTCTACAGCCTGCTGGCCATCAGCACGCTGTTGTTCGACAAGCCGGCCTACAAGAATTGCGTGGTCATGGAGCTCATCCTCGACCGCGAGGGCCAGAAGATGTCGAAGTCGAAGGGCAACGTGGTGGATCCGTGGCAGGTGATCGGCGAAGTAGGCATCGATCCCCTGCGCTGGTACATGCTGGCCGCTTCTCAGCCCTGGATCCCTCTCAAGTTCGACCTGGACGGGCCTCGCGAGACGGCGCGCAAGCTGTTCTCCACGCTCAACAACACATATTCGTTCTTCGCGCTGTACGCCAACGTCGATTCCGTTCCCGGCCTGTGGCTCAACCAGCCGCCGCCCGCACTCAGCGTGTCGGATCGCTGGCTCCTCTCGCGTGTTCACACGCTGTCGGCTCAGGTCGACCGGAACTTCGAGGAGTTCGATCTCACACGCGCACTGCGCGCCATCTCCTCGTTCGTGCAGGACGAGCTGTCCAACTGGTACGTGCGCCGGTCGCGACGGAGGTTCTGGGTTCAGGCGTCAGGCGACGACAAGCGCGCGGCCTTCTACACTCTCTACCAGGCGCTCGTGGCCGTGTCCAAACTCATGGCGCCGGCCGCTCCCTTCACGGCGGAGCGCCTCTACCGCGATCTGGTGAGCCGGGTGGATCCCGCCTCGCCCGCCTCGGTGCACATGGTGAATTTTCCGGCGTCGGATGCGGCACAGATCGACCTGCCGCTGGAAGCCTCCATGGCGCTCGCGATGGAGGCCGTGTCCCTGGGCCGCGCAGCGCGTGCGGGGGCCGGTTTGAAAGTGCGCCAGCCCGTGGCGCGCCTGGTGGTGGTGCTGCCGCAGGACGCCCCGTCGGAGGCCTTGCGTGCGCTCTCGGACCTCGTGGCAGATGAAGTTAACGCCAAGGCCGTGACGTTTACGTCGGATGCGTCGGGCATTCAGAATCTGAAAGTGAAGCCGCTTTTCCCGAAACTGGGGCCGCCCTTCGGCAAGCGGGTCAATGAAGTAGCGTCCCTGTTGAAGCAGCTTGGGCCTGAGGAGGCGGCTCGCTTCAAGGCCGCCGGGGAATGGCGTGTCCACGTGGACGGCCACGACCGCGAGGTCACCGCCGACATGGTGGAGTTTCTGGCCGAGCCCCAGCCGGGCTGGGCCCTGGCGTCGGAAGGCGGGCTCACGGTGGCTGTTGACACCAGCCTGTCGGAAGACTTGCTTCTCGAAGGCCTCGCCCGCGAATTGGTGAATCGCATCCAGAGCATGCGCAAGGAGGCGGGTTTCGACGTCACCGACCGTATCGTGCTGGGATTCGAAGGGCCCGAGGCTGTGAGAAAGGCGTTCGAGAAGGCGAAGGACTACATACTTCAGGAAACGTTGACAGTGCACGTGACCCGCCCCGGTCAGGCCGGCGAGTTTCAGAAGTCCTGGCCCCTGGCGGGTGGCGAGGCACACCTTTCCGTCTCTCGGGCGGGGGCGGCACAGCAGGGGACGTAATGACCAAGAAAGATCTGGAACACTTCGAGAAGCTGCTCATCGAAAAACGCGAATCCCTGGTGTCCGAGATGGGGCTGCTCACCAAGGCGGCCCAGGAAACCATCAAGGACGCGGGGGGCGAACATTCCGCCTACGCCTACCACATGGCCGACCTCGGCACCGACGCCATGGAGCGCGAAAAGACCTTCCTGTTGGCCTCCAAGAGCGGCCGGTTGCTCTACCACATCGACGAGGCCCTGCGGCGCATCCGTACCAACGCTTACGGCAAGTGCCACCAGTGCGGCGAAGAGATCGCCAAGACACGGCTCGAGGCCGTCCCGCACGCCAGGCTGTGCATCGCCTGCAAAGAAATCGAAGAGCAACAGAAGACCAAGTAGCCCCCCTTGATCCAGTCGCCCGAAGGCACACCCCTCCACGCCTCGCAGGCTCGGCCGTGGTGGGCCAGGTTCGGGCGTGCCCTCTGGCCGTCCGGAGTGCTGGTGCTGTTCGACCAGGTCACCAAGTGGCTGGTGGAACACTTCATCGAACCCGGCACCTCGGTGCAGGTCGTCGGGTCCTTTCTTGTATTCACCCATCAGCTCAATCCCGCGGGCGCTATGAGCATCCGGTTGGGACCACCGGTCTTCTACATGGTGGTCACGGTCGCCGTGGTGATCTTCCTGGCCTACACTCTCGTCACACGCCCCCCGGCGCGCGTTACGCGCTGGGCGCTGCTCTTGGTGCTGGGCGGAGCGGTAGGGAATCTGATCGACCGAATCCGCCTGGGGGCCGTGGTGGATTTCGTCGACGTGGAGTTCTTCGACTTTTCGCTGCCCGCCATCGATTTCGGCCCCATCCACGTGCCCGGCGACACCATGACCCGCTGGCCCGTATTCAACGTGGCCGATTCCTGCGTGACGGTGGGCATCGTGCTGTTGATTCTCGCCACCTTCTTCTTCGATCGCCATGAGTCACCACAGGGTGCGGGTCCGTCCTGAGGCGGACGGACTCCGACTCGACCTTTTTCTCAGCCAGGCAGTGCCCTCACTGTCCCGGGCCCAGGCGCAGAAGCTCCTTCTGGCCGGCCAGGTGACGGGACCGGCCCTGCGCGCGTCGGCCCGTGTGCGTCAGGGGTGGGAGTTCACGGTGGAGATCAAGCCCCCGCGGACCAGCGTGGGTCCAGAGAGCGTCCCCTTCGAAATCGTTTACCAGGACGACCATGTGGTGGTTGTGGATAAACCCGCCGGCGTGGTCGTGCACCCGGGCGCGGGCCGTTCAGCAGGCACTCTGGTCGCGGGACTGCTCTTGCGTGTGGGACAGCTGTCGAGTCTCGGATCCCCCCAGCGGCCGGGGATCGTGCATCGGCTCGACAAGGACACCTCGGGACTTCTGGTGGTGGCCCGCACCGACCTGGCGTATCAGAGTCTCACAGCACAAATCTCATCGCGCCGGGTGGTGCGCGAGTATCTTGCACTCGTGTGCGGCCGCATGAAGTCCCCCTCCGGTCAGATCGATGCGCCGATCGGGCGCTCGCGTTCCGACCGTACTCGCATGACGGTGGACCGGCGGGGACGTGAAGCGCTCACGAAGTACCGTGTGGAGCGACACGCCGGACCGTGCGACCTGGTGAGACTCAGGCTCGGGTCCGGGCGCACTCATCAGATCCGCGTACATCTCCGCTCCCTCAATCGGCCCGTGCTCGGTGACCCGGTGTACGGCGGCCGCGGAAGCTGGACACAGGCGCTCGACCCCGCGGACCGTCAAAAAGTTCAGAGGGCACTTGCCTTTCTGTCGCGTCAGGCGCTCCATGCGACGCGGCTGGGCTTCGACCATCCCGCGGACGGGCGCACGCTGGAGTTCGAGTCGCCTGTACCTCTGGATATGAAGAGCGCCCTGGAGATTCTCAGCGAATGAGCGATCGCCACAACGAAGGACGCCGCGCCGTGCTCCAACTGGAGGACGGGTTCCGCGTGTTGGGACACGCCGTGGGTAAGAAGGGTGAAGCCACGGGCGAAGTGGTGTTCCACACCGGCATGACCGGCTATCCCGAAGTCATCTCCGATCCTTCGTACGCGGGCCAGATCGTGGCCTTCACGTACCCTCAAATCGGCAACTACGGCATCGCCCCGGAAGACTTCGAGGCCAGCCGCATTCATCTCCGCGCCGTGGTGGTGCGCGATGCCTGCCGTACGCCCTCGAACTGGCGGTCGAGTCTGAGCTTTCCGGATCTGTTGAAGCGCCGGGGCGTGGTGGGCATCGAAGGCGTGGATACGCGCGCACTCACGCTGCGCCTGAGGCAGGGCGGGAGCATGCGCGGCATCGTGAGCCACGTCGACTTCGAAGCCGACTCCCTGGCACGCAAGATTACAAGCGAGCCGAGCATGACGGGCCTCGATCTCACGGGCGACGTCACCACGCAGGCCGCCTACCGCGTCACGCCGGCCCATCCGAACTTCCATGTGGTGGCTTACGACCTCGGCATCAAGGCCAACATTCTGCGCGGACTGGTGGCGCAGGGCTGTCGCGTGGACGTGGTGCCCGCCGGCACGAGCGCGGAAGAAGTGCTGGCCCTGCATCCGGACGGCGTCTTCCTGTCGAACGGCCCGGGCGATCCGGCGGCCGTGAAATCGATGATCAAAAACGTCGAGCGGCTGGTGGGACTCGTCCCCGTGTTCGGCATCTGTCTCGGACATCAGATCCTGGCCCTCGCCCTCGGAGCCTCCACCTACAAGCTCAAGTACGGCCATCACGGCGCGAATCATCCGGTGCTCAACCTGCGCACGCGTCGAGTCGAAGTGACCAGTCACAATCATGGATTCGCCGTGAAGGAAGAAACCCTGGCCGGTGCGGGGCTGGAGTTGACACACCGCAATCTCAACGACGGTTCGGTGGAGGGCTTCCGGCATCCCGAGTACCGCTGCTTCGCGGTGCAGTATCACCCCGAAGCCGCACCGGGCCCGCACGACGCCTCGTACCTGTTCCAGGATTTTACAGACCTTCTGGCCGAGCATCGCGGAGTGGTCCATGCCTAAGGACACTTCCATCAAGAGCATCCTCATCATCGGTTCGGGTCCCATCGTGATCGGGCAGGCCTGCGAGTTCGACTACTCCGGCACTCAGGCCTGCCGAGCGCTCCGGCGGGAGGGCTACCGCGTCATACTGCAGAACAACAATCCCGCCACGATCATGACCGATCCGGAGGTCGCCGACGCCACCTACATCGAGCCTCTGATTCCGGAAGCGGCGCGCGCCATCATCGCGCGCGAACGGCCCGACGCCCTGTTGCCCACGCTGGGCGGACAGACGGCCCTCAACCTCGCGTTCAAGCTGGCGGAAGACGGCACGCTCGCGGAATTCGGCGTGCGCCTCCTGGGCGCTTCGGCTCACACCATCGATCTGGCGGAAGACCGGCTCAAATTCAAGGAGGCCATGCTTCAGTCGGGGCTCGACGTGCCCGCCTCCGAGCTGGTGAAGAGCACAGACGTTGCGCTGAACGTGTCAGAGCGTCTCGGGTTCCCGCTCGTGGTGCGACCGTCCTTCACGCTGGGCGGTCAGGGGGGTGGCATCGCCTTCAACCGCGAAGAACTCGTGCGCATCGTGACCCTGGGATTGTCGGCGTCGCCCGTTCGTTCCGTGCTGCTCGAGGAATCGGTGCTCGGCTGGAAAGAGTTCGAGCTCGAAGTCATGCGCGACCACGCCGACAACGGCGTGGTGGTGTGCACCATCGAAAACTTCGATCCCATGGGCGTGCACACGGGCGACTCCATCACGGTGGCCCCCGCGCAGACCCTCACCGACCGCGAGTACCAGACGCTGCGGGACGGAGCCCTCAAAGTACTGCGCGTACTGGGCGTGGCTACGGGCGGCGCCAACGTGCAGTTCGCCGTGCAACCCGATACCGGGCGCATCGTGGTGATCGAAGCCAATCCGCGGGTGTCGCGTTCCTCGGCGCTGGCGTCCAAAGCCACGGGGTTTCCCATCGCGAAAATCGCCGCGCTCCTCGCCGTGGGCTACCGGCTCGATGAACTGCCCAACGAAATCACCGGCGTGACCCCGGCCTGCTTCGAGCCCACGCTCGACTATGTGGTGGTGAAGGTGCCGCGCTTCGCCTTCGACAAGTTTCCCGGCAGTTCCACCGAACTGGGCACGCAGATGAAGTCGGTGGGCGAAGTGATGTCGATCGGCCGCACGTTTCCCGAGGCGTTGGGAAAGGCGCTGCGCTCCACGGAAGAGGCCGGGGCGGGCCTGTTGAACTACGCGCGCCTGGGCTGGTCGGAGGCTGTCTGGCGTCCGGCTTTGCAACGCCCCACGGCGCACCGGCTCAAGGCCGTGGTCGCGGCGCTGGCCGATGGCTGCCCTCCAACGGAACTGTCGCGACTCACCGGCATCGACCGCTGGTTCCTCGACCAGCTCGAAGGCGCCATCCAGCTCGCGCTGCGGGCGGCCCACGCGGGCGGCGATCTGTTCGCGCAGACTCCCGGGAAACTCCCGTGGCTCGAATTGAAGCAGGCTGGCATCGCCGACGCCGAGCTGGCCTCCGCCTGGAAATCGTCCGAAGTCGAAGTGCGACGTGCACGGGAGGCGGCCGACGTTCGGCCCGTCTACAAGACGGTCGACACCTGCGCGGGTGAGTTCGCCGCGTCCACTCCGTACTTCTACTCATGCTACGAATCGGTCTCGGAGGCCGAGCGACTCTCGAAGAAGTCGGTGATCATTCTCTCCTCCGGCCCCAACCGGATCGGCCAGGGTGTGGAGTTCGATTACTGCTGCGTGCGCGCCGTGTACGCGTTCCGGAAGGCGGGCTATCGCACCATTCTCATCAATTCCAATCCGGAGACCGTGTCCACCGACTACGACACCTCCGACCGTCTGTACTTCGAACCGCTCACCGCGGAGGATGTACTGGCGGTGTGCCAACTCGAAAGACCCCACGGAGTGGTGGTGCAGCTGGGCGGCCAGACGCCGCTCAAACTCGCGCGCCCCCTGCGCCAGGAAGGCGTGAAGCTCCTGGGCACGCAGCTCGAAGCCATCGACCGTGCCGAAGACCGCGCGCGCTTCTCGGCCCTTCTGGTGCGGCTGGGAATTCCGCAGGTGCCTGCCGGGATCGCGCAGAATCGGAGCCAGGCGTCGCGGCTCATCCGCAAACTCGGCCTGCCGGTTCTGGTGCGGCCCTCGTACGTGCTGGGCGGGGAAGCCATGCGGGTGGTGTACGACGAGGACGCCGCGTTGACCTACGTGGACCAGGTGCTCGAGCGCTATCCCGACGCCACGATTCAGATCGATCGCTTCCTGGAGGACGCCAAGGAAGCCGACGTGGATGCCGTGTCCGACGGCACCACCACGTTCGTCGCCGGGATCATGGAGCATATCGAGGAGGCCGGCGTGCATTCCGGCGATTCGGTGTGCGTGACGCCGGCCGTGAGCCTGTCGCCGCAGGTGCAGGACACCATGCGCGCCTACACTGCGCGGATCGCATCCGAGCTGGGCGTGCGCGGGCTCATCAACATCCAGTTCGCGGTGAAGGGCGACTCTGTCTTCGTGCTCGAAGCCAATCCGCGCGCCTCGCGCACCGTGCCCTTCATCTCCAAGGCCACGGGGTACCCCATCATCGACTGGGCCGTGCGCGTCATGCTGGGCGAGTCGCTGGCCGACATGGTGCCGGCCGTCGCGGTGGAGTCGCCTTACGTGTCGGTGAAGATGCCGGTGTTTCCGTTCGACCGGTTTCCCGGGTCGGATTTGATCCTCGGACCGCAGATGCGCTCCACCGGCGAGGCCATGGGGATCGACAAGGACTTCGGCCGGGCGCTGGCCAAGGCCTACTATGTGCTCCCGGGAGGGCTGCCCCGCGGAGGGAAGGCGTTTGTGAGCGTGGCCGACCGGTACAAACGCGAGGTGACATCGCTCGCGCGGTCGCTGGCCGACCTGGGCTTCCAGCTGGTGGCCACACCGGGCACGGCGCAGGTGCTGGAGCGATTCGGCATTCCATGCGAGCGCGTGAACAAGGCCTCCGAGATGCGCCCCAACATCATCGATCGACTGTCCGACGGCACCGTGACCCTGGTGATCAATGTCCCGGAAGGCTCACGGCCCTATCACGACTCCATGGCCATCCGCCGCACGGCGCTGGAGCGCCACATCCCCTGCATCACCACCATCGCCGGGGCGCACGCCGCCATCGCCGGCATTGCTGCGCGCCAGCACGAAGACCTCGACGTCTGTTCGTTGCAGGAGTATTTGTCGATGTCGAAGAGTGAAGAATCGCCCGCGTTCGCGGGCTGACTCTTGCGCGATCTGTTGCGCCCACGCCGGGCCGATGCGCCCGGGCTTTCCTTACGGCAGGATGTCGTACACGGGGAAGGCGTTGACAAACGCCTCGCCCATGACCTCCACAGGAGCGAACGGCTTTTGTTCACCCTGTGCCAGCGAGGTTAACAACACCTCGCTTGTATCGGTGAAGTCTGCAAAGTAGGGATCCCCGCGGTGGACCACCAGCGCCACGCGGAAGTTGTAGATGGGCCAGCCGGATTGGTTTTTCACGACCCCGTCCTTGTACCGAATGGTCCCGGACATGGTGATCTCCGGGGTGCCGTTCATGAGCACGGGCTCGCCTGCGGATCCGGCCGGTGAGGAGGGCAGGTCCTTGGAGCAGGCCAGCCCCAACAGGGCCAGCGCGGCCGCCATCCAGAAGGCCCGCCACGTCGTGCGTGAACTCATCCTATCCATTCCGAAGTGTCCGACTCCTCAGAAGATGCGGTATTCCCGCCTCGCCGTCTACAGCAGTTCCAGCTTTGCGTACCTGGCCAGCAGCTTCTTCTTGAACTGCCCCTGGAAGACCACCTCGAGCTGAAGATTCTCGCCGCCGCCCAGAAGGCGCACCACGCGGCCCTCGCCGAATTGGGGATGACGCACGCGCGAGCCCACTGCAAGCTCGGCGGTGGGATCGGCAGGCACCTGCACCTGCTCGTCGGCCCAATGAGTGGCGCGCCGTTCGGGCCGCCGCACCATGGTGGGCCGGTGGTACAGGTGCGCCGTGCGGTAGCCGAAGTCTTCCTCCTCGAACAACCCGTCGGGGACTTCGTCGAGGAAGCGTGAACGCAGGTTCACCATCTCCCCGAACCGGCGCCGCCTGTGAGCCCAGGAGAGCAGCAACCGCTCGCGTGCACGCGTGATGCCCACATAGAACAGCCGGCGCTCCTCTTCGACATCTTCGATCGAGTCCAGCGAGCGCGACAGGGGGAAGAGACCTTCCTCCAGCCCGCCCAGGAACACCACGGAGTACTCGAGACCCTTCGCTGAGTGCAGTGTCATGAGCGTGACGCGGTCGGGTTGTTCGTCGTACTGGTCCACGTCGGTGAGGAGCGCCACTTCTTCCAGGTAGTCGGCCAGTCGCGCGTCGGGCCGGTTCTCGCAGAACTCCGCCACGGCGGCGATGAATTCCTTCACGTTGTCGGCGCGCCCCTTGCCGTCCTGTGCGTCTTCGGCGGCCAGTTCCTCGAACATCCCGGTCTCGGTGGCGATACGCTGCACCAGGTCGGGCGGAGGCAACTCCTGCGCGAGGGCCGCGAAGCGGTCGAGCAGGGCGCCAAAGTCGAGCAAACGCTTGCCGGCTGCCCCCGCGACGGCTTCCTGAGCCACACCCAGTGCCTGCCGCAGCGGCAATCGTCGCGCGAGCGCAAATTGTCTCAGGCGATCCTCCGACGACTGGCCAATGCCGCGTTTGGGCACATTCAGAATGCGCAGAAGCGACCCGTCGTCCTGTGGATTCACCAGAAGGCGCAGGTATGCCACGAGGTCTTTGATTTCGCGGCGTTGGTAGAAGCGAACGCCACCCACCACCGTGTAGGGAATGCGCAGCGACCGCAGGGTCTCTTCGAACACGCGTGACTGGGCATTGGTGCGGTAGAGGATCGCGCAGTCGCCGTAGGATTTGCCTTCGCCCTTCACCAAGTGCTCGATTTTGGTGGTGGCCCACAGCGCTTCGGCGCGATCATCGTCGTGCACGGCGAGGCGCACCGCATCGCCGCCCGTGCGCTCGGTCCACAGCGTCTTGCGCTTGTGCCCCGAGTTCTGTTTCACCACGGCGGAGGCCAGATCGAGAATGGTCTGTGTGGAGCGATAGTTCTGCTCGAGAGCCACGATGTGCGCGCCCGGAAAGTCGCGCTCGAAGTCGAGAATGTTGCGAATGTCGGCGCCCCGCCAGCCGTAGATCGACTGGTCGTCGTCGCCCACCACCATGACGTTCTGCGAATCGGGCGCCAGGAGGCGCAGCAGGGTGTACTGGGCGTGGTTGGTGTCCTGGTACTCGTCCACCAACAGATGCGTGAGGCGCGACCGCACGGCGTCCCGCACCTCGCTGTCGCGGCGCACCAGGCGCACCGCGTTGAAGAGCAGATCGTCGAAGTCCATCGCACCACAACGCCGCAGGCGGTCTTCGTAGGCGGCGTATACGCGACTCACCTGTTGTCCGAAGTAATCGTTCGGCTGGCTCGAAAACTGGTCGGGTCCCACCAGCCGGTTCTTGGCACGCGAGATGGCGGAGAGCACGGCATTGGGGTTGAGTTTCTTGGTGTCGAGTTCCAGCTCGCCCATGACGGCCTTCACGGCACGGATCTGGTCGTCGTCGTCGTAGATGGAGTAGTCGGAGGGGTAGCCGAGACGGCCTGCTTCGCGCCTGAGGAACCGCGCACACCAGGAGTGAAAGGTGATGAGCGTGGCGCCGAGGTCGCCGCCCAGAACCGACTCCACTCGCTCCTTCATCTCGCGTGCGGCTTTGTTGGTGAACGTGACAGCGAGGATGTTCCACGGGCGCACCTTGCGTGCGGCAATGAGATAGGCCACCCGATACGTGAGCACGCGTGTCTTGCCCGAGCCCGCGCCCGCGAGCACCAGCACGGGCCCGTCGCCGTGAGTGACGGCCTCTCTCTGGGCGGGGTTCAACTCGGCCAGCCAGCTTTGAGTAAGTGTGTCGAGACTCATTGAGACGATAGTTTCTAGTGTGCTGTGACTACAGGTGCAATCAGATTTGCGGACGATACCGTTCCTGAGGGGAATTTAGCACCGTGGGGCATTCCGCGCGACCGCAGAACGGCCCCGGTCGAGCCCACGCGTCCCCCTGCGCCTTGACTTTGCAAAAGCCCTATGTATATTGGCCCCTCGTGCCCCTCCGGACACTGGATTTCCCGCCCCACTGTCCAGACGCTCCGGACTCGGGCCGTCCCGTCATAAACTAATCAGCGTGGTCCTGAGTGGACCATTCCCCGAAACAGAGATGTTGGACAACCCCGGTTGGAGGTCTCGATGATCAAGCGTCTGGTTCCCGCACTCCTGTTGGCGTTCTCGGTTTCAACATGGGTCCATGCAGACACCCCCACGACCATGAACTATCAGGGTCTGCTCACCGACGGTGGCGCCCCAGTGGCCAATGGCAGCTACTCGGTCGTCTTCACCATCTACGATGCGCCTGTCCTTGGTACGAGCAAGTGGACCGAAACTCGCAATGTCACCACTTCTGCTGGGCTCATCACCGTGGTGCTCGGTACCGTGGACGCCATCGAAGACACCGTATTCAACGGCTCCGGCCGCTGGCTAGGCATAGCGGTAGAAGGGGATCCGGAGATGACCCCTCGTACGGCTCTCTCGTCGGTGCCGTACGCGGCGCGAATCGCCACGGTGGACGGAGCCTCAGGCGGCACCATCACGGGCGCCACCGAGGTCACCGGGAACGACGGCGGCAACCAGTTGTCCGTGACCAACACCGGGCTCGGGCGCGGCGGCTACTTCCAGATCGCCAATGGCGCAAACACCGAGCCGGCCGTGCAGGGCACGCATGTGGGGTCGGGCCCCGGCGGCTCGTTCTTCTCGGACGGCGGCGGACCCGGAATCGTGGCGACTGCCACGGGTGGTACGGCGGCCGACATGCAGGGAGACGTTCTCGTGGACGGCGTGGTGGAGGTGAATAACGGCATCGATTCGGTGATCGACCTGGACGGCACCACCAACATTCTCCGCAATTGGGGAGCCGACGGCAACGGCGAGAACTACCGCCTCTGGGGAGGCGGCTTCGGTCAGCTCTATCTGCATACGTCCGGTGTGGCGAACAACCGCCTGGTGGAAGTCTCTGCACCCTCCGACGGCGGTGAAATCGAGCTGCACAACGCAGCAGGCGCCGATTACATCAAGCTGGATGGCGGCGAAACCGGCGACCTCGCCGCGCAGCTGCCTGTGGGAGCCGTGAATGCTCTGGAGATTGGGGATGAGCCGGGGCTTGCCAGCAATTCGAGCCTCTCAGATGGCATCGCAGGGCCTACCACCGTAGCTCTTCGATCCATTACCTGCCCCGCCGCGGGGTACGTGCTGGCGACCGGCAGTGGCTACTTGGAAGTGAGTCACACCAACGGAGCGTTTTCAAACGCGGACATGTGGCTCTCCGACTCGACAGGTGGTTCCGCGTTCGGCGAATACAAGTCTGAGTTCCGGATCTCCAGCAATGCGGCGAGCGGGAATTACCACTCACCCTATTCTGTGCAGGAAATCTACCCGGTGAGTGCGGGGCTGAAGACCATTTACCTGCGCGGATCAGCGGGTGTTCTGACAACCGCCAAGGACAATGTCCTGACTCTGGTCTATTTTCCCACAGCCTACGGAACGGTGGCCGCAAGCGAGACGGCCAATCAGGGCGAGGCATCTGCAGAGACTGAACTCGATGTTGTGGCGGAACAGGCAGAGGCGAAGCTCTTCACCCTTGAGCGCATGAACCGCGAGATCGCGCTCCAGCAGGCCAAACTGGCTAAGCTGGCAGAGCAGGTGGAGGAACTCCAGGCCGCGACCAGCGCCCCCGCCGAAAAATAGGCCCTTTCGAACGTGTATGTGAGCTCGGCCCCGCCCCCTGCGGCGGGGCCGTTTTTTTGCCCCTCCTGAACAAGCCAGCCTGCGCATTGACGCGAGGCGTTTCCGGTGGTAGATAGAATGGCTGATGTTCGACCCTAAGTCGCTTCTGGCCTCCCGCGCGCTCTGCCTGGCGCCCATGGAGGACGTGTCCGACCTGCCGTTTCGGGTGATCCGCAAACGCCTGGGCGCCGATGTGGTGTTCACCAAATTCGTTTCGTCGGAGGCTCTGGTGCGTGAGGCGTCACGCCAGAAAATCGAGCTGTCCGATGAAGAGCGACCGGTCGGCATTCAGATCTTCGGAGGTTCGACCGAGTCGATGGCCGAAGCGGCCCGGATCGCCACGGATGCAGGCGCGGACTTCGTGGACATCAACTTCGGATGTCCAGTGAAGAAGGTGGTGTGCCGCGACGCCGGCGCCGCGGCACTCAAAGACCTGAAGTTCATGGCGGAGATCGCGAGCGCCGTGGTGCGGGCCACACACCTGCCGGTCACGGCCAAGACCCGGCTCGGGTGGACAAGGCAGGAGATCCGCATCGTTGAAGTGGCCAGACTGCTCGAGGACTGCGGCATTCAGGCACTCACCATTCATGGCCGCACGCGGCAGGACGCGTACAAGGGCCCGGCCGACTGGTCGTACTTCCCCGAGGTGAAAGCGGCGATCGGCATCCCGCTCATCGGCAACGGCGACATCCTCACGCCCCAGGCCGCGCACGAGGCCTTCGAGCGTTACGGCGTGGATGCCGTCATGATCGGCCGCGGCGCCATCGTGGATCCCTGGATCTTTCAGCGTATCAAACACTACCTGGCCCATGGAGAAATTCTGCCTGAACGGCCCCTTCCCGAGCGAGTAGAGCTTCTGTTGCTCAACCTGCGCATGTCTGTCGCGCACAAAGGCAACGAGCGCCGCGCCACGATTGAAGCCCGCAAACTGTTTTCCGGCTACCTGCGCGGAGTTCACGGCGTCTCCAGAGTGCGGCAGGACCTGATGAATTACACCACGTACGCCGAAGTGGAGGAGCGTCTGCGATCCTACCTGGAGACCCCCACCGCCGCCATGAGGGCGGCCTGACGTGAACATGCGGCGCCCGCAGAGTGGCGTGCTCGCAGGTGCGATGTGCCTGGTGCTCATGGGGTGCACCCCATCTTCCGACGGGCCGGGCCGCACGTTCGAGCTTACCACTGCGACCTCCAAGGTGAGCGTGCGTTACCTCACCGCCCCGCCGGCGCAGGTGTACGACTCGATGGTCATGAGCCTGCAGCTATTGCCCGACTCGAGCGTGCACGCCGAGTCGCTCGCGTTCGAGCTTCTGCCGGCCGAGAACGGCTGGTGCCGCGCCGAATCGTCGCACCTGCGCAGAAACGCGGAGGGCTGGTACGAGGGGTCGTTCTGGGTTCGGCCCACCGTGCCCGGACAGTTCGTGTTGAGCTGGCAGACCGTTCCGTTCACCGGACACACATTCTACCTGGCCGCGCGCTATGACTCCCTCGGACAGCTCGTGGAGTGGAGCGATCGGCCCGAGGTGAAGCACCCGGTGTGGCCATTGATCGCGCGCGACACCATGGAAGTGGTCTACCGCGCGTGGCCCCAGGTGTGGGCGAGGCGGGTGCACTTTGTCCGCCGGCCAGACGTCCCCAAGGAATTCTTCGTGATCACGCAATCGTACCAGCGCAGCCGGGGCGTGTCGGGGCGACGCTTCGAGTATTCCGCCAATCTGATACCCAATCCGCAGTTTCCGCTGAAATCGCGGTCGTGGGAGGAACCCGGCTGGGTGGTGGACACGTTGTCGTTGTGGGTGCGCGACACCCTCGTGGCGTGGGTGGCGTGGAGCTACGAGGAGATGGTGGACAACTGGGAGAAAAACACCACACTGTTTCGCGACTGGCACCACAAGCGGTGGCCCGAGTTGTACTTCAAGGTCGACCTCCTCTCCCATCTTACGCACGTTTGGATCGAGCAGCCGGCCGACCAGTACGTCGCCGCCAAGATGTACGCGGATACGTCGAAACCCGCGTTCGACTCGCTCAAGCGAGCCTTCATCCACGGATCGCCGCCGGGCACGCCGTAACGCGGCCCTCGCGGCGGAAATGTCCTTGCCCGCGCACATTCCGGCGGGCACATTGATCACTCGTTGTCGTACACAATTGACCACATTCCGCGCTGACTCTGCCCGGTTTTCTCGAGGAGGTTGTTCCGATGTCTGTTCTTGTGAAATATCACGTGGACGGTGGCATTGCCACGCTTACGCTCTCCGATCCGCCCGCCAATACCTACACGTATGAGATGATGCAAGAGTTGGATGCCGGCATTCTCAAGGCGCGCATGGACAACAGCGCGCATGTGATCCTCCTGCGCGGCGACGGCGACAAGTTCTTCTCCGCAGGCGCCAACATCAACATGCTCAACACCGTGGACCCCACGTTCAAATACTACTTCTGCCTGCATGCCAACGAAACGCTCACGCGTCTGGAGCAGACGCCCAAGCTCGTGATCGCGGTGCTCAACGGACATACCGTGGGCGGCGGGCTGGAGATCGCGCTGGCGGCCGACCTGCGACTGGCCAAGGCGGAAGGTGGCAAGATCGGATTGCCGGAAGTCACACTCGGCGTGCTGCCCGGCACGGGCGGCACACAGCGGCTGGGGCGACTGATCGGCAGAGCCAAGGCCCTCGAACTCATGATCACGGGTCGCACGTTCAGTTTCGAGGAAGCCAAGCAATACGGCATCGTCACCGAGATTTTTCCGGCCGCCACGTTCGATGAAGATGTGCTGGCCTATGTGAAGCAATTCGTGCCGCCGTTCAAGGCGTCCAAGGCCGTGGGTCGCATCAAGCGTTCCATCTGCTCGGGGCTGGAAGTGCCGTTCTCCGAAGGGCTGGCGATTGAGCGCGAGCTGCAGCAGTCGCTGTTCACTTCGTCCGACGGCAAAGAAGGCATCAGTGCCTACGTGGAGAAGCGCCGGCCGCAGTTCACGGGTGCCTAGTCGCGCTCTTGTACCGGAATCACTCGAGCAGAGGATGAAACCGTGCCCCAGGTAAGCCAGACGGCCCCCGCGGAAGGAGTGGCGTTGGAGCCCCGACAGCTCTTCATCGGGAACGAGTCAGTCAAGCCGCACTCGGGCTCCTACTTCACAACGGTCAATCCCGCCACGGAAGAGCCGATCACGCAGGTCGCCTCCGCCGATGCGCACGATGTCGATCGCGCTGTGTCGGCCGCACACGCGGCGCTCGAATCCAAAGAGTGGGGACGGCTCGACGCAGCCGACCGGGGCCGGTTGCTGTGGAAGATGGCCGACCTCCTGGAAGCGCATACGGAGGAAGTAGCGCGGCTGGAGACGCTCGACAACGGCAAGCCTATTTTCGAATCGCAGTTCGTGGATGTGCCTTCGTGCGTGAACGTGTTGCGCTACTACGCCGGCTGGGCCGACAAGATCCACGGCGACACCATTCCCATTCGCGGTCCGCATCTGTGCTACACCCGGCGCGAGCCGGTGGGCGTGGTGGCCGCCATTACGCCGTGGAACTTCCCGCTGCTTCTGGCCGTGTGGAAAATCGCGCCGGCACTGGCCGCGGGATGCACGGTGGTGCTCAAGCCGGCTGAACTCACGTCGTTGTCTGCGCTCCGGTTCGCGGAGATCTGTGCCGAAGCAGGCTTGCCGGCGGGCGTGCTCAATGTGCTCACAGGACCCGGCCGAGTGATCGGGCCGGCCCTCATCGACCATCCCAAAGTCGCGAAGATCGCCTTCACAGGCTCTACGGCTGTGGGGAAGGAGATCATGCAGCGGGCGGCGGGTTCGCTCAAGCGTGTCACGCTGGAATTGGGCGGCAAGTCGCCCAACATCGTGTTCGCCGACGCCAACCTGGAGAATGCCATCAAAGGCGCGCACAACGGGATCTTTTACGGCAAAGGTGAAGTGTGCGCTGCCGGGTCGCGTTTGTTCGTGGAAAAGAAGGTGCTCGAACCGTTGCTCGAGGGCCTCGTGGCGCGCGCCGCAAAGGCGCAGCCCGCCGACCCTCTCGACCCGAAGACCCGCATGGGCGCCATCGTGTCGAAGGCTCAGCACGAACTCGTGATGGGCTACATCGCCAAGGGGTCCTCCGAAGGCGCGCGGCTGGCCGCGGGCGGCAACGCAGTGAAGGTGAGCGGCAAGGGGTACTTCATACAGCCCACGGTGTTCGCCGACGTGAAGAATTCCATGACCATCGCGCGCGAAGAGATCTTCGGCCCTGTGCTGTCCGTGATCCCCTTTGAGAATCAGGAGGAGCTGGTGGCCATGGCCAACGACTCCGCCTACGGTCTGGCGGCCGCGGTGTGGACGCAGGACATTACGCGCGCCCACTCGCTTGCGGCGAGGCTCAAGGCCGGCACGGTGTGGATCAATACGGTGAACATCTACGACGCAGCGGCTCCGTTTGGCGGCTTCAAGGAGTCGGGCTTTGGCCGCGAACTGGGCGAGAAGGCACTCGATTCATACACCGAGCACAAGACGGTGTGGGTGAACCTCAAGGGCTGATCGGCCGATCCAGTACTATTCCCAGTCCTGGAACGTCGCCCTCATGGCCGGGTTCGGCGTGGAGTGGTTCGTGCACCATCGAGTGGCTGTGTCGGGCGAATACATCGCCCGGCTACAGTACACCGATCCATTCGAAGACTACTATTGCAGCGGCTGATTCCAGCAGCATTTGAGCATCCACACACTGGAATTCGGCAACTCCAGGGTCCGCACGAGCGTGGCCGTATCGCTGTCGCTGCGATGCGGCTGAGGGCCTCTCAGGCTACCGCCCCCGCATGCGGAGCCGCCCGCAACGCCAGCCGCTGGTGACCGAGAATCGCGGCGCCCAGCGCTGCCACGTACTGAGCCAGGTCGCCCTGAGGTACGTTGACCTCGCACTTCAGCTCGTCCTTCACCATCCGCGCCAGCGAATCGAACCGTAGGATGCCGCCCACGAGAGTGTATTCGGGCTCGGCCTTTACGCGGCGCAGTAACTGAACCGACCGTTCCACCAGCGATACCAGTGACCCGTGCATGATGTCGGCCGGCGGTGTGCCCTGGGAGAGGTGATTGATCACCTCGGATTCGGCGAACACGGCGCACACGCCGGAAATGGTGACCGGTTGCTTGGACGTGGCCAGAAGAGGCCCGATTTCGGTGGTCGTGTAGCCCATGTAGCGTGCCGTTTTTTCGAGAAAAGCCCCGGTGCCCGCGGCGCATTTGTCGTTCAGACGAAAGGAGACCACCCTGGCCCGTTCATCGAGTCGGCTGGCCTTCATGGTCTGGCCACCCACGTCCAGCACCGTGCGGGTGTTCGGAAACAACCGGGCGGCGCCCCGCGCTGTGGACGTAATCTCGGTGACGTGCACGTCCTTGAAGTCCACCAGGTGGCGACCTACGCCGGTGGCCACCACGTAGCCCACATCGTCCCGCGCAATTGAGGCTTCGGCCAGGCAGGCTTCGAACGTGCGGCGCGACACCTCCGCCAGCTTGAAGCCCGTCTGCGCCATGAGGTGGCTCAGTACGTTTCCCGTTTCGTCCACCAGGGCCACCTTGGTATAGGTGGATCCCACGTCGATTCCGGCGGT
>DAIOGN010000051.1:0-20324 GCA_036745245.1 Candidatus Zixiibacteriota bacterium
AGTGCGGACCCAGAGGCACCGTCTTGTGCCCCAGGAAGCCGAGGAGCTCGCGGATGCGGTAGCGCTCGTCCAGCCAGCCCAGGGCGCGGCCGAGCGGCTGGGGCTCAGACGCGGCTGACATGGATCTCGTCGTCCTTCACATGCACGGTGAATTCCTGGAGCGGCCGGGGGGGCGGACCCGAGATGTTGATCCCTTCCAGGTTGTAGCGGCCGTTGTGACACGCGCACCAGATCAGCTTCCACTCCGGCTTGTACTGAACGGTGCAGTCGAGGTGCGTGCAGATGGCATTGAAGGCGCGCAATTCTCCCTGCGCCGTGTGCACCAGAATCCCGGGTTTGGTGCCGAACTTGAAGATCTTCGCGGAATTGGGGGGGATCTCGGAGAGCTTCGCCACCTTCACCGATGTCGCCACGGGCTCGCGGGTGGCGGGCGGTTTCAGGTAGGAGAACACGGGATACAGCACCGTGCCCAGCCAGGCCACCACGCCTCCGCCGAGCGCGAGATCGAGAAATCGGCGGCGCGACACCGGTTCAGGCATGACGGGTTCCCTCCCCAAGGTTCACACGCAACGCACGTGCACTGATGTTCAAAAGAGCCCCCTGAAGGCAGAGACACTTCCCGGGTGGCGGGCGGCCGCACGATGCACCGTCCGTCGGATGTTCCTCATGGTCGCCGCCATCGCCCACGTGGTCAAGATTGATCTGTTCATCCGATATTCGACTTGCGGCCTCTCCCGCGCGCTTCTAGTTTTTGATTCATGATCGCCACAGCTTTTGCACACGTCACACCGAGGTGGATCGCCGCATGAGACTCCCCCGGCTGGCATACAACCCGGTGAGTGCCGCAGGCGCCCTGGTGGCATTGGTGTCCGCTGTAGTGTTCGCCGTGCTCCTGCTCATCTCGCTGTTCCTGGCGGAGCCCAACCCGTACCTGGGCATCTTCCTCTACCTCGTGATCCCCCTGTTCATGGCGGGCGGGCTCGTCCTGGTCCCCCTGGGCATGCTGCGCCACCACCGCCGAATCAAGCGCGGCGTGGCCGAAGCTGATGCGGCCTGGCCCCGGCTCGACTTGAACCTGAAGAGTCACCGCAACGCCACCCTGGTGTTCCTGGTGTGCTCCATCATCTTTCTGCTCCTCAGCGGAGTGGGCGCCTACCAGGGGTACCACTACACCGAGTCTGTCAATTTCTGCGGTGAGACCTGTCATCCGGTGATGCTGCCGGAGATCACCGCCTACCACAACTCGTCGCACGCGCGCGTGAAATGCGTGGACTGCCACATCGGTTCGGGTGCGGGCTGGTACGCGAAGTCCAAGCTGTCGGGCGCGTACCAGGTGTACGCCACGCTGGCCAACAAGTACCCCCGACCCATCTCCACGCCCATTTCCAACCTGCGCCCCGCGCAGGAAACGTGCGAGCAGTGCCACTGGCCGGAGCGGTTTTTCGGCGCCCAGCAGATCCAGTTCAACCACTACATGTACAATGACTCTTCCAGCCACTGGCCCATCAACATGCTGATCAAGGTGGGGGGCGGCGATCCCAAGACGGGTCAGACAGCGGGCATCCACTGGCACATGAACATCGGCGTGAAGGTGGAGTACATCGCCCGCGACGAAAAGCGAATGGACATCCCCTGGGTGCGCGTGACCGATCTCACCACCGGCCGCGTCACCGTGTATCAGAACGAAGCGGCGCCTCTGTCGGCCGACGAGATCGCGGTGGCGACGCCGCGACGCATGGACTGCATGGATTGCCACAACCGGCCCAGCCACAACTACAATTCGCCCGACCAGGAAGTGGACCGCATGCTGCTCACCAGCCAGGCCGACCGCACCTTGCCATCCATCAAGCGAGTGGCGGTGGAGGCGATGGCCGCACCCTATGAAACCACGGACGACGCGCTGCGCGGCATCGCCAACTACATGACGGAGTTCTACCGCGAGAATCACGACGACGTGTACCAGACTCGACGGGGAGCCGTGGATCAGGCTATCGTGGCCACCCAGGCAGCTTTCTCAAGAAGCCTGTTTCCGGAAATGAAAGTGCGGTGGGCGGAATACCCCGACCACATCGGGCACTTCAATTTCCCGGGCTGCATGCGCTGCCACGAGGGCACACATAAGAGCGAGGAAGGCCTGGTGCTCTCGCGGGAATGCCACACCTGCCACACGATTATCGCCCAGGGCACGGGCGAGCGGCAGCAGATCTCGGCCACCGAACAGGGGCTGGATTTCGTGCATCCGGAGGACATTGGGGATGCCTGGACTGAGACCGGCTGCTGGGAGTGTCATTCGGGGACACAGCCGTAACGCTTTGTCCATCAGCCAGTTAGGCTGACCAGTCAGGGGCGCCTCAGGCCAGATTTTTCAGGCGAGTTCGCCTGTCCTAAGAAAGTTAATAAGATCATGTGGTCCATCGGCTTAGCGAACGCGTCGTTTCAAAGAAAATACTTGATTTACAGATCGCATATTACGATAAATGTAGTGCGATAGGCGAACACTTGAACCAACTCAGGCGGACCCATGGCCAAGCAAACTCGAACTAAGTCGACGACGATTCTTGCGGTGCTGGCTTGCGCCTCCATCTGGGCGACGTCCCAGTGGACGAATGCACAGGAGACAGCGCCCGCGGTGGACGACGAAACGTGTCTGGCATGTCACGAGACGATGGGCGCTACCCTGGACAAGTCGCCGCACCGGCTGACCAGCGGGGTGGAGGGGGCCCGCGTCAACGTGGCCTGCGCCAGCTGTCACGAAGGCGCTGCGGTGCACATTGAAGATCCGTCTGTCGAGAATATAGGCAATCCGGCCCGGCAATCGACCCAGGCTGTTGCTAATTTATGCGAGTCCTGCCACCGGGCGCATCGAGAACTCGACAACATCGGTTTCGATCCGCACGTGGAGTCGGGCGTGTCGTGCCTGGACTGTCACGCTGTCCACTCGCACGAGCCCGCACTGGTGGATCAGGCGACGCGTTTCTGCGGCAAGTGCCACGCGGCGCTCACCTCGCAGTTCGGCCGCACGTCGACGCACCCGGTGAACGACGGACAGGTGACCTGCCTCTCGTGCCACGACTTCACCGGCAAGCGCCAGCCGGCGATCGGCGCCGGACCGCAGGAGAATTGCATCTCCTGTCACACGGCCCAGGCGGGCCCGTTCCCGTGGCCGCATGAAGCCGCCAATTCCTATTTCCCGGGAGGCGAGGGGTGCGTGGCGTGTCACAGCCCGCACGGCAGCGCCAACGATCGTCTGTTGACGCGCACCGGCGATGGCCTGTGCACGCAGTGCCACGGCGTGCCGGCCTTGCATCAAACCCAGCACAGCGGCATCGGCACTCAGTTCGCCTGCATCGAGTGCCACTCCGACGTGCATGGTTCGGACCACAACCAGGCGCTGCTCGAACCTGATCTGGGCGCCAAAATCGGCGGCACACCGGCCAGTTGTTACTGCCACGGCACCAATTAAGGGGCGGACCATGAAACGACTTCTCTGCCTGTTTGCCCTCCTCATGGCAATTCCGTTCAGCCTGTCCTATGGGCAGAATGCCTCCGGACAGGTCTCGATCGGGTACGTCATTCTCGATGAGGAGGGCGATGTCTCGCTGAACCAGCCCACCTTTAATACATATGAAGGCGTGGCGCTCTCGCTGCGGCAGTTCCGCCTGGACCTGAATAAGGGCATGTACGTGTTCGGCGATCTGAAGAACATGACGCTGAACAATCGCAATCTCAGGGCGGGGATCACGCAGCCGGGCCTCTTTTACCTGGCGCTCGATTCGAAGCAGTACCGACGGATCTACTCGGCCGATGCTTCCAGCGCCACGCAGCGCGCGGTGTCGGGCGGCAACGCCTGGATTCAGCCGCACCGGCTGATCAAGGTCTTCGGCGGATACAGTCTCACGCATCGACGCGGATCCTTCGTGGAACTGTACGACCTGGGCGGCCTGCCTCCGGCCAAGAGCGTGGACTTCAAGAATCAGTGGTACAACGCGGGTGTGGTCATCGGCGCACGACTGCGTTCGCTGGAGCTGGAATACAAAGGGCAGGCGTACACGGATGAGCTGGGCGTCGCCGACGACTACAAGACCACGCGCTACCGGATTTCGGGTCGGTCGGCCCTGCCTCGCCTTGAGAACCTCTGGGTGAACGCGGGCTACGAGCTGTACCAGAGACAACGTCAGACCCTGGGCGACTCTATTGAAACGAACCTCGGCTGGGGCGGCGCTCGCCTGAACATCAACGGCGGCTGGACGGCCCGGTACAGTTTCCTCTGGGACCGCACGCGCGCCACCAGTGAACCCGTCGCCACCGACAACATCGTCAACTCCTTTGCCGCGGAGAAGACGTTCGCTGGCAAGGGCGGCCTGGGCGCCGGCTATCGCTACCTGCTTCGAGACGACGTGTTCAACGCGATCACGGGCAACTCGTTCTTCGCCTCTGGATGGTTCAGGCCACTTTCCAGGCTCGATGTGAGAGCCGACGTGGGCACCTCCTCGCTGGACGACAAGGAGTCAACCACCCTGACAGGCGACCAGGACTTCACGAAGTTCCGGGTGGCGGCCACCTTCCATGACACACCCATCCGGCTGAGAATCAAGTACGAGGGGCGCGAGCAGAAGCGCGATGACATCGGCAGCACCATCGACTATGATCGTTTCGGGGCCGATCTCCTGCTGAAGCGCGAGCAGTACGGCAGCCTCACGGTGTCGTACAACAACATCCAGGGCGAATATGTGGATGCCCTGAATACCTTCGAGCTGGACGACCACCTGCTCGACGGCCAGGTGGAAACAGCAAAGTGGCACGGCGTCCAGGCGCTCTTTGGTGGCACGTATCTCGCCAGCAAGGGGGATCTCGACACCGAACGGTTTTCCGTGAAGGCCGGTGGGCGGTTCACCTTCATGAAGCGGTTCACCCTTGAAGGCATCTACACGGCTCACAACTTTGACGACTTTTTGAGTGCTACCGGACCGGGCCCGTATACCCGGTACTACACAGCGAATATTGTGGAAGTAAACCTTATATCTGAACTGGGGAATCCCTAAGAAAGGACGTATGCCATGACAAGGCGCCATCTCAACAAGGTGCCGGCCTGGCTCCTTCTGGTCCTGGCCGGCCTGCTCCTGGCGGCTATGACGGGTTGCGAGCGCAAGGTGGAAGGTACCGTAGCCGTTGAAGACACGGTCTCCGACCAGTGCTTCAACTGCCACAACGGACAATTGGATGCAATGCAGGGAGAGTGGGCCAACTCCGTTCACGCTTCGGGCGCGAACGTGGACTACACGAGCCGTGTCGGTTCTGAGTGCGTACGTTGCCATAACCAGCAGGGCTTCATCACCTGGATCACCACAGGCACGATTGAGGATTCCACCGGCAACGCCAAGGCCATCGGCTGCTTTGCCTGCCACAATCCGCATGAATTCGGCGACTTGAGGCGGCGCACAACAGCTCCTGTGACCATGGCGGCCGGAGACGTATTCGACGTAGGCGGGGCCAACCTCTGCGCCAATTGCCATCAGGCGCGTGAGTACCCCACCATCACGGATGGCTACACGATTACCAGCAGCCGCTTCGGCCCGCATCACAGTCAGCAGGGCGACATGCTGATCGCCTCAGTGGGCTATGAGAGCTTCGCGGGTTTCACCCCGGCCTCCTCGCTTCACAAGGACGTCGTAAGGGACGGCTGCATCGGTTGCCACATGGGCTATTCCAACACGCACGAAGGGTATGATGTGGGCGGGCACAGTTGGAACATGAAAGACGAAGCAGGCAACAACCTGGCCACGAATTGCAAGACCTCGGGTTGTCATGGCGCTGGCACGTTGGCGTTTGGCACCGCCGGGGCCTTCGGACCCTACGATTTCAGACGGGCGGACACCGCCTCGGCGAAGGACTGGGACGATGACGGCGTGAAGGAGGGGTACCAGACGGAGATGGAAGGCATGCTGGACAGCCTGGCCACGTTGCTCGACCTGCATAACATCCTGAACCCGTCTACCGGACTGGCCGTGCCAGGCACCTATGCCGACGGCGACCTGGTGGGTGCGTACTGGAACTACATTACAGTGGAAGATGACCACTCCCTCGGCATTCACAATTGGGAGTACATGGCGGGTTTGATCGAAGCGTCGCGAGATTACGTCGCCACGCTTCCCGCTCCGTAAGCGGTTGCGGGAGGAAGGAACCAGGAAGCCCACCCTCACGGGTGGGCTTCTTCATTTGGGGTCAGACCCCGGTCGCCAACCTGCACACTCCTGAACGTATGTGTGCAAACTCACGGCTGGGGTCTGACCCCACATAAAGAGGGGCCGGCACGCTCCCCCGTTCGAAGGAGAGCCTGCCGGCCCCTGATGGCTGACTCGGGTCGACTACTTGGTGGCGGGTGCCGCCTCCGCCGGAATCTTGTGCTCGATCTTGGCCCACATCGCCTTGAAGTTGAATTCCTTGAACGTGGGGCTCTCGGCGTTGTGGCAGCCGAGGCACGTCTTCTCAGTGGGATGAAGCAGCCCCACCGCTGCCGCCTTGGTGGTATCCGCCGTCACGGCTTTCATGACGTCGTTCTTCCAGTAGAGACTTCCCGCTCCATGGCAGCTTTCGCAGGTGACACCTTCGGTAGCCGCCCACTTTTCGCCGCGCTCCGCGGCAGGGGCGGTGTGGCCCGTGACGTGGCACTTCAAACACGCATCCGCTTTCTGCGGATCGGCGATCCCCTTGGCGGTGCCGATCTTCTTCGCCTCCTCGGAGGCCAGCACGGTAAACGCCTGAGCGTGCTTACTGGCCATCCACGTGTCGAAGATCTTGCCCTGCTTCGCGGTGTTGTGACACATCTTGCACTTGGCCGCGCCGATGTACTGTGGCTTGGCGGTGCCCTGTGCGAACGCGGTGGCGCCTGCCAGAGAAACCACGGCCGCACAGATCAGAACAGACTTTTTCATCCTTCGCCCCTTTGCTTGGTAGCCCGCACCCGCGGGTCCTGCATCTAACCTATTATACCTGACCGTGGAGTCAACTGACTCCTGCGACTCAAACTAATTCTCGCCTCTATCGTCTGCCCTGTCTGCCAGTCTCCTGGCACGAGGCGGCCTTCCCAGGGTAGCCGGCAGCAATCCCCTGGTAAACCTCAATCTTGCGCGGCCAGACCGGGTTCCGGGCTAAAATGAGTAACTGCTTGTCTAACAATATATTACATGGCATTTTGCCGGCCAGGATCTATGGCCGGGCCCCCTATTGTCCTGGCAGGGCTGGAAGCCGCCTCTATAATGAAGGCCGGGGCGCGCCTTCTGACCTCTGGCGCACCGCCGGCACGGCTGCAACTATTGTCCCCTCCCTGCGTCTAAAAAGGGTCGATCGGCGCATGCGCCGATCGGAGTCCCCGCGCAGATGACCAAGAGATCCCTGAAAGGAATGTCATGAAACAACTCATCCCAGGCATGCTGATGACGTTGGCACTCGCCGCTCCGGCCTTTGGGCAAAAGTACGGAATTACCTCGAAGACGCTCGACAACGGTCTCGACGTGATCGTGGTGCAGAATTCAACGGTGCCGCTTCTCACCATCGAGATCGCCTGCAAGAACGGCGCGTACACGGAGCCGCCCGAATACGACGGCCTGTCCCACCTGTACGAGCACATGTTCTTCAAAGCCAATCGCACGATTCCCGACCAGGAATCGTACATGGAACGCCAGCGCGAGCTGGGCATGGTGTGGAATGGAACCACGTCCCAGGAGCGCGTGAATTACTTCTTCACACTGCACAAGGACGACCTGAAGGATGGTATGGTGTTCATGCGCGACGCGATTCGGTACCCTCTCTTCAAGCAGGACGAACTCGAGCGCGAACGGCCCGTGGTCTTGGGCGAGTTCGACCGCAATGAGGCCTCACCGTTTTTCCACTGGGGTCGCGCCGTGGACAAGCTCTCGTTTTCGAAATACTACAGCCGCAAGAACGTGATCGGCGACCGTGACGTCATCATCACGGCCACCCAGGAGAAGATGCGTACTATTCAGAACCGGTACTACATCCCCAACAACTCCACGCTCATCGTGTCCGGAGACGTGAATCCCGAGACGGTGTTCGCCATGGCGCAGGAGCTGTACGGTGACTGGCCACGCGGAGCCGACCCGTTCAAGGAGTTCCCGATTCCCGAGCATCCGCCGCTCGACAGCAGCATGCAGGTGACCGTGATCCAACCGGTAAATGCCGTGATGATCATGAAACAGTGGCACGGGCCCAGCCTGAAAAAGGACATCAAGAGCACCTTCGCCGCCGATGTGTTTTCCTTTATCATCGGCCAGCCGAATTCCCGGCTCCAGAAGAGGCTCGTGGATTCGGGCCTGGTGGATGGAATCGGCCTCAATTATTCCACGCTGGTGCACACGGGCCCCATTTCGCTGACGGCGCGGACCGATGCGGCCCGCTTCAATCGCGCCATGGAGATCCTGAACGCCGAAATCTCGCAATTTGCCGATCCGGACTATTTCACGGATGAGCAACTCGAGTACGCCAAGAACCAGCTGGAGATCAGCGAGATCAAGGGACAGGAGAAGCCGTCGCAATTCGCCCACACCGTGTCCTACTGGTGGACGACCGGCGGCCTCGATTACTACATGAACTACCTCGACAACCTGCGCGCCGTGAGCCGCGCCGACATCCAGAACTACCTGAAGCAGTATGTCATTGGGAAGCACAATGTCACCGGCTACCTGGCCTCCGAAGCGGATGCCGCCAGCCTCGGCCTGTCCGGAGGTATGTAAATGAGCAAGTTTGCACGCAGTCTCTGCGCGGCCGTGCTGGTGTTGTCGGGTTCCATGGCACAGGCCGCTTCCGAAAAGTTCACGGTGGACGGGGTCGACGTGATCCTCAAGTCGCAACCCGGGACGCCGGTGGTCTCGGTGAATTTCGCCCTGCGCGGTGGGCTGCCGTACTACGGCGTCGAGCAGGCCGGCATCGAACTGCTCATGGCCCACGCGGCGCAGAAGGGTACGCAAAACTATCCGAAGGAGAAACTGCAGGATCTTCTCGCTCGGACGAGCACCGACATCGCCGTGGACGCACAGACCGACTACACGGTCATG
Source organism: Candidatus Zixiibacteriota bacterium (assembly GCA_036745245.1). Classification (GTDB taxonomy): domain Bacteria; phylum Zixibacteria; class MSB-5A5; order JAUVRN01; family JAUVRN01; genus DAIOGN01. The sequence goes on from DAIOGN010000051.1 coordinate 9,072, forward strand.
TCCATGTCGTGCCTCAGGCGCGATCTCAACGAAACCTGGAAGGCCTTCTGTGACATGATCACGCACCCGGCCTTCGAGGAGGCGGAAGTCACTCTGCTCCGCGATCAGCAGCTGGGGGACGTGAAGCAATCCCGTGACGATCCCGATACGTACCTGCGCACGCTGGCCGACGAACTGCACTACGCGTCGCATCCCTACGCGGTTCAGCCCATGGGCACCGAGGAATCGGTGGCGAAGCTCGACGCCGCGGCCGTGCGCACCTATCACGCGAAGGCTGTGACCAAGGCTCGCGGTCTCGTGGTGCTGGTGGGCGACATCGACCGTGCCACAGCCGAGCAGCTCGTCAAATCGGGCTTGTCAGGGCTGCCGGCAGGCAGCTACTCGGCGCCCGTGCTGGAACCGCCCGCCGGAGCCGAGACGGCCGACACACGGTTGGAGGAGCGCGACCTGCCCACCAACTACCTGCGGGGCTACTACGTTGCGCCTTCGCTGGACCACCCCGACTACATCGCGCTTCAGGTGGCCACTCGGATCCTGCGCGACCGGCTGTTCGAGGAAGTGCGCACCAAGCGTAACCTGACGTACGCCGTATCGGCCGGGCTGGCATCGCGCCGTGATAACTACGGCATGCTGTATGTCACGGCCGTAGAACCCGATACAACGCTCCGCGTGATGCTCAACGAAGTGCATCGGATGCAGTCGGAAGAAATCAGCGAGAAGGAACTAGGCGATCACCTGAAGGTCATGGTGACCCAGTACCTCATGGACCGCGAGACCAACGCCACACAGGCTGCAGAACTCTGCAAGTATGAGCTGGTGGGTTCAGGATATCAGGTGGCCGATCGAGTGGTGGATCTCATGCGCAAGGTGAGCCGCGCCGACATTCAGCGCGTCTGCCAGACCTACATGAAGGGGCTCGACTTCGTTCTGCTGGGCGATCCGGCCAAATGGAAGGATCCGCTCACGGAGGACGCACCCCCCAAATCCGACGGTTCTCTGAACTAGATCACCCGCCATCACAAAGAATTGGGGTCCGACCCGAATTTTGAGGAAATTCGGGTCGGACCCCAATTTTTTTTGACCCCCCCGGAAAAGGGGTCTAGCTTTCGCACATGCTTCAACGCTGGGGGCCGTGGTGCCTGCTGTTCTTCGTTCTGGCCGGCGCTGCGCGGGTGGAAGCCCGGCCCAAGACCGACACGATCTGGACCGACAAGGGGGATCGGGTGGTGTGCGAGATTCTCGAGCTGAAGCAGGGCCAGCTCCGTGTGGGCACCAATGACATGGGCACCCTGACGATCGACTGGCTGCACATCGTCAGCCTGCGCTCGAACTACTTCTTCCGGGTGGAGCCGCGGTCGGGCAGGCGCTACTTCGGCAGTCTGTTGCTGGATTCCGCGGAAACCATCCTGCAGGTACGACGCTATACCGACACGCTGCGCTTCCGGCGCTGGGATGTGGTGGCCATCACGCCGATCGAAACGGGCTTCTGGTCCCGTCTGGATGGATCGTTCGCCCTGGGCTTCAGCTACACCAAGGCAAGCCGCGTGGCGCAACTCACGTTGAACTGGAACAACCGCTACACTATGGAGAGCGACCTGGTGGATCTGAAGGCCAACGCCATTGCCACGTCCAAGGATGATTCCAGCGATGTGTTACGCAATGAGGACTTCTCATTGGCCTATTATCATCTGTTTGGTAAACGCCTGAACGCCTCCTTGTCGGGGGCCTACCAGCGTAATGATGAACTGGGACTGAAACGCCGTACCATCGCCGCGCTCACGGGCGGCGTGAGTCCGATCAAGACCAACCTTCACACGCTGATGTTCTCCCTGGGAGCCGCCCTCAATGCTGAACTGGGCACCTCTGACTCATCGGTCGCTACGGAGAGCGTCGAGGGGGTGGTGAAACTGAACTACTCCCTGTACAAATACGATTCGCCTAAAAGCAACATCGCCGTCACACTGGCATACTTTCCCAGCCTCACGGAAAACGATCGGCATCGTCTCGACTTCAACACCACGTTCAGTCACGAGCTGGTGTCGGACTTTTTCCTGAATCTCTCGTACTACACCAATCTCGATACCAAGCCCGCCACGCAGGACGCCTCCACGTCGGACTTCGGTGTCGTCACGTCGTTCAGCTGGTCGTACTGACGCACCCGCTCATTTCACATCGATCGTGATTTTGGTGATCTCGCCGGTGAACTCGGCCCGGCCCTTGTACTCCTCCGCTACCGGCGTGTTGCTGTCGGTGCCCACATCGGCGGGTTCGTCGAGGCCATAGGTGCTGCCATGGGTGTGCGAGATATCGCCCCGGGCCACTTCGGCCCCATCCACATAGAGAGTTCCCGTACCGCCCAGGCCGCGGCCGCCACCCGCGTAGGCAAAATCAAACCGAATCGTGTGCGCACCGGCCGGTACCGGGCTCGGTCCCTGGATCGGGTAGTGCTCGAGTCCCAGGAAGTTGTAGTGGAAGACAGGAGTGCCGTCGTGCATGTACAGTGACCACCCTCCGAAGTCCCCGCCCTGGCACACCATCACGCCCGAGGCGCTCTCCGGCACGCTCACCTCCGCCGTGATGGAGTAGGACGCGTTCTTCGTGTCGATGAACGCGTTTTCCATCATCCACCGCATTCCGGGGTAGAGCACGATCTGTTTGCGGCCGCCCATGAGTTCGGGTCGTCCGGCCAGGCTGGCCACGAACCGCTCAAGGGTGCGATCGTCCAGCGGAAGCACATGGAACTTCTCGGCCTCCTGCAGGAATACCTGCTTGAGCGCTTCGAGCTTCTCAGGGTTCTTCTTGGCGAGATTCTTCGAGAGGCTGAAGTCCGCCTGGGCGTTGTACAGCTCCCACACGTCGTCGGCCAGGGGTCCTCTCGGCTGCGGTTCCCAGGGGGCGCGATGCACGGTGCCGGCGAACCAGCCCTCGTGATAGATCCCCCGGTTGCCGAACATCTCGAAGTACTGCGTGGTTCTGGCGTCGGGCGCGTCGGGCTGATCGAAGGAGTACTTCATACTCACGCCCTCCATGGGGCGCTGGGCGATCCCGTTGACCGTACGCGGAGCCGGGACGCCCACGGCCTCATAGATAGTGGGAGCCACATCAATCACGTGATGGAACTGGCCCCGGATCTGGTGGGTCGCCTGAATCCCGGCGGGCCAGTGCACCACCATGCCATTGCGCGTGCCGCCGAAGTTCGAAGCCACCTGTTTGGCCCAGGTGAAAGGCGTGTTGCCCGCGATGGCCCAGCCCGCTGCAAAATGATTGTAGGTTTTGTCTGAGCCCAGCTCGTCGATTTTGGAGAGCTGCATTTCGAGGGTTTCCGGCACGCCATTGAAAAACGTAGACTCATTGTACACGCCGATCATGCCCCCCTCGGCGCTTGAGCCGTTGTCGCCGACGATGTAGAAGAGCAGGGTATTCTCCAGCTCGCCCATCTCTTCCAGAGCGGCCAGCAGGCGGCCTACCTCGTGATCGGTGTGCTCGGCGAATCCTGCAAAAATCTCCATCTGGCGCTCAAACAGCCGCTTCTCGTCGGCGGATAGCTTCTTCCAATCCTTGATGTCTTTGGGCTTGGCCGCAAGTTGGGTATTCGCGGGAACCACGCCCAGTTGCTTCTGGCGCGACAGCGTTTCTTTCCGCAGCTCATCCCAACCCTGGCTGAACTTCCCCTTGTACCGATCGGCGAACTCCCGCGGCGCGTGGTGCGGGGCATGCGTGGCTCCCGTGGCAAAGTACATGTAGAACGGCTTGTCGGGCGTGAGGGACTGCTGCGACCGAACCCAGGCGATGGCCTGATTCGTCATGTCGGTGGTGAAGTGATAGCCGGGATCTTCGTCGGGGACGTCCATCGGTGTGACACCGTCGAACACCAGCGGGTGCCATTGGTTTGTTTCGCCGCCGATGAAGCCGTAGAACTTGTCGAATCCCGAACCCGTGGGCCAGCGGTCCATGGGGCCCGACACCGACACTTCCCAGGGTGGCGTCTCGTGGTACTTCCCAAAGGCGGCCGTGCTGTACCCGTTCAACCGGAGCACCTGCGCTACGGGCGTGATGCTCTGCGGCCGCACCCCCGTGTTTCCTGGAAACGCGGTGGCCACCTCCATGATGGCGCCGGCGTTGTTGGAGTGGTGGTTGTAGCCGGTGAGCAGCGCCGTGCGCGTGGGCGAACACAGGGCCGTGGTGTGGAAGCGATTGTAGCGGAGTCCCTGCGCGGCCATGCGCTCCAGCGTGGGCATCTGGATGGGGCCGCCAAAGGCACTGGAATGCCCAAACCCGATGTCATCGATCAACACGATCACCACGTTGGGCGCACCCTCCGGGGCCTTCACTTCAAATCGCGGAGGGGCCTGCGCGTTCCGTGCGTCCAGTTCCGTGAACACGGGGGGTGTCGGTTCCGCGATGGGCAGGGCGGACCGGTCGAGTGCGGAACCCGTCTGCGCTGAGACGACGGTGCTGCTGAGTGCAAGCATCATAAAGAGCGATGCGATTCGAACTGAAGCATGGGTCATGGTGCGATTCCTTTGTGCGAGACGCGGTGTATTCGTGCTGTTGAACACTTGTATTCGGGTGGCGCAGACTGGCCGGAGCGGGAAGCTGGCCAGCGTGCGATGAAGTACGCCTTGAATCCGTCGCGGGGCAACCGGGTTTTGACGAATGCCGATGACGGGAGTTGAACCGTTGCTGACTACGGCGTCGTGAGCCAACTCTCCGTGGTCAGAAGGTCCGGTGTGGTACCGTACAACTCTTTCAGCATCCGCAGGCTTCGCAGGGCCTCGCTCCGCCGGTTGGCCTCGAGATGCAATGATAAAGAGTACTCCAACAACTCGCGGTCGTACGGGTGAAGCCGTAACGCCTTCTCGACCACGCGGGACGCTTCTTCCGGTGGCCCCTGCGAATGCAGCGCCACGGCGTACACGTAGGCGTAGCGTGCCTGCTGCGAATCGCCTCGCCAGGCGCGCTCGAAAAGTCGCAGCGCCGAGTCGGTCTGTCCGGCGCGAACCCACCAGAGTCCCAGCGCGTGGTTGGCTCCAGCATCATCGGGCGCCTGCACGAGCGCAGCTTCGAGCACTTCGCGACTTCGTGACTCATCGCCGCCTGCCCGCAGCGCATCGGCCAGATTCACGTAGGCAGGAGCGAACGACGAATCCACCCGAACCGCCGTCTCAAAGGCCTGCACCGCGCGCGCGCGGTCGCCCAGATCCAGATACAGATTGCCCAGGTTCATCCAGGCCGTGGGATGATCCGCCTGTGCCAGTTGCGACGCCGTGTAGAGTGCCAGGGCCGAGTCGAAGCGGATTGCCTCGGCACTTCGCGCCGGCGGCTGGTAGTGTCCGGCCAGTGCGCGCGCGGCCTGCGTTCGCACCAGGCGCACTGAGTCACTCAGAAGTGCTTTGAGCCACGGATCTCTCGACGATCCCTGGAGCGCGGCCGCCGCTCCTGCTGCCGCGGCGCGAACGAGAGGATTCGCATGGCTCGCGCTCGAAGCGAGCACGCCGGGGGTACCTGCTCCAGGCGACCCAAGGCGCTCCAGGGCAGACGCCCTGAGGATGGCGGCTAGCGAGGTGTCGCCAGCAAGTCTCTCGAGGTCCGGCCGCGCACGCGGATCTCCCTCGTCTGCGGCGGCGAACACGGTGGCAAAGGGATGCGGTTCCGGTGCGCCGTACCAAGTCTCAACAGCCGCCGCCGCCCATTTGGCCGAACGGTCCTGGTGGCAGCCGTTGCAGGCGTTGGGCACTCCCAGGCTCACGGTCAGGTCGGGACGTGGCACCTGCAGGCTGTGATCGGCGCGCATGTCCACGCCCATGTAACGTCCCTGCGGCATGTGGCAGTTCACGCAGCGCGCCCCCGCCGAGTCGACATCGTGGAAGTGATGCGAGCGTGAGGCGTACGTCTCCGCTCGATGGCAACTCTGACAGAGCGCATCCCCCTCGATGCGCAGGCGTCCGCTGTGAACGTTGTGGCAGTCGCTGCACTCTACGCCCGCACGGTGCATCTTGCTTTGCAGAAACGAGCCGTACTCGTACACCTCATCGCGTATCTGGCCGTCGGCGAAGTAGAGCGGATCCGAGACCAGAGATGGACGATGCGTGGCTGCCAGTGGCCCGCCGATCACGTACTCCGCTTCGGTGGACCGCCGCGCATGGCAGCGTCCGCAGACTTCCACCTGAGGAGTGCCCGAAGGCGCGGTGGTGCGCTGTGCGATCGAATCGCCCGCCTTCAGAAGCCACTCCACTTCCGTGCGCTTCTCGAACTCAACCTCCAGCCCTGCCCGCGGCCACGGGGGCGCTTTTCCCGCGGTGGCCCGTTGCGCCCACTCCACATGCCGTGAGCCGGGGCCGTGGCAGGCCTCGCAGGATACATCGATCTCCGACCAGGTGGTGGCGTAGGTGCGGGTGGCCGGGTCGTAGTTCTTTTTCAGATCCGTGGAGTGACACTCGGCGCACTGGGTGTTCCAGTTCTGACTGACGCGCGTCCAGTGCAGCTCATCCGACGGCGCGATACGTTCCTGCCCGTACAGGTGGAACCAGCGCTGACCGCCAGAATCGGCGGGCCGGGCGTCCCAGCACAAAGGCAACGCCTGGAGTCGCCCTCCGGGATAGGCCACCAGGTACTGCTGCAGCGGCCACGCACCGAATGTGTACAGCACCTGAAACTCGCCCTGGACGCCCCGCTCACCCTCGGTCCGCACAAAGTAATCTCCGTTGCGCCTGTTGAAGTGCGACGTGACACCGTGCAGTGTGAACTCTGCGTCATTGAAGTTCCCGAGCACCGTGGCCTCCGTGGCCGTATCCATGGCCAGGTCGTGGTGCGATCCCGCAAACGCGGCCATCTCCGGCTGATGACAGGGGGCGCATGCGGTGCGGCCCACGAATTGGGCCGGGCCGGGTGCCGGGTCGGCGGCGCAGCCCACGAGCCCTGCGGCCGCTACCGCGAGGACCCACACACAGGCTCGAGTCATTTCGGCGACCGCATGTCGTACTTCTTCATTCGATAGATGAGCACATGGCGTGGTATGTCCAGAAGCCGCGGCGCCTCACTCCGGTTCCAGCCGGCCCGCTCCAGCGCGTCGCGCACCAGCTTCTGTTCTGCCTGGGAATAGGTGAGCGCCGACGATGCACCTCCCGGCCCCGCCGGGCCGTGGTCGAAGTCGGCCGGCAGGTCGCGTTCCGAGAGTGAACTCCCCGATCTCAGCACCACCATGCGCTCGATCAGATTCTCAAGTTCTCGGACGTTTCCCGGCCAGGACCCGGCCTTCAGCCGATCCATGAGCGCTCCCGTTAGCTCGATCTTCTTCCCCCCGGCGTGGCGTTTCACGAATTCCTGCACCAACGCCGGAATGTCGTCGGGTCGCTCCGCCAGAGACGGGATCCGGACCGGAATGACGTTCAGCCGATAGTACAGGTCCCGTCGAAACGTCCCCTTGTCCACCAACGTGAACACATGGCTAACAGGATGTAGAACATCAGGTTGGCAAAAGTCCAAGAGCACGGCCAAGGCGCGACCTACAGCCCCAGTCTCCGGCTTTCCACGACGCTCCATCCTCCGCTTTGCTTTCGCAGCAATACGGCTTTGGGGATGCCGGTGCCGATCGGGCCTTTGCCCGAGAGACCATACACGAGCGCCCACTCACCCTCCGAGTCGGTGGCGACTCTGGAGAAGTTGACCAGACCGGCCGGGTACGACTTGTGGAGCATGCGATGCCAGCGCACAGGTACCCAGTTCACAGTATCCATGAGCGGAGTCACCTCCACCGACGGCGGCTCCGCAAACCGGGCATCGATGACGTACACCGTGTCACTCGAAACGAGGAGCTGCTCTCCAAGTTCCTCGACTTTGGAACGGTGAGCTTCTTCGTACAGCAGTGGATCGACCGGCTCGGCGGGAACTGTGACTCCGGCGACTGCAATCCAGTCGCGCTGCGGGTCGTCCTGAATGAACTCTGGCAGGGCCGCCGAGTACACGGCGTAGTCGTGGGAGGGGAGCTTCTGCTGCGAAATCTCCCTGCCCTTGAACAGTGCTGGCGAGCGGTAGGCCGGCCCGCATGCGGCCGTAATCCCTATCGCGCACGCCAGCACTGTCCAGGTGCTGAAGCGGGGCTTACTTTGCCTCGACGTCCTTTTCAAGCCGTTCCACCTTCTTCATGAGCGCCTCGAACCTGGATTCGAGCGATTCGTTGCGTCGCCTGAGTTCCTGATTCTCGGTATGAAGCTGGGCAATGGCGGCCAGCGCAATGCCGGAGGGGTCGATGGTGGAGATCGACTTTCCGTCGGATCCCACCCCGAAGACCTTCTGGAAGTCCTGGGCGGTGGGTCCGATGTGTGAGGAGGCCTCACCCTCAGACTTGTAGTTCCAGCGGGAGATCGGCAGACGCGACACCTGGTCCAGCAACTCGCTGCCGTCCACCTGTTCGAAATTCTCCTTCAGCTCCGCGTCGGAGGCGCGTCCCGCATCCCGCTGGCGGTGGTGGGCGAGGCGTTGGTCCAGGTGCCACCCGCCGTGAGATGTGCGCCGCTCGAGTGTTCAATGGGGTGAGTGGTTGCCACGGTCCCCACGCCAAGTCGGAGTGCAAAAGAGGCCACCCCATCGCGATCGATGGAGGAAGTGACCACCCCGGACCCATCGTGCAACTGCATACCGGAGGACGAACTCACGCGGTAGGACACCAGCCCGTCGTCCATCAGGTTGAGGGCAGACTCGATCGCGTCGGATGACACTTCCACGCCCGTGGATCCTGCCAGTCCATCATCGTGGAGCAGGCTGAGGCTGGAGCTGCCCCCCCCTGCGCCGCCGCCGCCCTCGTACACCCTCATGGCCACGGATTCCTTGGAATCCGCTGAAAGGAGCACATGCACAGCGGAATCGGGGTGGGTGGTGCTGATCACGCGATTGGCGTCTGCGCCCGTGCCCTTGGTCTTGATGGCTACACTGCAGGTCCCGGGCAGAACCGAGTACGAGACTTCTCCTTCATCCGTGCCGTCGCCGTCTTCATCCAGTGTCATCGACACGTCGGCGCGCTTGCCGCCTCCGTCGTTCACAATACGATGGCTCATCGCGGCCACGGCCGTCGCACCTGAGTCCAGGAACTCCAGCTGTGCACCTCCGGTGTCGGACTGAATTACTACACGATTCGCGTCGGCCCCGGTTCCCTTCCACTTGATGGCCACGGCGGAGGTACCAGGAATCATCGAGAAGGAAATCTCTTCCTCTGGCAGGCCGTCTTCATCCGAATCGTGATCGATCTGGTATTTGCCCGAATCGGGAGTGACCGTGGTGGTCACGTGAACGCGGTCCCTGTCTGCTCCGGTTCCCTTGACCTTGATGGCCACGGCCGAAGTGCCGGGCACCATCGAGAAGGAGATGTCCTCTTCCGGCAGGCCGTCTTCATCCGAATCATGATCGATCTGGTATTTGCCCGAATCGGGAGTGACCGTGGTGGTCACGTGAACGCGGTCCCTGTCTGCTCCGGTTCCCTTGACCTTGATGGCCACGGCCGAAGTGCCGGGCACCATCGAGAAGGAGATGTCCTCTTCCGGCAGGCCGTCTTCATCCGAATCATGATCGATCTGGTATTTGCCCGAATCGGGAGTGACCGTGGTGGTCACGTGAACGCGGTCCTTGTCTGCCCCGGTCCCTTTGGTCTTGATGGCCACCGCGGAGGTTCCTGGCACCATGCTGGATTCGATCTCGCCATCCGACTCGCCATCGCCGTCGTGATCCAGAGTCATCGCTGTGCGTATTGGGATCCCGGCCTTCATCACGTATCGACCGGTAGCGGCCGTCGTCTTGTTGGAATCAAGCACTACCACAACCGCACTGTCAGGCTCGGAGAGGAGCACGATCTCATGGTGCTTGGTGGGTTCAAAGCGGACTCTCACTGTCACTCTACCCGGTGAGGTGTGGACATCGCCTTCCACGCCGGTGGCCATGTGAGCAAACGGCACGGTGCCGATTCGAATCCGCGGCACGAGTTCGGCCTCGCCCGCCACTGAGATACCGAAGTACCAGTTCTCGTTGTCTCCACCCGGGTCGCGATACAAGTCGGGGTTTCCAAGTGTATCGAGATGCACATCGTACAGTCCTTCCGTGACTGTCACCAAACGTGTTTCGCTGGCCAATGGGATGCCTCCCACGGGCTCCGTGTACAGGCGGAACACCAGGCTGACGACGCCGTTCGCAGGCACCCCTTCAGTTGAGCTCAGGAATCCCTGAATCGGAGCCGTGTAGGGTGGAGATGCGTTCAACCCGGATGATGGTGCAATCAAAGCGAGAACTCCAAGAGCGATCCCCCCCAGATGCGTGAGGACGCTTCGACGAGGCAGTGCACGAGCCATGATGAATCCTTCCCTAGCCAGTGGGCCTATGGGCATGGCCCAGAGGCACAAGAGTTTGTCTGACGAGATGATCGCTTTATCCATCAACTCCGGGCAGGCCCGGAACTACTGCTCACGGCGTTCGGCATCTGGTAGGCCGAGCCCGGACGCGGTGGCGGGACAGACTATGGGTCTGTATTGATATGGATTTGATTCAGAAACGCAACTGCATTGAATGCCGGGGCGCCGGGGGATCAGGCACCGGAGCTCCCCGCGGCTGCACCCGGATTGGCAGTCGTTGTCCCCGCCCGCGCCTGTTCACGTCTGATCTGCGACAGCCGCCAGTACGTGTACACCACCGGAATGATCTCGAGCGTAAGAAAGGTCGGACTGATGGGCCAGCCCACCATGGGTGCGACGATGCGCCTCATCACGTCGGCACCCAGGCCTCAGTGCAAGCCGCAGGAATTGTAGCCGCAGCCGCGAGGACTCACGCGAACGATCGCGTCACTTCGGCGACCTGATATCGTACTTCTTCATCCGATAGATGAGCACATGGCGCGGAATATCCAGAAGCCGCGCCGCCTCGCTCCGGTTCCAGCCGGCTCGTTCCAGCGCGTCGCGCACCAGCCTCTGTTCCGCCTGGGAGTAGGTGAGGGCCGGTACGCCGCTGTCGCCGGCCGCCTGAGTACGGCCGAAATCGGCGGGGAGATCCTTTTCTGACAGCGTGCTCGACGTGCGCAGCACCACCATTCGCTCCACGAGGTTTTCCAGCTCGCGCACGTTGCCCGGCCAGGCGTGATCGGCCATGGCGCGCAGGGCGGCCGCGTCGAACCCGCTCAACGGCTTCCGGTAGCGTCTCGCGTGGACCTCCAGGAAGTGTCGCGCCAGGGCCGGGAGATCCTCGCGGCGATCGCGGAGCGGGGGCAGGGGGATCTCG
>DAIOGN010000052.1:0-20238 GCA_036745245.1 Candidatus Zixiibacteriota bacterium
GGGCACGGTGTTGTCCCACACCACCATGTCGGAGTGATCGAGGCCCAGGGCGAGTGCCGTGTTGCGCCCCAGGTGCTGATCGGGGAAGAAGAACACCTTCTCCCGGCGAGCGTACGACCACTCGAACGCGGCCTTCGCATTCGACGACGTGCAGATGAGCCCGCCGTTTCGACCGCAGAACGCCTTGAGGTACGCGGCGGAATTCATGTACGAGACCGGCGTCGTGCGTTCGGAGAGCCCCAGGGATTCGAGTTCGTCCCAGGCGATGAGCACATCGTCGATGGGCGCCATGTCGGCCATGGGGCACCCGGCGGTGGCGTTGGGCAGATACACGATCTGGTCGTCCCGGCCGAGGATGTCGGCGGCTTCGGCCATGAAGTGCACCCCGCAGAACACCACGTGACGTGCCTCGGGTGACTGGGAGGCCTTCTTGGCAAGCTGGTAGGAATCGCCCACATAGTCGCCGATGGCCACCACTTCCATGCGCTGGTAGTGATGCGCCAGGATGAGCAGTTCGGATCCCAGGCGCGACTTGTGTTCGCGGATTCTTGCCTGCAGGTCGGCTTCAGGCGCCGTGCGATAGGTTTCGGGCAGCGTGGCGATCATGGTTGTATCCCGGCCGCCCGCCCGAAGGCGGGGCGACCCGTCTTCAAGTTATACACCACACCGCCTGCCATCAACGCACTTCCCGGTGGGCGAGGGCCGAGCGCAGGGCCTCTTCGGCAAGCACGGAGCAGTTCACCTTGGCCTCGGGCAGGCCGCCTAAGGTCCTCACGATGTCCTGGTTGGTGATGTGCGATAGCTCCGGCAGCGTCTTCCCGAGCACCAACTCCGTGAGCACCGAGGAGGCCGCAATGGCCACCGAGCAGCCGAAGGTCTGAAAGCGTGCCTCCGTGACGCGGCCCTCCGCCACGCGAAGGTAGAGTCTCATCCTGTCGCCGCAGACGGGATTCCCCGCTTCCCCCAGAAGATCGGGTCGCTCGAGTACGCCGGGGTTGCGCGGGTTCTGAAAGTGGTCGAGCACGGCGGGGCCGTACGGGAATCCGTCCTGGTCGGGGGGCTGGTTGGTCATGGCACACATCTTCCGGGGAGGTCGAACGGACGATAGGCTGGGCGCCTGCAAACGGCAAGCGACAAGGGGCTTTTGCCATGCGCCTGACCACCGCAGGCGTTACCTAGGCAGGCGTGAAGTCGAATGTGCAAACGATGCGGCGCCGGCTGCTCGCCTGGTACCGGGCCCACCGGCGCGACTTCCCCTGGCGTCGACGGCCCGATTTCTACCGCACGCTCGTGGCCGAAGTGATGCTGCAGCAGACTCGCGCGGACACGGCCCTTCCCTACTACCGTCGCTTTCTTCGGAGGTTTCCCTCCATGGCCGCCCTCGCCCGAGCCGATGCGCGGGCCGTGCTCAAGCAGTGGGAGGGACTCGGCTACTACCACCGCGCCCAACGGTTGCATGCGGCGTCGCGACGGTTTGCGGGACGGCGTCCGCGCTTCGAGGAACTCGAGCACACACCCGGCCTGGGACCCTACAGTCTGGCGGCCCTGGGGAGCATCGTGTACGGCCGCCCGATGGCCGTACTCGACGGCAACGTGCGACGCGTGGTGTCCCGGATGCTCGCCCTCAGCAGTCCACCGGAGACGGCAGCGGCGGAACGTCGCATCAGGGAAGCGCTAAAGAACTGGATTTCGTTCTCCGCTCCGGGAGAATTCAACCAGGCCATGATGGAGCTGGGAGCCACCGTGTGCGTGCCGGGGGTGCCCCGCTGTTCTGAGTGTCCGTGGAGGGACCACTGCGCGGGCCGCAGGACGGGACGCCCCGAGTCGTTCCCCGTGCGTGTAGCCGAACCGCCGAAACCGCACCGGCACATCGCGGCCGCCATCATCCGCAGAAACGGGCGGATTCTCATCGCACAGCGCCCCGCCACCGGCTTTCTGCCCAACCTCTGGGAGTTTCCCGGGGGCAAGCAGGAGAAGGGCGAGACGCTCGAGGCCTGCTGCGCGCGCGAGATTCGTGAAGAACTGGACCTTAAAATCGAAGTGGGACGGCAGGTGGCCAGGGTGCGGCACGCCTACTCGCACTATTCGGTGACTCTGCACTTTTTCGAGTGCCGGGCGCACTCGGGCCGCCCGCGTGCCCTCGGTTGCCAGGGCTTTCGCTGGCTGAAGCCTGACGAGCTGGCGCGATTTCCATTTCCGAGAGCCAACTGGAGTCTGGTGGGTGCGCTGTCCGGCCGCCCGTACCCCGGTCCGGGTCGGCGATGACACAAGAGGATCGGGAAATTGGGGTGGGCGAGGGGACTCGAACCCCCGGCCTTCAGGGCCACAACCTGGCGCTCTAACCGGCTGAGCTACGCCCACCACGAATTGTTAGAAGTACCCCCGGCGCGACTCGAACGCACGACCCTCTGCTTAGAAGGCAGATGCTCTATCCGGCTGAGCTACGGGGGCACGCGACTGCGGTCAAGGTAGCCGGAGGTCCCCCCAAGTCAACCCTCAAGGAATGCGCGGGTTGTTCTGGTCGGGGCGACTGGATTTGAACCAGCGACCCTCTGCTCCCAAAGCAGATGCGCTACCAAGCTGCGCTACGCCCCGACAAGTGGGGGAATATAGGCCGGAGCGATTCGCGGTCAACGGTTGCCGGCAGGCAACACGAACCGGTCAGGGATTAAAGCACGGGCAGGGTGGTGGTGGCCCGCCTTTGCCCTGGTGGTTGACCAGATAGATGATGTCGGCGGAGGTGACAGAACTCTGGCAATAGATGTCGCCAATATTTACAGGATCGGGAGGAGGACCCATCTTGAAGACGTAATTCACAAGAAGGATGATGTCGGCCAGTGTGATGACGCCTGAACCATTCACATCGCCAACCATGTGCTCGCAGGGCGCCACACTGATGTTTGCGTAGGCCCAGTCGATTGGCAGAATGCCCCCCAATTCGTCATAGGCAGCCGTTGAATTGGCGGGGAGGATCATGATGGTGTCTACGATGATGGTACCGGTGTCCTGGGGTGTAAACCGAATGGTGGCAAACAGGTCGTCAGGCTCCCACGGACCCCATGGGCCACCGAACGAAACACCCCCCAGAAGCAGCGAATCACCACCCGAGGATTGCCAGTAGGACAGGGATGCGAAGGTCTGGTGGGCTTCCGGGGAAAAGAAGAGATTGACGCCTTCCTGCACCGTGCCCAGAGACATTCCATTCGTGTACTCGAGCTTCATTGCGAAACATACCGTGAATACCTCATGGGGCCGGGGCGCCACGTAGAATCGAAGTTCGGCGGGATGACCAAAATAGAGATGGTCACTCTGATAGTTGGTGCTCACGTCGAAGACCACAGGCTGTGAGAGGACGGGGCCCGCGCTCAACAGGACGGCCAGCGCCAGGATGGAAGGTGTGTTTCGCATGGGGAGCTCCTTTCCGAGCTCCAGGCAAGGGACGTTCCCTTGTCCGGGACGACAGAAAATAAGTAAGGAGTGGCCAGCTGAAACGCCACAACAAAGCGGCCTTTCGGCCAGAGATCGGCCGGCTAGTCTCTCTGCTTCATGGGCACGTAGTCGCGCTTGCCGTGCCCGAGGTAGATCTGCCTTGGCCGCGCGATCTTCTGCTCGTCGTCCTGCAGCATCTCGTCCCACTGGGCCAGCCAACCGGCCGTGCGGCCGATCGCGAACATCACGGGATACATGGTCACGGGGAATCCCATGGCCTGGTAGATGATCCCGGAGTAGAAGTCGACGTTGGGATACAGTTTGCGCTTCACGAAGTAGTCGTCTTCGAGCGCAATGCGTTCCAGTTCCATGGCCAGTTCGAGCTTTGGATTGGTGCCCGTGGCCTCGAACACCTGGTAGGCGATCTCGCGGATGATCCTGGCGCGCGGATCGTAGTTCTTGTAGATCCGGTGCCCGAATCCCATGAGCAGAGCGTCGCCGGCCTTCACCTTTTTGATGAACTCGGGAATCTTGTCCTTCGATCCGATCTCCTCGAGCATGCGCAGCACCTGCTCGTTGGCGCCGCCGTGGAGGGGGCCGAAGAGCGCCGCGGCTGCAGCGGCGGTGGCGCTGTAGGGATCGACGTGCGAACTGCCCACCCCGCGCATGGCGTTGGCGGAACAGTTCTGCTCGTGGTCGGCGTGAAGGATGAAGAGCACGTCGAGCGCGCGCTCAAGTGCTTTGTTCGGTGCGTACCTCAGCTCGGTCTTCTTGAAGAGCATGTTGAGGAAATTGCCGGAGTACGAAAGATCGTTGTCGGGGAACACGGCCGGGAGCCCGACGGCATGCCGATATGCCATGGCGGCCAAGGTCGGCACCTTGGCGAGGAGACGCACCACCTGCAGGTGCCGCCGCTCCGGATCGCCGATCTGGCTGGAATGCGGATAGAAGCTGCGCAGGGCGGCCACGGCGGAGATGAGCATCACCATGGGATGCGCGTCGTAGTGGAAGCCGTCCATGAACTTCTTCACATTTTCATGGACGATGGTGTGATGCGTGATCTCGGAGGTCCAGGTGTCGAGGGCGCCTCGGTCGGGCAGTTCGCCCTTGTTGAGCAGGTACGCCACTTCGACGAACGTGCTCTGCTCCGCGAGTTGCTCGATGGGATACCCGCGGTAGTGAAGGATGCCTTTGTCGCCGTCGATGAACGTCACCCGGCTCTTGCACGCAGCGGTGTTCTTGAATCCCGCATCGTAGGACAACAGCCCGAAGTCGTCGGCGTCGACCTTGATCTGGCGCAGGGACATGGCGTCGATGGCACCGTTCTCGATGGGGACTTCATACACCCGGCCCGTTCGATTGTCGGTGATGGTGAGCGTGTCAGCGCCGCCGGCGCGAGAAGCCGCCTTGGGTGCGGCCATTGCCATCGTGTCCTTAGCCATTGCCTTCACTTCCTCGGATCGAGTCCCGAACTACAGCGCCCCGCGGGTTCGAAGCAGGCTCAAGGTCCGGCCTGCCCCCCACCCCTTAGATCGGCAGATTCCCCTCTGACTTCGCCCCCGTGCGGCACTTTAAGTTAAAGGGCCGCATGAGGGTTTGCAAGCTGATTGTGCCTCTGCGGATGTCTGTTACAACAGGTGGCGGTCCGCTCCTCCGTCGCACGGCAAGGCGACACCGTTCAGAAACGACGCTTTCTCAGATGCAAGAAACGCGACCAGTGCACCGAGTTCATCCGGAACGCCCACGCGCCCCAGAGGAATGTCGGCCGCCATGCGAGAGAGTTCCTCTTCCCGAGACCGGCCCGACTCCCGGGCACGCAATTCAGTCAATTCACCAGCACGCCGTCGGCCGCCACTTCGCGCGACAGTGTTTTCAGGTAACCCGTGAGCGCGGCGCGCATGGAAGTCGAGGTGACCAGATTGTCGATGGGCTGTCGCACCGAGCTGGAGGTCAGGGCAATGATGCGCCCCCACTTGTTCGCCCGCATCCAGGGAAGCACTGTCTGAATCGCGACCACGGCGGAGCGCAGCGTGATGCGATAGCCCTCCTCCAGGCGCTCGAGTGAGATCTCCCTGGCTCGGCCCGTGGGCGGCCCGCCCGCATTGGTGACGAGGATGTCCAGGCGGCCCCACCGGGCGTGGACGCGGGTGAGGAAGTCCACGAGTCGATCCGAATCCGTCACGTCGACAACCTCGGCCAGCACTTCGCCGGGTCGCACAGTTTCGAGCTCGAGTTGAGTGGCCCGGAGCCGCGTCTCTTCCCTGGCACAGATGGCCACGCGGGCTCCCTCGGCCGCGAGTGCCTTTGCCGCCGCCCTCCCGAGGCCGGCACTTCCGGCCAACACCACTGCCACTCGTTGCTGCAATCCCAGATCCATGGCGACTCCTCTCGTGTCCGTGGCCCAAGATGGACGGCCCGGCGGGCGGGAACAGCGAAAAAAAAGGCGGGCCGAAGCCCGCCTTGAGTAAGAACGGTACAAGCTTCTACGGACAGATCCAGACGCCGTCGCGAATGATCCCGCCCGCATTGCATGGCTTGAGCCCCGCCTTGAACACAAACGTCACGAGTCTCACGATGTCGGAGGCGGTGATCCCTCCGGAACAGTTGACATCGCCTCGCGCCTCGCACACAGCAGGACTGGCTCCCCCCTTGAACGTGAAGTTCACGAGGGAGATGATGTCGGAAGACGTCACCTGCTGATCGTTATTGGCGTCGCCCGTGGCATAGCCCGGTACCACGGTGATCGTTCCCGAGATCCAGGCAAACGGCAGGTTCGCAGCCGTTGGATCGAGTATTTCCATGGGCACGCCCGGCGGCACCACGATGGCATCGACGAGGATCGTGCCTGTATCGGTGGGCACGAAATTGAGACGCCACAGTTCTCCTGAGCCGGTCCAGGTGCTGAAGTTCAGGTCGATCAGCCCCAGGAGCGTGGTGTCCGGATCCGTAGCCGAAGCCCCAAGGATGGGATTCCACGCCTGAATCTCGAAGGCCGATTGAGCCTTCGGAGACACCTGGATGTACGCGCCTCCCCCCGACCCGCTGATGGGTCCGATGAGGTTGCCGTTGCTGAACGTGTACAGGAGCGGGAAGGCGATTCCCGCGATCTCCTGATCGGTCGGCGCGTGAATGCTGAACACGATGCTTCCGGGAACGCCGGCAATGAGCGTGTCGTTCCCCGACCCGGTGCCGACGGACAGCGTGATCTCCGGCTGTCCCTCCGAGTCGCAGGCGGAGTTGCAGCCGTCGCCGGACGTGGTATTGCCATCGTCGCACTCTTCGCCCGGTTCGAGGATGCCGTTGCCGCACTGGGCCTGTTCCGCATCACAGGCCTGACTGCACCCGTCGCCTGATACCAGGTTGCCGTCGTCGCAGTCCTCGCCGTATTCGAGCACACCGTTGCCGCAGATGCCCGGCTCGCTCTGACAAACAGGATCGCAACCGTCGCCCGCTACGTGGTTGCCGTCGTCGCAGTCTTCCCCGGGTTCCACGATGCCATTGCCGCAGACGAACGGCTCCTGGCCACACTGCGGGTCGCAGCCGTCGCCGGCCACGAGGTTGCCGTCGTCGCACTCTTCGCCAGCTTCGACCACGCCGTTGCCGCACACGCTCCATTGAGCCACAAACGACCGTTCACGCCAATCGCCTGAGCCCTGCATGTCGGACACGCGCATTCTGAGGTAGTAGCGCTGTCCCTCGACAAGGGCCGATCCCTCGTAGGCCGCCTCCTCGAAGGCTCCGTTTACCGCACCCGTCGCCCAGGACTCTGCCACGGTCCAGTCGCGATCGATTCCCACCTCGATCTCGTAGCCGGATTGTGTCGAACCCATGGAGCCGTAGAAATCCCACCCCACCGTCGCGAATGCAGACGTGACCACGTCCACTCCGGACGCCGGCTCCACCGTAATGCCTGCAGCCACCGGCAGCCCCGACAGATCGAGAGGGAGTGCGCCCAAGTCATTGCGGGACCCGTCGACATCGTTGAACGACGAAGCAGGGTCGCCCGCGTTCACGCACGGCGACTCGGCGCGGAGACTGAAGTCGAAGCCGCTTCCGGAATAGTACAGGGGATCGGCGGACTGATCTCCGGGACCCGGGCCGGCCGACAGGTAGTCGCCGCCGGGGTTGTCCCAGACGTCATTGTATCCGAGTGTAATGCCCGAATTGGAGCCCACGTCCGTGCGCAGTTCGAAGCCTGCGAGCTCGTTTCCCGAGATGATGTTGTTGCGCACGTCCACGTTGTGTGAGGACATGACCGTGAGGCCGAGCGTGTTGTCATGGAAGGTGTTGTTCCACACGTCCACGTCGCTGGCCCAGACATACACGGCTCCCCTGCAGATGGACGGCAGCAATGTGGTGTTGCGGAAGATGACGTTGCGTTCGATGACGCCGCCTTCGCCCTGAATCATTCCCAGGGCGGGCCCGTTGGGGGCCGTGTTCTCATAGAAGACGTTGCCCACCACGCGTGCCACACCGTGACCGGACCCGCGGCGCACGAACAGGCCACCGCCGGTGATGTCGGTGCGATTGCGCCGGAAGACGTTGCGTTCGATCACCGGCGCGCCGTATTCAAAGAACACGCCGCCCCCGTCGCGATGCACGTAGCCCTCCTCGATCACGCAATCAGCCAGCGTGGGACTCACTCCAAACCCCTCGACGCAGCGCACGCGATGGTCGCCCTGGAGCGTGAATCCGGAAATGACTGTCCCGGGACCCGAGCCTTCAGGCAGCCGGATCACGGCGGTGGATGCGCCGTGCGGCACGCGGATCACCGTGCGATCGGCCCCGGCCTCCGACCGCAGCACCAGAGTCTTCCCATTGAAATTGAGCGACTCCAGGTACACGCCCGGTCCCACGTCGATGGTGTCACCCGACAGTGCAATGTTCAGGGCCGCCTGAATCGTGGGCTGGTCCGCGGGAACCTGGATGGAATTGGAGATGCGCACCGTGAAGCTGACCTGGCGCCAGTCGCCCCAGTCGCCGGCTCCGCGCACGCGTAATCTCAATGCATACGTGTGGAAGTCTTCAAGAGGCAGTCCTGCGTAGGTGGCCGACGTGGCCCCCGACAGCACTTCACCCGTGGCCCAGAGCTCCGCCTCGTCCCAGTGTGGATCCGTCCCCACCTGCATTTCGTAGGCCACCTGTGATCCCGCCGCGGAGTCGTGGTACGTCCAGTCGATCTGTGGTGACAGCGACACCACATGTCCCCCTGCATTCACCGGGGACACCACGATTCCCACAGCCACCGGATATCCCACGGAGGAGGCAGGCAAGGCACCGAGATCATTGCGCGAGCCGCCCGGATCGTTGTAGGAGGGATCGGGGTCGCCTGCGTCAATGCACGGCGAAGTGAAATCCAGATTGAAATCGCCCGCACCGGCGCCGACGAACAGAGGGTCGCCTGAGAACTCGTGCGCGGCGGGTGACGCGGAGATGTAGTTCCATCCACCGTTGTCCCAGAGGTCGTTGTAGTCATGCGTGACCTCCACGTTGGGACCCACATCGGTCTGCAATTCCAGCCCGCCCAGCGGGTGGCCCGAGATGATGTTGTTGCGGGCATCCACGTGGTTCGACGAGAGGATCGTCAAGCCCAGCGAATTGCCGGCGATGGTGTTGTTGACCACCGCCACATCGTCTGCCCACACGAACACGGCACCCCGCCGCACCGACGGCAGCACTGTGACATTGTCGTAGACGACATTACGCTCGATCACACCGTGTTCACCCTGCATCATGGCGATTCCGGGGCCATTGGGCGCTTCATTGCCGTAGCAGGTGTTGCCCGTCACATGGACGGTGCCGTAGCCGTAGCCCAGGCGCACGCACATGGCGCCGCCCGTGATGTCTGTGCGATTGTAACGGAAGACATTGTTCCGAACCGTGGAGGCGCCGAACTCGAAGAAGGCTCCCCCGCCGTCCCGGTACACGTATCCATGCTCGATCACACACTCTTCCACCGTCGGGCTCGATCCCGTGCTCGAAATGCACCGCACGCGATCGTCACCGTGAAGCGTGAAGCCCCGGATCAACGTGCCGGACGAGCTGCCCGGAGACAAGCTGATGACCGGAGCACTGCTTGACGCCGGCGCGCGAAGGGTCGTGGCCGCAGCACCGGAAGCCGACATGAGCGCCACCGTCTTGCCGGCGAAATTCAAACTTTCCAGATACATGCCGGGCGCCACGAGGATCGTGTCGCCCCCCGATGCGGCCGTGAGCGCCGCCTGGATTGTGGCGTAGTCGCCTGGCACATTCAAGATGGCAGACTGGGAGGTGGAGGCCAGGGACAGAACCAGAAGCACCGTAAGACTCTTCATGACAGGATCCCTCCCGGGAAGATGAAGTCCAACGGAAAGTAGCTGACTCTTTACTCAACTCCAAACATTATTGTCGCCAATGAAGGAATCTTAACCTATTATTGGGCACAATGTTGTAGCAAGTCAGGCGGCCGCTGGTTCAGGGTCCGCCAGCTTGCAACGGACACACGCGCAGGAGACGCAGAATTGCCCATTCGCAAGAACATCGAGGGATCGCAAACCGCCCCTGAGGCCCTTCTCCACGAACGCCACGTGCTGGCGTACGAGTACACGCTTGAACATCTGAAACCGGGCGACCGTGTGCTGGAGATCGGCCACGGAGACGGCTACGGACTTCACATGCTCTCACAGAAGACGGACATCGTCGGGCTCGATATCGATCCGGAGATCGTTGCACACGCCAAGAGCAAGTACGGCGACAAGTTCTTCCACAAGTACGACGGATCGCATGTGCCGTTTGAGGACCGCACGTTCAATGCCGTGTGCCTGTTTCAGGTGATCGAGCACATTCAGGATGATCTGGCCATCCTCAAGGAGATCCGCCGGGTGTTAAATGACGGCGGAGTGTTGTATCTTACCACGCCCAACCGCGTCATGCGGGTTCCCTATGGCGAGAAGCCGTGGAATGAGGAGCATGTCCGCGAGTACTACCCGGAGGAGTTGAAGCAGGTCATGCTGGACGCCGGGTTCTCCGAAGTGAAGATTCTGGGGATCGACGCGAGCGACGCCTATCGGGAAACGGAACTCCGGCGCGTCGCGCGGGCGCGCAAATTGCGCAGACTGGATCCGTTAAACCTTCGCAAGCTTCTCCCGGATCAGATTCTGTACGATGTGGGTCGATGGGTGGTGCGTTCCGGCAGCGGAGCCGAGACGAACAAACCCACCGGCGGCTTCTATGTCTCCGAAGCCGAAGTGTACAGATCTCTCGATCTTCTGGGCCTCGGAGTGCGTTAGACTCGCGGGTCCCTTCCGGCGCGGAGGCGGACCAAGTTCCGGTTGTGCCCCACTTCGGGCCCGACTAACATAGCCTTCTCACCGTCACGGCCAGCCATGACCCGGACCCCTCCCTCCACCAGGAAAGCTGCACGGCCGATGTCCGCATCGCCGTGGGTGGATTCCCGCTATTTCCCGTGGGCGCTGGCCGGCGCGTACCTGCTCGTGGTGCTCGTGCTGTTCCGCGACTTCGTCTTCTCGAATCTCATGCTGTATGGCTCCGACACCATGCAGGCCGTGGTCTATTTCCGGAAACTGTACGTGGGCAGCGTGCTGGACGGTTCCTTTCCGCTCTGGTCGCCCTATCTGTACGGCGGCATGCCCTTCGTCGACGCCTTCCACAGCGACATCTTCTATCCGTTCACGTTCATGAAGTTCCTTTTGCCTTTGGGCCGCTCGCGGGGATGGGAAGTGATGCTGCACATCTGGCTCGGCGGGTTCGCGATGTACCTCGCCGCGCGGGGCTGGCGCATCTCCCGGCCCTCCGCCGCTCTGTGCGGACTGGCCTACATGCTGGCGCCTTACTTCGTGAGCATGGTGCACCCGGGGCACGACGGAAAACTGTACGTGACGGCCTGGTTTCCATTGGGCTTCCTCTTCATCAAGCGCCTGTGGGACGAGGCGCAATGGCGGGACGCGGCCCTCTTCGGCCTGGTGATGGGGTGCATCATTCTCACCCCCCACGTTCAGATGGCGTACTTCTGTCTCTGGGCCTACGGTGGCTACTCCGCCTACCGGCTCGTTCGCACGCTCCGGGAAGAACGCCGCATGCCGTGGAAAGCATCGGCAGGAGCCCTGGCCGGCGTGGCCGCGGCCATCGCTCTGTCAGCGGTGCAGTTCTATCCCTCGTTCGACTACGTGAAGAATCACTCACCGCGCTCAGGCGAAGGCCGGGGATTCGAGTATGCCTCCAGCTGGTCCCTGCATCCAGAGGAGCTGGTGAGCGAAGTGATTCCCGAGTTTTCCGGCGTGGCCGACGTCTACGAGAACAGTTACTGGGGACGCAACGCGTTCAAGGACAACTCGGAGTACGGCGGTCTGGTGGTGCTGCTTCTGGCGATCTACTGCCTGCTGGGCACGTCGTTCAAGGACCGTTGGGTGTTTCTGGCCCTGGGGGCACTCGCCACCACGTACGCCCTGGGCGCTCACACACCCGTCTTCACGCTGTTCTATCACGTCGTGCCCAACGTGAAACAACTTCGCGCTCCGTCCATGATCATGTTCGTGTATGTGTTCAGCATAGTGCTGTGCGCCGGGGCCGCACTCGACGCGTACGTAGACGCCGCCGGCAAGTCCGGGTCGATTCGCAGGAGCAAATGGTTCTGGAGCGCCGCCGGCGTGCTGGGTGCAGGCGCGCTCCTGTTCAGCCTGGCGCCGTCGGCCATGATGTCCATGTACCGATCGGTCGTGTATTCCGATCTCCCGGCCGACAAGGCCGCAGTGCTCGCTCGTCACCAGGACGCCATCTCGCTCGGCACCTGGGTGGCCGCCCTCCTGGCGGTCGCACTGGCCTACCTCATGAGACGTGTCGCCAAAGGCGCATGGCGATGGGCCTTTGCCGGGATCGCCCTTCTGGTGGCCATCGACACCGTTCGCATGGATCGTCGCTTCATCGAAGTGGTGGATCTGAATCGATTCTTCCCGCACGAGCCTGTGGTAGATTTCCTCAGGCAGCAGCCGCAGCCCACGCGCGTCCTGCCGCTCCCCGGAGGCTTCCGGACGAACTACTTCGCGCTCGAGGGAGTTCAGGAAGTGTCGGGCTACCACGGCAATCAACTTCGAACGTACAACGACTTTCTGGGAGGACCGCAGCAGCCGAGGTTGTACGCAAAGCAGGCACTCGATCTGGCCTCCGTGGAGTTTCTGATCTTCCGACGCGACGTCAACCTGTCGGAAGATCCCGATCTGCCTCACATCGAAAAGGTGTTCGACCGCGCAGGAGTGGTCGCGTTTCGAAATCTCGATGCCCTCCCGCGAGCGCGCCTGGTGAATCGCTGGGAGCTGGACTCTCCCACGGACAGCCTGTACGATCGTCTGTACGATCCGCTGTTCGACTACCGCAACGTGGCGCTCGTGGCCACGGCACCCTCCTTTGCCAGCCGGCCGGACGGAACTCCCGCGGGGGAAGCGCACATCGAGCAGTATGAGTACAATCGCGTGAGCGTGCGCACGACCGCCCCCGACACGGCGCTTCTGGTGCTCTCCGACAATTATTACCCCGCGTGGCAGGCGCGTGTGAACGGCGAACCGGCCGAGATACTCCGCACCAACGCGACGTTTCGCGGAGTGGTGGTACCGCCCGGCGAGAGCCTCGTGCAATTCGAAT
Organism: Candidatus Zixiibacteriota bacterium; assembly: GCA_036745245.1. GTDB lineage: Bacteria > Zixibacteria > MSB-5A5 > JAUVRN01 > JAUVRN01 > DAIOGN01. The sequence goes on from DAIOGN010000052.1 coordinate 13,063, forward strand.
TCCACTCGCGGCGATTTGCCATGGGCATCTGGCTCTCGCTTTCCGCCGCCCTGGTGTGCATCGTGGTGGCCGTTTTCCCCGCCCTGAAGCGAGGCTCCCGGACGTGAAGGCGCTCGTCATCGTCCCCACGTACAACGAACGCGAGAACCTGCCCCGCCTCGTGCCCGACGTGCTCGCCGCCGATCCCTCGATTTCCATTCTCGTGGTGGACGACGGATCGCCCGACGGCACGGGCGAATTGGCCGACGACATCGCGAAAGGCTCGGGGGGCCGCGTGCACGTGCTGCATCGATCACAGAAGAACGGCCTCGGGCAGGCGTACCTGGCCGGCTTCAAGTGGGCTCTCGAGCGCGACTATGATCTGGTCTTCGAAATGGACGCCGATTTCTCACACGATCCGAAGTTCCTGCCCGATTTTCTGGCCGCCGCCCGATCGGCCGACCTGGTGCTCGGCTCGCGCTACATTTCCGGCGTGAACGTGGTGAACTGGCCCATGAGCCGCCTGCTTCTGTCGTATTACGCCAACGTCTACTCGCGCCTTGTGACGGGCATGCCGCTTCGGGATGCCACCGGCGGCTTCAAGTGCTTTCACCGGCGCGTACTGGAAGCCATCGACCTGAACAAAGTCCGCTCCAATGGCTACTCCTTCCAGATTGAAATGAGCTTCCGCGCCTTTCGGAAAGGGTTTGCCATCAAGGAGATCCCCATTGTCTTCGTGGACCGTCAGGCGGGCCGATCCAAGATGTCAAAGGCGATCGTGCGTGAAGCGATCTGGATGGTGTGGAGGCTGAGGCTTCTGGCCCTCAAGGGCGACCTCTGAGCGCAGAGCTCCATGGCGTCCGACTGGAGGATCGTAATCGTCAACTACCGCACGCCCGAGCTGGCGCGCCAGGCGGCGCGTTCGGCGCGCGCGGCCGCGCCCGGTGCGTCGATTGTGGTGGTGGACACGGATCCGGCCCCTGAATTCGCCGATCTGATCCGCACAGACGGAGCCGCTGAGCTCCTGCCTCTGCCCGAGAATCGCGGCTATGGCGCCGCACTGAATGCCGGCCTGCGGGACGCCGCCGCTCCCTACGTTCTGGTGATGAACGCCGATGTTCGAGTGGCACCTAACGTCACGGGTCAGCTTCAGGCGCGGTTCGAAGGCTTCCCCAGGCTGGGCGTGGTGGCGCCCAGGCTGTTGTCACCCGACGGGACCGTCCAGCCGTCCTGCCGCAGGTTTCCCACGCACAGATCGCTGTTGTGGTCGCGGGGGTCGCCCCTGCGCTTCCTGCGCGGCCACACCGATCGATCGTACCGACTCCCGGAGCCTTCGGCCTTCACCCTCACGGACGTGGTGGCCGGAGCCTGCATGGCCATACGGCGCGACGTCTGGAACGAACTGGGGGGCATGGATGAACGCTTCTTCCTCTACGCGGAGGACACCGACTTCTGCCATCGAGCCAAGCGAGCCGGCTGGCTGGTGGGCTACGATCCGTCGGTGACCGTCGCCCATGCGTGGGGCGCGAGCACGTCGCAGTCGCGACGCCAGTCGCATCGGATTCACGCCGAGAGCCTGTCGCTCTACTTCCACAAGCATCATCCGGGAAGCAGGTTTGCCAACGCCGTAGTCACCTGCCTTCTGCGGTGCCACGCGCGACTGCGATTCTAAGGGGCCCCGCCCGTCCGTCGGGCGTCCTTGCGGTACCACCACCACGCCGGCAGGAGCGCCACCACTTCCGTGGCGGTGATCCAGAGCCGCGACAGAATGGACAAAGCGGCCGCCGGACCGGCTCCGGTCCAGGGCGTGAGCATGAGAGTCATGACGCCTTCCCGCACCCCCAATCCTCCCGGTGTCAGAAGCGAGACGAAGCCTGCGATGTACGACACCAGAAACACTCCCGACAGTTCAGGGATCCTGCCTGGGCCGAGATCCGTGGTGCCGATGACGAGCCAGCAGAACGCGAGGCACAACAGAAGCCACCCGGCTGCACATTGAACGGCCACGGCCAGCTTGCGCGACCATTCCATCCGCCAGCGATCGGGGGACGTGCCGATGCGCGCCAATAGGGGCGACACGAGCCGCATGAGCTTGTGAGGCCACAGGGCGCACGCACCCATGACGGCTGCTCCAGCCCAGAGCCCGACACGCATCCAGGAGTCCTGCACGAATCCGCCGGTGCCCCCCGCGAGAAGTCCGAGCAAGACGCCCACCGGCAGGAGGAAGAACTGGTACACCACCATGGAGGCGCCGATCTCGCCCGGAGGCAGACCCAGGGAACGCGCGAACAAGGCGGCGGTTCCGAATTGCCATACGCGCCCGGGAATGTATCGCCCGAGGTTGGAGAGGATGAAGACCCAGTAGGCCGTACGAAGTCCGATCCGGATCGAAATGGCTCGAAGCACGCTGCGCCAGGCCCGAGTGAGCGTGAGGTAGGCGGCCTGAGCGCTGACGAATGACAGGAGAAGGACTCCGGGACGCCATTGCCAGGGATAGTCGCGGGCCGCCGCCCATCCCTTCACCAGTTGAGCAAGGACGAACGCGAGCGCGACGACCGTAAGCAGGATCGCGAGCGCGTGCCAGAGACGGGAACGTTGTAGCAAGGACCGGATCACGCGGTCCGGGGTCGAAGGCGCTGCAATTGCCTGCGGGTCATCCGGAGGGCGTCGATTCGGGCGAACTGCGAGTCGGAGACTCGCCGCGGCCGGGCCTCGCGTGGCGACCACGACGCTCTTCGCGGTCTCGCGACCGATCCCTGCCGAGCAGATCCATCTGGCTCTGCATCCGGTCGCCCAGGTCCACGATGGCCTCGGCCAGAAATCCGATGGCAAAGAGCATTACGCCCACGGTCTCGCACAGCATCACGAAGTACAAGAGGGGTCGGTAGCCTTCCCCGAGCACAAAGCGGAAGTAGAGCGCCACACCGCCCACGCACAGCCCCAGCACGATGAGCAGAAGCCCCCAGGTGCCGAAGAACAGAAGCGGCTTGCGCAAAAACGACATCTGAAACTTCACGGCAAGAAGGTCCAGCACCCCCACCGGGATTCGCCACATCGAGAACTTGGTCTTGCCCTTGTGACGCGGATACAGCTTCACCCGCACCTCGCCGATGCGAAAGCCGCGGTCGGCCGCCCACACCACCATGTACCGGTGCCAGTCCTTGCGCCAGGGGATCGACTCGATCACGACCCGGCGAAATCCCTTCACCGAGTTGAGGTCGTGCACCTTCACCTTGAACAGCATCCGCGAGGCGGCGTTGTAGATCACCGACACGAAGCGCTTGAGTCCGTAGCGACCCTTCTTCCAGCCGGTCACCACATCATAGCCTTCGTCGAACTTAGCCACGAGCGCGGGAATGTCTTCGGGCAGGTACTGCAGATCCGCGGGCCAGAATAACATCAGGTCGTGCCGCGCCGCGTCGAAGCCCGTCTTGAGCGCCGCCGTGAGTCCGTGATTGCCCGCGTGCCGTTTCACGCGCAGCCAGCGGTACTGGGCGGCCCCCGCCCGCGCCACCTGGTAGGTGTCGTCGGTGGAACCGTCGTCCACGAGGATCACTTCGCCGGACAGGCGGCCCGAGTCGAATTCCCGCGCGAACTTCTCCAGAAGCAGGGGAACGTTCTCGACCTCGTCTTTGGCCGGCACCACGATGCTCACGCGGCCTGCCCGGTCGCGCTCGAGGGGCCTCTGTCGCGATCGTCTGGGGCGCTGTCTCTGGCCCGATTGACTCGCGCTCTCCTGATTGACTCCGTCCATCGCTTCCATACGGGTGCCTGGCCTCAAAGTGTAAATGCCTATATACAAACGACCTAGCGCGAGCGGAAGGTCATAGTTTGCCGCGCCCCGGCCGTCGCAGCGTCGTCAGCAGGGGACCCACCACGTAGTGCGAGCCGGTCACCAGGAGCGCTCCGCGCCCCGCAAGGTCCAGTGCCCGCGAGAGTGCGCGGCCGGGTGAATCCACCACCTCAACTCGACCAAACAGGCCGCGCCAGGTGCGGGCCAGCTCTTCCGGCGAGCGGGCGCGCGGCGAGTCGGGACGCGTAATCACAAGGGTGTCCGAAATGCGCGACAGGAGTCGTCCGATTCGGAGCGCCGGTTTGTCGTCCAGCAATCCGGTCAAGAGCACCGGTCGACGTGATGGCCACAGGCGTTGCCAGTCCTGCACAAGCGAGATCACGGAGGCTTCGTTGTGAGCCACATCGACAAACACCGGGGGCCGCCGGCGCACCTGTTCCAGCCGCGCAGGCAGAGAGGCGATCCGTACGCCGCGCCGGAGGTTGCGTTTCCAGTGAGCGCAGCCTCGTCCCGAGCGGTCCGTTTGACACACGTAGATCGCCGCGGAGGCGGCGAGAGCGGCATTCACTACGGCCTTTCTACCGGCGAAGGGCACGTGCAGATGTACTCTCTGGCCGAACGCGTCGAGTGTGAAACGGCTTCCCTTCCGCGTGGACACTACGCCGCTTGTGCGAACGTGCCGGCCAACGCGCAGAAGGCGTCCCCCTGTTCCACGAACGGTGCGCGAGAGCGAGCGCAACGCGGACTCTCCCAGAGGCCCGGCGAAGGTGGGTGTGTCGCGTCGCGCCACGCCGCCCTTTTCGGCGGCGATGTGCGCCTGCGTGGGGCCGAGGACCTCCACGTGTTCGAGCGAGACCGAGGTCACAATGGACAACTTCGGTTCGACGGCATTGCAGGCATCGAGCCGGCCGCCCAGGCCGATTTCGAGCACGGCCCACTCCACTCCGAGTTCGCGAAACCACCAGAGGGCGAAGGCCGTTGTCGTTTCGAAGTACGTGGCTCCCAGCCGGTGACACGCACCGCCATGCTGTTTCAGAAACCTGTCCATCGCTGCATACGGGGCGGGCCTTCCGTTTACGCGGAATCGCTCCCGCACCGAAACCAGGTGCGGCGATGTGAACAGGCCCGCCTTCCAGCCGAGCTGCCTGAGGCATGAGGCGAGCACGGCGCACGTGGTGCCCTTCCCATTGGAGCCTGTCACCAGGATGCATCCGAACGAGTGTTCGGGATGGTTCATGAGAACGAGGAGGCGCCGGATGCGCGAAAGCCCCGGGCGCATGCCGCTTTTCGCGAAGGGGAGAAACGGGTCTTTCAGAAGGGGCTCCCCGGGCTACACCCCAGGCGCGCCGAGTGGCTCAGGCCGGATCGCGTCCGGCGCCCTGCGCAACAGGCTGTGCGTGCGCCGCGTCGACTCGAGGCTGGCGCTTGGCGGGCTCCAGGTATTCGAGCAGAAGCGATACCGTGCGGCGCATCTCGGAGCGATCGACGATGCGGTCGAGAAATCCGTGAGACAGGAAGAACTCCGACGACTGGAATCCCTCCGGCAACTCCTGTCCGATCGTCTGCTGGATGACACGTGGTCCCGCAAACCCCAGAAGCGCCTTGGGCTCGGCCACGATGACGTCGCCGAGAGAAGCATACGAGGCCATCACGCCTGCCGTGGTGGGATGCGTGAGAATGGAAATGAACGGCTCGCCTTCGTCCTGAAGCTGTGCGAGCAGGGCCGACGTCTTGGCCAGCTGCATGAGCGAGTAGATGCCCTCCTGCATGCGGGCGCCGCCTGAACACGACACGATGATGAGCGGGCAGGGGACCTCGATGGCACGTTCGATGGCGCGCGCAATCTTCTCTCCCACCACCGAGCCCATAGACCCGCCGATGAAACTGAAGTCCATGACCGCAAGCGACACGCGCCGGCCGTCGAGGGTGGCCATGCCGCACACGACGGCGTCATTCAGCCCCGATTTCTTGTGGGCCGCCGCGAGACGATCCGGGTAGCGCTTGGTGTCTTTGAACTCGAGGGGGTCGGTGGAGATGAGTTCGGAGTCGTGCTCGGTCCAGCTGTGCAGATCGGCCAGGATCTCGATGTACCGGGAGGCCGGAACCTTGAAGTGGTACCGGCACAGGGGGCACACCATGTAGTTCTTGTCGAGTTCCTTCTGGTAGACGATCTCGGCGCACCCGTCGCATTTGTTCCACACGCCCTCGGGGATATCTCTGCGACTCTCCGAGGAGAGGGGCTCACGCTCCTTCTTGAACCACGCCATTCCTAGTTGTCCTCCCTGTCTTCGGACCGGGTCGACTGGGGGTGAGGCTCCCGAAGCTCCAGAACCATCACCAGACCGTCCTCAGAGGGCTTAATATAGTACCCCCGGCGGCGGTAAAGCTCCACAAATCCCAGGCCGAGGTAGAGCCTCAAGGCCGTAACGTTGGATGGCCGCACCTCCAGGAGAAGCCTCTGGCAGCCTGAGCTGCGGGCCAATGCGATGGTCGCCACGAGGAGGTTCCGACCCAGCCCCTGACGCCTGTAGTCCGGATGGACTGCGAGATTGGTGATGTGGCGCTCGTCGAGAACCACCCAGTCGCATAGGTAGGCTACGACCTTGTCGTCAAGTTCTATCACCAGGGGCGGCGAGTCGGACTCGATCTCCTCTTTCAGCGACGCTTTCGACCATGGATCCAGAAACGAAGCACGCTCAATCGTCAGCATGGCATCGAGATCGTCGAGCCGCGCAGATCTCGGCGTGGGAAAGCTATCGCTCATGTCGGGCCTCGAAGACTCGTTCGGCCTGGCACTTTCCAAGATATCGCACCGACAGGCTGCGCGGAGACACGAAGTCCTGCGGGTCGCGCGCGAGAGCCAGATTGAGCACGGTGACGGCGGGATTCCAGTCGGGCGGCGGTTGGATTGAGTCGGGCCAATCCGCCCAGGGAGATATGAGCGCGTCGAGGCGATCCAGTTTGCGAAACTCGGATTCCGTCACCTCGTCACACGACTCTTCGTGCCAGTTTCCGCCTCGTCGCACGAGCACACCCACGCCCCACACTTCGCGCACGAGCGGCATGGCCACGCGCACACGCCCGGCTCCCTCGGGCGCCAGGCTGGCCGCCACCACGAACGATGACACGGGGAGCACGCGCACACCGATCGCCTGGGCCAGCCCAGCCGCGAACGCCACACCCACTCGCGTTCCCGTGAAACTGCCCGGGCCCTGGTTGACCGCGAGGGCGGAGAGCGGCTCTGCGACCTCCATGGCGCCGTACACAAGCGGAAGCACTTCGTTGTGATTGAGCCGCGCGGCGCGTCGCACCTGGGACTGCACGGCCCCCCGCTCACCCACCGCGGCGCACACCCATGCGCCGCACGTGTCGAAGGCCGCGATCATACCGATGGCACTCGCAAC
>DAIOGN010000053.1:0-20185 GCA_036745245.1 Candidatus Zixiibacteriota bacterium
TGCTCGAGCATCGCCTCGCCGGACTCGTCGAATAGCACGTCCACGACGACGCGCACCACGATCATGTCCACGTCGGCCGGTGTCTTGTCCTTCAGGGGGCAGAAGCGCGCGTCGTACAGCTTGATGGGGCGCAGGTTGATGTACAGATCGAGATTGAAGCGGATGCCCGCGATCACCGCGCGCTCCACCAGGCCCACTTCCACACGCGGATCGCCGATGGCGCCCAGCAGGACGGCGTCCATCTGGCGCAGCTCGGTGAACACCGACTCGGGCACCAGTTCCTTTGTGGCCAGGTAGTGCTCCGACCCAAACGGGTACTCCACTGTATTGAATTCGAAACCGCCCTGACCGGCGCTGGCACGCAGCACCTTGAGCGCCTCGGAGGTCACCTCGGGGCCGATGCCGTCCCCGCCGAACACCGCGATCTGGTAGCCCATTATCTTGAGCCGCCTGATCCGCGAGATCCGCCTGATCCGCGAGATCCGCCTGAGCCGCGCGATCCGCCCGGGCCGCCTGAGCCGCGCGATCCGCCTGAGCCGCCTGAACCACCCGGGCCAGCCGAGCCGGCCGGGCCGCTCATGTCGCCCGCCCCACCCTCGAGCCGATTCGTCCACGCGGCGAGCGTGTCCATGGGCAGGTGATGTTTGCTCTCGGCCGCTTCGAATTTGCAGATCTCGATCAACTCTTCCTCCGACAACACGCGGTTGCGCTCCTTGGCGGCGCGAAAGATCTCCTGCACGAGATGCTCGCGCGGCTCGATACCGTGCTCGTGCAGCCAGTACACCACGTTGGACAAGCCCGACATGAACCCCACTTCAATCTTCTGATGCGTGCCCACCATGCCCGCCGGCACGCCTGAGTACACCCGGTCGGCCAGCCAGTCGTCGCCCTTTTTCTGCGCCTTGATGATGGCAGCCGCGTGCACGCCCGTGGCCGTGCGGAAGGCGTCGCGGCCGAATGCAGGGTAGTTGTCGGGAATCGGAAAGCCGATGCATTCGGATGCGAGCTTCACGTATTCGGCCAGGGGAGTGAGATCGGTATCGATGTACCCCATGAGCCTGAGATTGATCAGAAGCTGGTCCATCGCGCAGTTGCCCACGCGCTCGCCGATGCCGAGGGCGGTGGCGTGAACGCGATCCACGCCCGACGTCACGGCCGTGATGGTGTTGATCACGCCGAGCCCGCGATCGTTGTGCCCGTGCCAGTCGACCTTCACAGGTTTGCCGGTCTTCGCCACGATCCCCTTCACGAACGTCACCAGGTTGCGGACACCCCGCGGAGTGATGTGCCCCACCGTGTCGCACACGCACACACGGCTGGCGCCGCACTCAATCGCCGTGGTGTACATCTTCTCCACCGCCTCCGGCGTGGCGCGGCAGGTGTCTTCCGTGACGTACATCACGGGCAGGCCGTTCTCCACCGCATACGTCACGGCTTCTTCCGTGAGCTTCAGCATGTGATCGAGGGTCCACTCCTCGGCAAATTGGCGAATGGGGGACGAACCGATGAACGTACACGCTTCGATGGGAATCCCCACCAGCTGGGAGATCTCGATTAACGGAGTGATGTCGGATTTCACCGTGCGCACCGCGCAATTCGGCGTGATGTGGAGTTTTTCGCGCGCAATCTCCCGGCAGAGCGCGGTGATGTCCTCGCACGCGCGAGGCCCGGCGCCCGGCAGGCCCACATCCAGCGTGTGGATTCCGAGCCGCTCCATGAGGTGAAGCAGCCGCAGTTTGGAACCGATGTCGGGATCGCGCGACGACGGAGACTGCAATCCGTCACGCAGCGTCTCGTCGTCGAACTCCACCGGACGAGAGCGCTTTGGATAGGGCTCTCCCGCCTGGTTCCAGTCGTAGATCAGTTCGGTGATCGGTGGGTGCTCGTGCGACATAGGGTCTGTCCGGAACCGAAACTCAACGTCTGGCCGCCGACTCCTTGATGAGATGGCGCGCGATCACCATGCGCTGAATCTCCGAGGTGCCTTCGAAAATCTCAGTGACCCGCGCATCGCGGTAATGGCGCTCCACATGATACTCGCGAATGTACCCGTAGCCCCCCAGGATTTGAATGGCGGAGTGGCAAACCCGGGTCGACATCTCCGAGGCGAACAGCTTGGCCTCGGCCGCCAACCGGCCATAGTCGGCGCCTTCCTGCTTGAGGGAGGCCGCATGGTACACCAGGGCTCGCGCCGCCTCGATCTGTGTGGCCATGTCGGCCAGCTTGAAGGAGATCCCCTGAAAACTCGAGATCGGCTTGCCGAATTGTACGCGCTCCTGAGAATACTTCAGCGAACGGTCGAAGGCCGCCTGCGCGATCCCCAGGGCCTGCGCACCCACGGAGATGCGGCCCGAGTCGAGGGAGTGCATCGCGATTCCGAACCCGCGGCCTACGGAACCCAGGATAGAAGATTTCGGCACGCGGACGTCGACCAGCGACAGTTCGCACGTGGGCGACGCCTTGTACCCCATCTTTTTTTCGCGTGTGGCCACGGTGAACCCGGGGGTGCCCTTCTCCACCAGAAAGGCCGTGATGCCACGGTGTCCGCGAGCGCGATCCACCGTTGCAAATACGATGACCACATGCGCGATCGATCCATTGGTAACGTAGATCTTGGTGCCGTTGAGAACGTAGTCGTCGCCTGTGGCGGCGGCAGAGGTGGTGAGGGCCGCAGCATCCGATCCGGCGCCCGGCTCGGTGAGCGCGAACGCTCCGAACAACTCGCCCGAGCACACGCCCGGCAGCCAGCGTTGCTTCTGCTCCTCCGTCCCGTAGTCGAGCAGAGGCGTGCTGAAGAGCGAATTGGAGAGCACCATGGTGGCCGTGTGCGAAGGACAGCCGCGCGATAACTCTTCCACCGCCACCGCGTAGGACACGTAGTCCATCCCCCCGCCGCCGTAGGCTTCGGGCACGGCCATGCCGAGAAAGCCCAGTTCGCCCATCTGACGCGTGACGTCGAGATCGAGTTCTTCCTTGGCGTCCGCGTGCTCGGCGATCGGCCAGATCTTCTCCTCGGCGAAACGCCGGGCCAGGTCCCGGATCTCTTTTTGTTCCGCCGTCAGTTCACAATGCATGGATTCAAGCCCCCTTGAAGTCCTGCGTTCGTACCTCTGCCGCGGGCGCCTTCGTTCCTAGCGGCCCGTAAAGTTCGGTTTGCGTTTTTCCAGAAACGCGGTACAGCCTTCTTTCTGATCGGCCGAGGCGCACAGCACACCGAAGTGCGTGATCTCGTATTCGCATCCCGAAGGCAGATCCACGTTGAGCCCGAAGTTCACCGCTTTTTTCACAGTGGCCACGGCCAGCGGCCCGCGTTCGGAGATGCGCTGGGCCATCTTCCTGCAATGTTCGAGCAACCCCGCCGCCGGCACCACTTCGTCCACCAGCCCGATGCGCAGCGCCTCGTCGGCCTTCACGCGATCGCCGGTGTACAGAAGCTTCTTGGCCATGCCCGGCCCCACGAGGCGCGGCAACCGCTGCGTGCCACCGTACCCGGGAATGATGCCCAGCGTGACTTCCGGCTGGCCGAGTTGCGCCGTGTCGGCCGCCACGCGAATGTCACACGCCATGGCGATCTCGCAGCCGCCACCCAGGGCGAAGCCGTTCACCGCGGCGATGATGGGCTTGGGCAGGCTTTCCATCTTGAAGAACAGGTCGATTCCCCGCTTGGACTTGGCGATCCCCCCCTGCACGTCGCAGCGTGCCAGTTCGCCGATGTCGGCACCAGCCACAAACGCCTTGTCGCCGCCGCCCGTGAGAATGATGCAGCGAATGTCCTCGCGTGCGCCGAGTTCATCGAAGGCGCGCGACAGCTCGGCGATGGTGGCATCGTTGAGCGCGTTGAGCACCTTCGGCCGGTCGATCGTCACCACCGCCACCGGCGCCTCGAGGTCAATTTTCAAATTATCGTAGGCTTGAGCCACAGTCGTCTCCTCTACCTCAAACGTCGTGGGATTCATCAGGCGTTGTACTCGTAAAAGCCACGACCCGACTTGCGCCCGTAGTACCCCGCCTTCACCATCTGCTTCAGAAGCGGCGGCGCCGCGTAGCGGCCGTCCTTGAATTCCTGGAACATGATTTCGGCGATGTAGTACGTGGTGTCGAGCCCCACGAAATCGAGCAGCTCGAGAGGCCCCATGGGATGCCCGCAGCCGAGCTTCATGGCCGCATCGATGTCTTCGCGAGACGCCACGCCTTTCTCCAGCGCGCGCACCGCGTCGAGCAGGTAGGGAACCAGAAGCAGGTTCACCACGAAGCCGGGGGAGTCCTTGGCCGTCACCACGGTCTTCCCCAGCGCCCGCGCGAAGGCCGCTACTTCAGTATAGGTCTCATCCGAGGTGTCGATGGTGCGCACCACCTCCACCAGCTTCATCACGGGCACCGGATTGAAGAAGTGCAGTCCGCAGAAGCGGTCGCGGCGGCCGGTGGAAGCAGCCATTTCCGTGATGGACAGGCTCGACGTGTTCGATGCGAAAATCGCCGTGGGCTTAACCACGCGATCGAGCTCGGCGTAGAATGCCCGCTTCTCCTCGAGGTTCTCGATGATGGCTTCCACCACCAGGTCGCAGTCTGCGAAATCCTTGATCTGCGTAGTGCGGTGGATGTTGGCGAGCGTGGCATCCTTCTCCTGGGATGTGCGCTTGCCTTTCTCCACGGCCTTGGCGAGCGATTTCTCGATGCGCGAGAGGCCTTTGTCCAGAAGCCCGTCTGATACTTCGCGCACCACCACCTCGAAACCGAACGACGCGGCGGTCTCCACGATGCCTCCGCCCATCAGGCCGCAGCCCGCCACGCCCACTTTCTGTATGCGGCCGGTCGTGCCGGCGCGTTTCTCCATGGTTTCTGTCATGGTCATATTGTGTCTCCCCGGCGGCTCTCAGGCCGCCTGAAACTTGTCAGTGCAGGGTGTCGACATCACGGATTCCCGAGAATGAGCGGCAGCCCGTCTTTGCCGCCTCCGATCACCACCACCTTGCTGTTCTGGCTGGCGGCCAGTTTCTCGGTGGCCTCGATCCCCTTCCAGCGCAGCAACTCGGGTGTGAGCCCCGTCGACACGATGCGCTGGAAATCGGCGATGCCCTGCGCTTCGATGCGCTTCCGCTCGGCTTCCTTCTTCTCCTGCAGGAGCGTGAACTCCATCTGTTGGTTCCGCTGATCGGCCTCGAGCTTGGCATTGATGGCTTCCGAAATCTTGGCTGGCAGCGACACGTCGCGCACGATGATGTTGTCCACCTCGACGTACTTGTTCGCCATCATCGCTTTCACCGAGGCCAGCACGTCGGAGGCGATCTCTTCTCGCTTCGTGGAGTAGATTTCCTCGGGTTTGAACTTGCCGATCACGCGGCGCGACTCGCCGCGCAGGGCCGGTGACACCACCGTGTTATAAAAGTCGCGTCCCACCTTGATCTGAAGGCTGTCCAGTTGCTGCATGCGCGGCCGGTACCAGATGGACACGTCGAGCGCGATCTGCGCGCCGTCGGCCGACAGCACCTGAATGTGCTCCTCTTTGTTGTCCCACTGCGTCTTGTACACTTCGATCCGGTTCCACGGCATGTGCCACTGAAAGCCTTCCGGATAAATCGTCCCCATTTCGGTGCCGCCCCCGAACTGGAGGTACTTTACACCGTGATGGCCGGCCGGCACTGACGTGCCGCACGAAACCGAACCCCAGGCCAACAGAACCAGAGCCAACAGCAGCAGCTTGTGAAACCTGAATCCGGGTGTCATGATCGTCGTCCCCTCCCTGGCAAACGTTGCGTTTGTCCGGGCACCCCCCCCGCGCGGCACGCAAGGTAGCCGTGTGCGAACAGGCGGCCAAGGGTTTATTGGCGGGCGTTTCGGAGCGCTGCGCCGGTCCCGCCGCGGGCGGCCCGTTGCAACGTGGTGGGCAGGCGCGAGACGGCATTGGTGATGGTGGACCGCCGCATCCGGTCGCGGTATTCCTGAATGAACGTGATCACCTCGCGCGGGTTGTGGTGCGCGCATTCACGCAGCATCCAGCCCAGACCCTTCTGCACGAAGGTGTCCGGGTCCTCCACCAGGGGCACGGCCACGCGTTCGAGAAACTCCCACTCACGGTCGAGTCGTGTGGAGCTCAGCGTGGCGAGCAGTGCGCCACGGCGAATCCACGGGTTGGTGTTCCGCGTCCAGCGTACCACCTCCTGGCGCCGCGACCGGTGGCGCTCACGGCAGCGTCGCACGAAGGGCGAGAGCATGCCGGGGCCGATGTTGTCGCACAGCGCCCAGGTGTCGATGTCCGACAGCCAGGACGCCCCCAGCTTCCAAACGCGGTCGTCGTAGAACCCGTCGCACTCGCACACGACGAAGGTGGCGGCCATGCGTGAATCGTGCGCTCCGTCCTTCCACAGGTGTTGTGCAAGTTGCAGCACCGACGAAAGATCCTTGCGGGCGCGCAGTTCGGACACGTGCGCTTTCGCGATGGCGCGAATCTTCGGCACGGTGACGCCGTAGAACACCGCATTGGATTTGAGGTAGCGCTTTTCGTTCACCGCGCGCATGCGGGTGCCCGCACTCTGCAGCTCCGACAGCACAAGCGATGCACGCTTCGCAGGCATGCGACCCCGCTACACGCGTTCGAACAATGCGGCGATCCCCTGGCCTCCGCCGATGCAGAGAGAGGCGATCCCGCGCCGCGCCTTGCGCCTGCGCAGTTCGTACAGAAGGGTAAGAGCCAACCGCGTCCCCGACGCACCCAGGGGATGGCCAAGGGCCACGGCGCCGCCGTTGACATTGACCTTGTCGCGATTCAGGCCAAGCTCCTTCTCCACCGCCAGGTACTGGGCGGAGAACGCTTCGTTGATTTCGTACAGGTCGATGTCGGCGTCGGTGTGACCCGCCTTCTTCCACAAACGGCGGATGGAATGCGCGGGGCCAATTCCCATGATCTCGGGCGGAACGCCCACGTAGTCCCACGCCACGACGAGTCCCAGCGGAGTGAGCTTGCGCGATTTCGCAGCCTCTGCCGACATCAGCACCACGGCCGCCGCGCCGTCGTTGATGCCCGAGGCGTTGCCCGCGGTCACTACCCCGTCTTTATCGAACACCGGACGCAGGGTCGCCATCTTCGCCAGGTCTGCATCGTGGCGGATGTGCTCGTCGGTGAGGAACTCCGTCTGGTTGCCCTTGCGGTCTTTCAACATCACCGGCACCATCTCCTCACGCAACGTGCCCGCCTTCGTGGCCGCAATCGCCGCCTGGTGCGAGCGGAACCCGAACGCGTCCACTTCCTCTCGTGAAATCTTGTACTGGCGCGCCAGGTTCTCGGCGGTGTTGGCCATGCCCAGATTGCAGTAGGGATCCACGAGCGACACCCAGAGCGAGTCCTCCAGGGCCGACTGTCCCAACGGCAGCCCCCAGCGCGCACCACGAATCACGTGCGGCGTCTGGCTCATGTTCTCCGCGCCGCCGGCCAGCACCACTTCGGCCTCGCCCAGCTGGATGAGTTGTGCTCCGTAGATAATGGCCTGCAGCCCGGAGCCGCAGATCCGATTCATCGTGATCGCGGGCCGGTCGATGGGCACACCGGATTTCAGGGCGATATGGCGCGCCAGGTAGATGGCGTCGCCCGAAGTCTGCATCACGTTTCCGAAGGATGCGTGATCCACGTCGTTGGGCGACACCCCCGAACGCTCCAGCGCGCCCTTGGCCGCCACCACGCCCAACTCTGTGGCCGAGAGCGCCTTCAGGCCCCCGCCGAAGGAGCCAAACGCGGTGCGCGCGCCGTCTATGAGTACAACGTCTCTGCTCATTATAGTAGGTCCATCCGTCAGCCCGTCTTGCGCTTGGGATTATAAATGTGAAGAGCGTGGCGATCCACGTCGAGCGCCGCCTCGCCCAGGGCCTCCGACAAAGTCGGGTGCACGAAGATCGTGTGTGCCACGTCTTCCGCGGTGGCCTCCATCTCCAGAGCCAGCGTATAGGGTGCGATCAGGTCCGCCGCGCCCAGTCCCGCGATGTGTGCCCCGAGGAGCGTGTCGTCTTTCGCGTCGGCCACCACTTTCACGAAACCTTCCGTGTGCAGAGTGGCGATGGCCTTGCCGCAGGCGGCCAGAGGAAACTTGCCCACTTTCACCTGGTGCCCCGCCTTCGTGGCCTCCTGCTCGGTGAGACCGACGGTGGCGATTTCGGGCTCGGTGAAAATGGCGCCCGGAACGGCGTTCCAGTTCATCTGGCTCTTCTTGCCCGCCGCCGCCTCGGCCGCCACGATGCCCTCGTGCGATGCCTTGTGCGCGAGCAGCTGACGCCCGGTCACGTCTCCAATGGCGTAGATGCCGGGCTTTGAAGTGGACATGTCGGGTTTCACTTCAATGAAACCGCGCGCATCCAGCTTGAGTCCGAGGCGATCGGCCGCAACTCCTTCGAGATACGGCTTCTGGCCAATGGCCACGAGCACCTGGTCGCACGCAATCTTTTCGGTCTTGCCGCCCGCTTCCACTGTGGCTTCGAGCTGGTTGGGCCCTTTCACGTTGAGCGCAGTCACCTTGGAACCGCACCGCACATCGATCTTCCGCTTCTTGAACTCGCGTTCGAGTAAAGTACCCAGATCCTTGTCGAGCGTGGGCAACAGGTGTGGCAACACTTCCACCACCGTAACGGACACACCAAACGACGAGAAAAAGTCGGCCAGCTCCACGCCGATGGCGCCGCCGCCCACCACAAGCAGCTGCTTCGGCCAGCGCTCGAATTCCAGCGCTTCCCGCGCTCCCCACACGTTCTTGCCATCGACCTTGAGGTGAGGCAGTTCGGCGGGCCGTGAACCCGTGGCCAGAATGGCCTTCTTGAACGACACCGTGGCCTCACCGCCCGCGTTCAGCTTTACATTCAACTTCTGCGCGTCCACGAACTCGCCGCGTCCATTCAGCACTTCAACGCCATTGTGCTTCAGCAACTGCACCACGCCGCCCACGAGCTGCTTCACCACCTTCTGCTTCTGCACTCGCAGGGCGGCGGGATCGAAACTCACGCCCTCGGCCTTGATTCCGTACGCGGACAAATGCCCGATCTGGCGGTACGATGCGCCTGCGAACAGGAGGGCCTTCGAAGGGATGCATCCCCAGTTGAGGCACACGCCCCCCACGGCCTCCTTCTCCACACATACCGTCTTCATTCCCAGCTGGGCGCTGCGCATGGCCGCGACGTAGCCGCCGGGGCCGGCGCCGAGCACGAGCAGGTCACATGTGATATTCATTCAACAATCCTTAGTTCGAATTCGTTTCGCAGGCCGAAAAGGTTGCAAGAAAGCCTCCCCGCACAAAGGGTCAAGGGGCGTAAGTGCAGGCACCTCACCGGAAAGAGGAGAAAAAGGGGCCAGCACACTTTTCTCTCAGGAAAAGTGTGCTGGCCCCTTTTTCACTGACCCCTAATTCCTGCCCGCGTGCCGCCGGGCGAACTACTTGATGATAACGAGCTTGCCGATATCGGTGCCGAACCGGCTCTCGACTGTGTACACGTAAATGCCGGTCTTCACAGCCTGCGTGTTGCGTGAGATCAGATTCCACACGGCCACGGAGGCCTCCGACGACAGAGGATTCGCCGCATGGTCGAGCTGGCGCACCAGGTCGCCATCCAGACTCCAGATCGAAATGGTGCACGTATCCGGGATGTTGGTAAAGGTCACCTTGCGCGTGCGCTCAGGATCGGGCTCGGATCCGCCGGGGTTCTCCCAATTGTTGCCATAGTAGTCGTCGATCAAGCGATACGGATTGGGATACACGCCCGGTTTGGGTCGCTCTTCCTTCACCACGTCCGCCGAATTGATGGGCCAGATCTCCACCGCATTGGCGGTGGGCGACGACTCAAGCGACGACAGATCGGCCGCCGGGTTGCCAAAGTCGAAGGCCGTGACGGCCAGAAACACCGGCTCGGCCAACTGCAGGCCATCGATCACGGTTTCGTATTCGTAGTGAGGCCACAGCACCTCTTCACCATTGGGAAGCGTCATGATCGAATCGTCCGCGGGCGAGTAGGGATACACCTTGCGGATGACACCGGTCACTTCGCGACCCAGGGAGTCCACGAGGTAGGCCATGGTCGTGTCGTCCACCTTGTCATTCGAGTCGAAGCGCTCAAAACAGTAGAAGAACGTGTCCAGCTTCGACGGATCCACATCGTCGAGCACGATCTCACGCAGGGCCTCCGGCACCGTGCACACCTTGAAGCTGTCCGGCAAAAAAGGAGAGAACCCGTACACACTGTCGACCAGGTCGTTGTACAGGATCTGAAGTGAATCCAGAGTGAACGGAGTGTCGGTCACCAGCCAGCGGTTGGACGCGCGCTGGAACCTCCGGCGAACGTAATTGATGTTGTCGCGCTGCGTCACGAGCGCAAAGTCCTTGAGCTCCGACGTGCGACTCATGTACACGCGGTAGCCCTCGAAGTCCGACTGGAACGAAAAGGGGTCCTTGGTGGTCTCCGTGAACTTGCCGTTCCAGCGGAGCGTGATCTTGCCGGTCTGAGTGGTGTATGTCAACACCGAGGGGGACGGCGGGGGCGGCGGGCCCTGGTAGTCGGGCACGCCATCGCCGCGATACCACGCGGTGTCGCCGTCGATCAGGCGGTAGTCTCCGCGCGTGCCGTTCCCGTCTGTGTCGTAGCCCGGTGTATCGTACACCCAGCCGGCCCACAGCGCATTGCGGGCGAGGTCCTCCTGATTCAGGTTGGCCAGCCACGGCGCCGGATCCCCTGGATCGAAGAACTGGTAGTTGCGCGGGTCGGTGTGAAAGTCGGCGCCCGAGATGAGCGCGATCGTGAGCGGCAACGACGAATCGGGCGGCAGATCGAACGGCCCGAACGACAACAGGTAGCGCGTGTCGAATCCGTTGGCGAGGTCATTCGCGAGCGCCGCATTGGAGACCGGCGGCAGCCATCCCTGCGCGCTGTGGTCGATGGCCGACTCCCACTGCGGAAAGTCGAACTCGCCGTTGGCCATGATGGCATACTTCGCAATGTCGCCCGACGGCGTGCCCTTGTTGCCGGCCGTGAAGACCACCTTGGTGTCGGCCTTGTTGGGGCCCCAGTCCTGATTGGCATTGGAGTTGGACACCCACCAGTTGAATGAGAACTTCAGGTTTCCGGGCGCCTGCACCACGCGCGTGCCGGCGACGCCGGTCACGGAGGCGAAATAGTACTGCCCGTTGCGTGGATCTCCGTCGTTGTCGGCGATCCAGGCCAGGTTCACCGTGTCACGATACCCGTGCCCTGCCGGTGAGTCCACCCAGTGAGTAAAGCCCGTGATGTCGTCGTCGTACACCGAGCCCGCACTGACGGAACCGACATCCTTGTCCATATAAATCCCCATGAACATGTCCTTGAGCAGCTCCCTGGATATGTTCCGAACTTCAATCTCCATGAGGATGAAGTCCTGGGCATAGTCGAACGACCAGGAGTAGGACCTCTGCGTCACCCAGAGGCCGAGGGGGACATGACCACGTGTGTCTTCGCCTCCCACGCCGGCCAGCTGGCCCAGCGTGTCGGAGTACTGCGCCACGTAATCCTGTTCGCTCACGGCATCGTTCGAGACCGTCACCACGGGGCAGAGCGAGTTGGCTGGCGGTCGCAGGAAGGGCCGCGTAGTGCGCGTGACGATCTCCCCTTCCGGGAACTTGCGTGGAAACATCTCGTTGGTGGAGCTCCAGCCGTCGGCGCCCACCGACACGAGCGTGTCGAGACCCTTGACGGCGCCCACCCAGAGAGCGCCCTGAAAGAGGTACTCCACTCCCGAGCTCAGGGGGAACTCCCATGAAGGCGCCGATATGCCCGTGCAGGCATCGCGCAGCCCGCGCGCCTGGCTGCCGAAGAACCCGTAGTTCGTCACGCAGAAGGCCACGTTTCCAATGCGGTGAACGCGGGTGGTGGTGAAGGGCGTTTCGGCCGTCCCTCCGGCCTGATAGCGGTTGCGGTCCTCGGGTTTGGCGGTCGGATCCAATGCAGCATGAGCCGCCTCGGGTATCAGCAACGTCAGGGGGAGCAACACGGTGGCAAGAATCCGGCGAGTTCCCATCTTCACGACACTTCCTCAATTTGCACGTAACCGTCGGGGAGTGCGGCTCGTACTCGGTTTCGAACTGTTCCACGGCCGGGAGGGCCGCGCGTACGACCAATAGCCTACGTTTGTCAGGACAATCCGCAAATATATGGCCGGAGACCGGTTCTGTCCAGACCGGCTGTCGGTCGGTCGGCCGGGGCCTCGGCTGGGGCCTCGGCCGGCGGTCCGGCGACTGTCCGACGGCTATCCCCCCCGGTGAATTCCGGGAATTCCAACGGCCGGGGGCAACTCAGTACCGCATGCACAGAAACAGGTTGGCCCTCCTTGCCCGGTCCCTCGCAATGGTAGTGGCAGGGGCGGCCTCAGATGCCGCAAGCGCCTCCCCCCGGAGCCCTGGCGGGATGGCGATCTGCCCCTGTTCCACGCCTGCCGATTCGTGCCAGTTCGGGCTGCCGGTGAGGCTCACCAGTCACCCGGGCGTCGACTTTCATCCGGCCTTTTCCCCCGACGGAAGCAAAGTCCTCTTCGACTCCGACCGGGTCGGCGCATGGCAGGTGTTCGTCATGGACTCCGCGGGAGGATCACTCGCACAGCTCACCGCAGGACCTGCCACGAACGACCATCCGAGATGGTACCCGGACGGTACGCGCATCCTGTTCGAATCGAACCGCAACGGGAACAAGGAACTGTATTCGATGAACGCGGACGGGTCGGATGAAACCCGCCTCACCTTCTGGGCCGGAACCGACGGGGCGGGGATGATTTCTCCGGACGGCACGAGAATCGCGTTCATGTCGGATGCCGACGGCGACTGGGAGCTGTACGTGATGCCCACCGACGACACGGTGCGCACCCGGCTCACCAACAACTCCGCCGAAGACTTCGGGCACGCCTGGTCCCCCGACGGAACACAGCTCACATTCATGTCGAACGCCGACGGCAACTGGGAGATTTATCGCATCGACGCCGATGGGACCGACCTCGTGCGCCTCACCACAGACTTCGCCAATGACGAAGAGCCTCAATTCTCGTCGGGCGGGTCCTCCATCGTGTTCCGCACCGACCGCGACGGGAACTACGAGCTGTACAGCATGGCAGTGGACGGAACGGATCCGTTGAGGCTCACGTGCTCGGACTCGCTCGATGAAAGCGAGACGGCCTTGTCACCCTCCTGCCCGCACCTGGCCTACGTCTCCGGACAGGGCTTCGTCACCGACGTGTTCGTGCGCCAGGTGACAGGCGACCACTTGAGACTCACGGAGGATGTGTTCCGCGAAACCGTTCTCAGCTGGTCGCCCGATGGATCGCGGCTCGTGTACGTGGGGGATCGGGACGGCAATCTGGAGATCTACACTATTTCGTGCGTGTGTCCATGACCGACGCGCCCCGGGGCAGGAACGCGACCGATCCGACCAAGGCACAGCCTATCGCGCCGTCAGGCCGCAGCTGAGAATGCTGGCCAGAAGGCCTGCATAGGAGGCGCGCCCGATCGCGGGAAACAGCCCCGACGCCGGAAGTCCGCCGTCGGCCGTTGCCGCGGCCGCAAGTTCGCCCCTCCTGTAGGTGGCCGACTGGAGCGCATGATGAATGAGCTCGCGATGGTGTGCGTAACGCGGGGCGACCTGCGTCAGCTCGGCCCATCCTGAACTGGTCTTTCGCCAGTCCTCAAAGTCGAAATCCAGGAGGTAGCCCGATAACCACGTGTCGGCGGCAGGCCACAGGGCGTCGATCTCCAGGCAGGGATTCGGCCTGACCCTCTCTCCATGCAACGGCGGTACGAGCACCGCTCTCCCGCAGGCGAGCTGGGCGGTCACGGTCACCTCGCCGGCCCGCTTCGTATCGATCTCCCACTTCAACACCGGATGCAGAAGCGACACGGCCGTTTCCGTCAGCCCAACGCGTGCCTGGTGCGCCGACGTCTGCAGGAGCCAGAAGTGCCCCTCCGAGTACAGCCTGTCCTTCGGCCAGGCGGAGCGGTGCCCCTCCCTCTGGCCCGCCACCGGCGACAGGGCATGATGCAGCGGACAGTGATCGCAGTCGAAATTGCGATCGCAGACGTGATCGGTGAGAAGCCCCGCCGATACCCACACGCACTGCCCGTCCGGGTCGAAGGAACGGCTCTCTGACGTAGCCATATTTACCTCACGATACCGCGTCGCGCTTTGGAGCCGGTGCCGATTCCCACACATACACCGGTCTTTTCCAGCGTTCCACGAGGGGTTCGTTTTCGTAGATGGGCAGATACTTCGCCGCGGTCGCAAACACGACGCAGCCGAGGGTCACCACACCCAGGGAAATCACTACTTCCCAGAAGCTCGGGAAGTACCCTGCCCGCACTGTCGCGTCGATGGCCGTGATGGACACATTGATGCGATTCAGAATGAACCCGCCTACGCTCAGGAAGGCGGTCACCATCAGGAGTTTCGGCCTGTCGGAGGCGCCGAACACCAGGATGAGCACGAGGGGCGCCAGAATCGAAAGCCCGATCTCCAGCCAGAACAGGGCGGCTTCGGGTGTGGCGGCAAAGGCCAGGGCCAGCCCGCCCGATTGGAACAGGTCGAAGCCGCGCAGCACCGCCATAATGAGCATGGGCAGGATCATGAACTTCCCGAAATCCGACAGGAGATGCCACTCGATCTCGCGCCCGAATGCGCGGCTGGAGAAGTAGGATTCCACGATCACCATGGCCAGCCCCACGCCGACGGCGGAGATGAAGAACAGGATCGGCAGAAGATTCGAGAACCAGAGCGGATGGATCTTCTGCGGCATGATCAGAAACAGCGAGCCCAGCGAAGACTGGTGCAGGGTGGACAACAGCACGCCGGCCAGCACCAGAGGCACCGTGATCCGCTTCCAGATCAGAAGCCCCCGGCCCCAGCGCAGCTTCTGCCACACGGAAGGCGCGAATTCCAGGGCCAGCACCGTGGTGTACAGCATCACGCACCAGCCCACTTCGAACATGACCGAATGCGGATTGTACATGACCAGCGGATGCCAGACGTTCCACGGTTTGCCCAGATCGAACAACAGCGCGAACACCACGAGCAGGTAGCCGAGGAACGCAGTGAGAATGGCGGGGCGCAGCACGGGCCGGTAGCGCTCCCAGCCGAACAGGTACACCATGGCCGCCACCGTGAATCCGCCCGCCGCCAGGCCCACGCCGCAGAGAATGTCGAATGCCACCCACAGACCCCACGGAAAGCTGTCGCTGAGGTTCGTCACGCGGGCGAGCCCGCCTGTGAACCGCAGGTAGGTGGCCACTGCAAAGGCCCCGAGAATCAGCACGGTGGCCACGCGCCAGAAGCTGATGCGCCGTTTCATTGTGAGCTCTCCTCCCCGCCCTGACTCTTCATGTTCCGGTTGCGGCGCTCGATGATCCAGAACAGACCCATCATGAAGGCTCCCCCCAGGGTGACCACTTCGGGGATCTTCGAAAGCGCTTTCCACGTGAGTTCCGGCATGGGCTGATCGCCCAGCTTGTCATTCAGTCCCAGCTCCTCAAACGGCACGGAGGCCAGCACGAAGACCGACGTGCCGCCCACGATGTGCTCGCCGTAAATCTTCGGCACATACTGGTCGGGATTCGACATGATCCGGAGCCGGGCTTCGGCCAGCATTTCCTTGCGCGTACCGAAGGTCACGGCCTCCGCCGGACAGGCCTCCACGCAGGCTGGAAGTTTGCCTTCCACGATGCGGTGATGGCACATGGTGCACTTCTGCACGCGGGGCGTGACCGAGTCCCATTCGTACCGCGGCACGCCGAAGGGGCAGGCGGCCAGACAGTACCGGCAGCCCATGCACACCTTCTCGTCGTAGATCACCGGTCCTTCCGGCGTCTTGCGCAGGGCCGCCACCGGGCAGACCGAGGCGCACGACGGCGACTCGCAGTGCATGCACATCCGGCGCACGTAGGTGTCGCCGTGCGGTTCCACGCTCGTTCGCGCTGTGGCGGACAAGGTCTTCTCCTCGTGCACCGGGAACCCGTACTCCGTCTGACACGCTTCCTGACAGGCCATGCAGCCGATGCAGCGCGTCGTGTCCAAGAGGAGGGCGTATGACATGGCTAGTTCTCCCGGGTGAGGCTCAGAAAGTCACGTTCAAATGCGGCCGCCGAGTCAGGACCCAGGGCGGAGAGTCGCTCCGACACGGGCACCCCACCGTCCTGCAGGGTCGGAATCGCCGGCTGAGGCGAAAGGCCGGTGAGGAAGCGGCCAAAACGCAGGGCCTCTTCCTGGAACCATTCTTTCACGAGAGATCCCAGCCGCAATCCCGAGAGATCGGGCGAACGGCGATCGGTCTCCAGTTCCACCAGCCAGCCGGCACCGTACGGATCCTGGCTGAGAGCATCCGGCTTCATTCCGTGATGCGAAGTTCTTACTCGACCTTCGATGGGGCTCCTCACCCACACCGAAACGTCATGCTGCTTCAGCCTCGCCACGGGGTCGCCACGTTTAACGCGTGTACCGGTGGCCAGAAAGTCGACCCCCTGCACGGGTCCGACGGCGTGGTTGAGAAAATCATCGATCCCGACGCGCAGCGTACCGTCCTCGCGGATGGCCAGCCAGGTATGTCCCCGGCTGTACAAAAGACCCGCCGGCGCCGTGAGTTTTTCCACCGGGAGTTTCGCCCATTCGGGCAGGGGCAGAACAAGTGCGCCCGGAGCCGTGACCCATCCCTTGTTCCGCCGGTAGGCACGCAGGGCCCAGTCGAGGCCGAGCACGGCTACCACCATTAAGAGAACCAGCAGAGCAACCATGATCCATTCTCCTTACGCGCGGCCTGTTTCCGATTCGCTCCGCCAGCTTCGGTCGGGCGACCGGGTCCTCGGGCCTGCGTCACCGCACAATCGCTATTGCATTGCCGGTGCCGGGCCGGTGGCACTGTGGGCCGAGCACCTAAGTCCCTGCCTGTCATGTCTTTGGCATTTCGGGTGGGGGGATGGCCGTTGACAAGCACAACACAAGTCTGCTGAGGATATCGACAGGCCCGGACCAGAAGATATGTAACTCGTTGTCAATTCACAGGATAGCCTTCGACCTCAGTGTTGTGTAATTCGACACTGCCAGTTGCAATTCTCGACGCTCACCGGCGTTTCGCCTGCAGGAGGGCCCATCAGTTGAGAAAAAGATCAAAAAATCGTTGAAAGAATCAACGGTGACCGATATTTTGAATAGGGAGAATCCCCTGAAAGGGGGCGGAATGCTGGGAAGACATCACCTGGCCCGCCGTCTCTTCGGGCTTCTGTTCGTGGTGATGGCGGGTGGATTCGCGCTTTTCGTCTACCTCACGTCCGTGAGGCAGAGCTCCAGTGTTGTTCAGGAAATAAGCACCGGCGGTCGGCGCTCCGTCGACCTGCTGGCGCGTTCGGCCGATTACGCGATGTTGCAGAACCGGCGCGATCTCCTGACACGCATGATTCGCGACGTAGGCAGAGAGCCCGGCATCGAGGCCGCTCGCATCTACAATAAGAAGGGCGTGATCGCCCTCTCCTCCGACTCCACTGAAGAAGGCACGTCCGTCGACATGCAGGCAGAAGCCTGCAACGCATGTCACGGGGCCTCGCAGTCACGGCAGAATCTGCTCGATGCCGACCGGACACGCATCATCGAGGGCGAGACCGGTCGCACGCTGGGGGTCATCCACCCCATCTACAATCGTCCCGAGTGTTCCGGTCCGCCCTGCCATGTGCATCCGCCGGAGCAGTCGGTGCTGGGCCTCCTCGAAGTGCGCATGAGCCTGGCCGAGGCAGAGAACAAGCTGGCGGCGGGCCGCTGGGAGCTGGTGACCATGGGCGTCCTGTTCACGCTCCTGGTGGCAGGACTCGCCGGATTCTTCGTGCATCACCTGGTGCACAAACCCGTGGTGCAGCTGACACGCGGCACCCGCGAAGTGGCCGCAGGCAATCTGGACGTGCGCCTGAAGGCTTCGGGCGGCGTGGAGCTGGCCTCGCTGGCGAGTGACTTCAATGTCATGGCCGAGCGACTCCTGGAGGCGCGCACGGAGAATGAAGAGTGGTCGGCCACGCTGGAGCGACGCGTGGAGGAAAAGACGGCCGCGCTCAGGGAGTCGCACCAGCGCATGCTGCAGCTCGAGCGCATGGCCAGCCCGGGCGAGCTGGCCGCCGGCGTGGCCCACGAGATCAACAATCCGCTCTCCGGTGTGCTGACGTATGCGAAACTCCTTCAACGGCGAGCCACCCGGGCCGGAGAGGCGGTGCCCGAGGAACTCAAGTTTATTGCAGATGAAACGGCCCGCTGCGGCGACATCGTGAAGAACCTGCTTGGCTTCGCCCGGCGCGGCACGGGCAATTTCGAGAGCCAGGAATTGACCCGCCTGGTGGAGGGCGCGCTGCAGGTCGTGGCTCACCGATTCACCGAGAGTCGTGTGGACGTGCGGCGCGACGTGGCGCCGCTTGCGATTCGTTGCGACGGCGCCCAGATCCGGCAGGCGCTGGTGGCCCTGTTCGTGAACGCAGTGGAGGCGATGCCCGACGGCGGACAGATGACCGTTCGGGCCCGGCCCGACCCGGGCACGCGCGGCATTGTGCTGGACGTCGAGGACACGGGCGTGGGGATCGATCCCGGCGATCAGCCGCACATCTTTGAACCCTTCTTTACCACCAAGCTCGACAGCAAAGGAGTGGGGCTGGGGCTGTCGGTGGTGTATGGAATTGTCGCCCGGCACGGCGGGCACATCGACGTTCAATCACAGCGGGGAGTGGGCACGACGTTCAAACTGTACCTGCCCACAGACCCTCCCAACGAAGATCAGACCAAGGAGTCGACTCATGGTACAAATAGCAGCCGCCAAGGATGAATTGCGCATCCTGGTGGTGGATGACGAAGAGGTGGTGCGGACGTCGCTCGAACGCTGGTTTACCGAAGACGGTTACCATGTGTCCACAGCGGCCGACGCCGCACAGGCCCTGCGCGAGCTGCAGGTAGGAAAGTTCGACCTGGCGCTCGTAGACGTAAAGATGCCGGGCATGGACGGCCTCGAGCTGCAGCGGCGCCTTCAGGAGATCGAGCCATCGCTCACGGTGATCATGATTACGGCCTACGCTTCGGTGGACACGGCCGTGCAGGCACTCAAACAGGGGGCCTTCGACTACGTCACCAAACCGGTGGACCCCGACCACCTCACGCATGTGGTGGCCAATGCCGTGAAGCAACGACGGCTGGCGCTGGAGAAGTCGCAGCTGGAAGACGAGGTGCATCACCTCCGGGGCGCCTGTGAATTCGTGGGCGACTCCGAGGCGGCGCGCAAGGTGATGGAGCTGGTGGCCACGGCCGCGCCCGCCGACACCACGATCATGATCCGGGGCGAGTCGGGCACCGGCAAGGAACTCGTCGCCCGAGCCCTGCACCAGCAGTCGAAGCGGCGTTTCTTCCCCTTCGTGCCGATCAACTGCGGCGGGCTCACCGATTCGCTGCTCGAATCCGAGTTGTTCGGCCACGAGAAGGGAGCCTTCACCGGCGCGCAGTACCGCCGCAAGGGCAAGCTGGAGCTGGCCGACGGCGGCACCGTGTTTCTCGACGAGGTGGGCAACATTTCGCAGAAGACGCAGATGGACCTGTTGCGTGTGCTCGAGAGCAAACAGTTCACGCGCGTAGGCGGCAGCCGCAACGTGGACGTGGACTTCCGCACGATCTGCGCCACGAATCGCGACCTGGAGCTGGCCGTCAAGGAGGGTGACTTCCGCGAGGACCTGTTCTACCGGCTCAATGTGTTCGTGATCAACGTGCCGCCGTTGCGTGAACGGCGGGGCGACATACCGATTCTGGCACGGCACTTCCTCGCCAAGTACGCCCGCGCCATGAGCAAGCAGGTGACCGACTTCGACTCGGAGGCCCTGCTGCGGCTGGAGATGTACCGGTGGCCGGGAAACGTGCGCGAGCTGGAGAACGCGGTGGAGCGCGCGGTGGTGGTGACGCGATCGAATACCATTCAGCCGCGCGACCTGCCCGAGCTCGAGTGCAGCGTGACCGACCCGGCGGACCTGTCGATGGATGCGGTGGAGCGCCGGCACATGGCGCAGGTGTTGCAGCAGACCGGCGGCAACGTCACTCGCGCGGCGGAGCTATTGGGCATCAACCGCGTGACGCTCTACAACAAGATCAAAAAGTACAGTCTGCGCTAGGCCCGCTCGTGGCGATTCGTCTGGTTCCTCTGGGCGCCCTTCCG
>DAIOGN010000054.1:0-17731 GCA_036745245.1 Candidatus Zixiibacteriota bacterium
AGGCGGCCTGCCAGTTCCTACGGCGATGGCATTGTGCTTACCGTGGAAGCAAGCTGCTTTTGCCTACGGCGGCCGCTGCGGGGGAGGCGCGAGCGGAACAAGCCTGTTGACAGGTTCCTCTCAAAATCCTATCATACAAGGTCTCTCGATCGCTGTGTCCATTCGTCAGAATCTGCTGTATCGGTGAATTGACGACGGTTGTTTCCGGTCGCTCCACCATAAGCAAGGAGACCTCACATGTCGCGATCCCTCAGCGGCAAATTGACGCTGAAGTGCGGCCTGGCCATTCTGGTTCAGGCGTTGCCCTTCGCTATCTCAGATGCCACGCCCCGTGACACGGGTAATTCCGCCTCTGGATTTTGGGCCGCCGGCGACGGCTCGTTTGCTCCCACCGTGGACCACGAAGCGGGGAGTACGCCCACGTCGGTTTTAGCTGTCGATATGGACGCCAGCGAAAGCATCGATCCGGTCGTGGGCAATCGTGGTTCCAACAGTGTATCGATTCTCAGAAACATTAGTTCCATCGGCAGCGCTGGCGATGTGAACTGTGATGACGCAATTGACCTTTTGGATTTGGTCTTGCTCGGGAATCACCTCGACGGCCTGACCGCCTTAGTCGGCACTTGCAATGACAACCCGGGTGACGTCAATCTCGACAGCCTCGTGAACGAGGCGGATTATACCTATCTCCTCGATCTGATCTCTACCATTCCCACATCCATCAGTCTTCAGAGTGACCCCGGTGACTACGTCGGCCAGGGCGGCGTGTACCTCTACACTCAGGCCAACACTCTCATCACCGTTACTGCGAGCGGAGGGTATCTCGGCCTCAGCCTATCCGGAGACGCATGGTGGTACGGTGATTTCCAGGTGCCCGATAGCCTCAGTCAACTCGCGCCCGGCACGTACTCCAACCTGACGCGGTTTCCCTTTCATGACCCCGCCGCGGGTGGTCTCTCCTGGTATGGGGAAGGGCGCGGATGTAACACGCTCACCGGATCGTTCGTCATCGATCGCGTTGTCTACTGCAATGGACAACTCTCGCTCATTGATCTGCATTTCGAGCAGCATTGCGAGGGCAGTGCCCCCGCCCTGCGGGGCACGATCCACTGGGATATCAATGATCCCGCCACACCGCCCGGACCTGTCGTTCCCATTCCCCCCGGACACTGGCAGCCTGCACCCGGTTCGGCTCCGGCATTGGGCAAATAGTCGTATCTCGAGTGCGAGTCCGCTCGATGCTTCGGCGGCTGATGGAGAAGCACGGGCTGGCCGAGGAGCTGTTCGAGCGCTACGTGGCACGGGAGTTTGACCTTTACCAGGACCTGGTAGTGAAGTACTCCGATTGGCCCACCTAAGCAATGGGTTACGCCTTGGGTCGTGCATGTGCGGGCGCGGCTGCTCAGGCGGATCCTGGAGTACAACGAGGATGACTGCCGGGCGATGGAGCATATCGTGGTGTGGTTTAAGGGGCGGGCGTAGGGCGGCAGGAGGAGTCTTAGAAACCAGGATTCGTATAGGCCGAGAGCGATTCGGATCTTTGGTGCTAGCCGCCCGATAGCGCAGTTACGCGGAAGCCAGCCGCAAAATCGTCACGACAGGCGCTTCCTTCGATGTGATGGCGATGCAATTTCGATTCGCGTAGCTTAATTCCGTGACGGATGCGAGAGATCAACCGAGACACCGGACGATCCGGCCATGCCAGATGTGTTGACTTTTCGAAAGTTCATTCAATACTGTTAAGCATCCTCACCGGCTGGGCGCTTTTAGCCCGCCGGCCCCCTGCGGGTTGCGACCTGGAGGTTTGTTTTGATTCGCTCCCCAAGGTTCAATAACCGAACAGCCTTCCTCGTTGATGGGTTCAATGTCTACCACTAGGAGCCGACGTGGAACATCTGATCCTTGAAGTTCGCGACATCAGGGTCATGCTCGATCGCGACCTTGCCGCGCTGTATGGCGTTGAAACACGTGCCCTCAACCAAGCGGTCCAGCGCAATCTCGATCACTTTCCTCCCGATTTCTCGTTTCTCCTTACACGGCAAGAGGTTATGAGGATATCACAGATTGTGATTTCCTCGGAAGTCAAGTATGCCCAACGAGTTAGAGCGTTCACGGAGCAGGGCATTGCGATGCTCTCGAGTGTCCTCCGAAGCCCGAGGGCGACCGCTGTGAACATAGAGATCATGCGCACCTTTGTGCGGATGTGGAGGTTGGAAATCGTTCACTCCGAATTGGCAAAGCAACTCGAGGCTCTCAGGCAGCACATCGGAACTCACGACCTTCAAATCGAAGCGATCTTCGAAGCCATCCAGCAATTGCTTGCTCCGGCCTCGTCGCCTCGGCGCCAGATCGGCTTCACGGCGCCACAGGAACCCACTTAGCCTTGTGCATTGCACTGGGCGCATCAAGCCACTAAGTTTCAAGGCACCATCAAGGTGACGGGCGGCCCGGGGCGCTGGCCAGGCGGGTACGGGAACGGGGAGGAGGCCCAGGAACATCGCTGACCTGCTCGCTAGCAATTCACTGCTGCTGCTCTTTGTAGTCATAGGGGTCGGCTACCTGGTGGGCAGCCTGCGCGCGTTTGGCTTTAGCCTGGGGGTGGCGGCCGTGCTCTTTGCGGGGATGGCCTTTGGGGCAGCTGATCCGCGCCTTGTACTTCCTGAGTTCATCTACGTCATCGGTCTGGTGCTGTTTGTCTACCCCATCGGCTTGCAAGCGGGCCCCGGGTTCTTTGCCTCGTTTCGCAAACGGGGTCTTCGCATGAGTGCGCTGGCGATTGTGGTACTCGTGGGCGGCGCGGCACTGGTTTTCTTGCTCTCGGGCCTCCTGAATCTGTCGGCCCCTGCAGCCGCCGGTTTGTTTTGCGGGGCGCTGACCAACACCCCTGCCCTGGCCGCCACCATCGAGTTGGTCTCATCCTTGTCTGCCCAACTCAAGCCGGATGAAGCAATCCTCTTCACAAGCGCTCCCGTGGTGGCCTATGGCCTGACCTACCCGTTTGGAGTCTTCGGCGTCATCTTCTGGTTTCACCTGTTCACTCGGATCTTCAAGATCGACTTCGCCAAGGAAGAGTCCAACCGGGCGAGCCAGTCCCAAGCGGAAGCGATTCTGAGCAAGACCTATCGCATTACCAATCCGGCTTTGAGCGGCCAATCCGTCGAGCAGGTATTGAATTCCTTTGGCCCAACCCGATTCGCGCTCAGTCGGATCAAGAAGGGGGAGACCGTCGAAGTCGTCGGCCCCAACACCGTCCTTAATTCCGGCGATCTCATCGTGGCTGTCGGCACAGGCCGATCGCAGGAAATGGCACGGATTCTCTTCGGCGAAGAGGCCATAGAGCACATCGATGAGCGCCACCATGACATGAGCTACCGGCGAATCTTCGTGTCCAGCAAAGCGATCATCGGCAAGACGATTGCTGAAATACGGGATGAACATCCGTTTCGCGGGGCGATTACCCGCTTGGGCCGCGGCGATGTAGAGTTCGTTCCCGGGCCGGACACCACCCTCGAACGCGGAGATCGCATACTCGTGGTGTCCCGCCGCGATCAGGCCGATGAAATCGCGGCCATGTTCGGCGACTCGATCAAGTCCATTTCCGAGGCGGACTTCCTGTCGCTTTCGCTGGGAATTGTGCTCGGCGTTCTGGTCGGTATGATTCCGATCCCGCTTGGCGGGGGCATGACGTTCAAGCTCGGCTTTGCCGGCGGCCCGCTTGTGGTTGGACTCATTCTGGGTCGGCTGGAGAAGACCGGCCCGATCATCTGGGGCATGCCGTTCAATGCCAATCTGGCACTCCGGCAGATCGGCCTGGTCTTCTTTCTGGCGGCGATTGGCACTCGTGCCGGTACAGGATTCGGCGCGACCTTCGAATCGGGCGGTCTGGCGATCCTCCTGGCCGGAGCGTTGCTGACGACCGGAGTGACATGTGCCGCGATTCTGCTGGGATATCGGTACCTGAAACTGCCGTTCGCGGCGGTGATGGGAATGACTTCGGGGATACACACGCAACCGGCCTGCCTTGCCTACGCCAATGAGCGGGCCAACAATGAAATGCCCAATACCTGGTACGCGACCGTCTACCCGGCGTCGATGATTGCCAAGATCCTTCTGGCTCAGATCATCGTTTCGATCCTGCTGACCCTGGTCCACTAGCCCGGATTGGGCAGGAGCCTGCTGACCAGTTGCTCTTTGGGCGGTGTGACTCCTGACATGTCAGATGTGATGGGAATTCGGGGGTGAGGTGCGTATTCTCATGATACGACAAGTGAAATACCCTTTTGGGCACTAAAACTATGGTGAGCAACAGGAAGAAGCCGCAGGTGAACCGATCATCGAGCACGGGCGGTCGCGTTTCACGCGGACGCACTCATCCAGACGGGGCCTCGTTCCCAGCGGCGCCACTCCGCACGGAGCTGCCGCAGGGGTACGCGAAGACACTTGGGGAGATCAAGCGGCGCATTCAGGAAGAGCGACTGCGGGTGGTCCTGGCTGCCAACTCAGCCATGGTCCTGCTTTACTGGGACATCGGCCGGACGATTCTCGATCGGCAGAAAAGCGAAGGCTGGGGCGCCAAGGTAATTGACCGGCTGGCATCCGACCTGCGCACATCGTTTCCCGAAATGAAAGGGTTTTCGCCCCGTAGCCTCATGTATATGAGGGCCTTCGCGGAGGCGTGGCCCGACCGTCTAATTGTGCAAGAGGCGCTTGCACAAATCACCTGGTACCACAATGTCACGCTTATCGAAAAGCTGGACTCCGAAGCGGACCGACTCTGGTATGCTCGCCAGGTGATCCAGCATGGCTGGTCGCGCAACATCCTCGCCTTGCAGATTGATGCCCGGGCGCACGAACGCCACGGCATGGCACTCACCAACTTTGAGGCTACATTGCCGCCGGCCGACTCCGACCTGGCGACGCAGGTATTCAAGGATCCGTACCTGTTCGACTTTCTCGGAACGGCCGACCCGCGCCGCGAGCGCGAGGTGGAACAGGCACTGACGGATCACATTCAACGCTTCCTACTCGAATTAGGCAGCGGCTTTGCCTTCGTCGGCCGCCAGGTGCATTTTGAGTTTACAAGCCACGACTACTATCTCGACCTGCTCTTCTACCATTTGAAGCTGCGCTGCTACGTGGTCATCGAGTTGAAAGCTGTGCCCTTCGATCCCGGATTCGCAGGCAAGTTGAACATGTACCTGTCGGCCGTTGACGATCTCCTGCGCCACCCCGACGACAAGCCAACTATCGGGCTACTGCTGTGCCGGGCGAAGGACAGGTTCATCGTGGAGTACGCCTTGCGCGACTTGCGTAAGCCCATTGGCGTTGCAGGTTGGGAGACCACCCTGGTGGAGCAGCTGCCGAAGGAGCTGAGAGGCAGTCTGCCGACCGTGGAAGAGATCGAGGCAGAGCTGGCGCCAAAGCGAGGTGGTGGCGGCGATTGACTTTTTCGCTCTTCGGGCCATAATTGATAACTATCTCCACCGGCTGGGCTCTCTTGGCCCACCGGCCCCCTCCGGGTTGCGACCTGGAGGTTTTTGTTAAGCCTCACACTCGTTCATGGCAGCCCATCACTTTCGGGAAGACAAGGCCACCCAGGCCGCCGCCCTGCTGCTCGGGCTCCGCGGCCAGGCTATGAGCTACCTCAAGTTGCTGAAACTCATGTACCTGGCCGACAGGGCAGCCCTGCTCCAATTGGGAAGTCCCATCACGTTTGACGATTACGTCTGTATGGATAATGGTCCTGTCCTCAGCCGGACCTACTCCGCAATCACGGTCGAGCCCGATCCTCAGCATCCCAGCTACTGGAGCGCGTATATCTCAGCTCCAAAAAACTACGAAGTCGAACTCCTTGGCAAGGTTGTGCCCAACGACCAGCTGTCGCCGGCCGAAGAGGACGTGCTGAGGACTGTGTTCACGCAGTATGGGCGACTGAGTCGGTGGGAATTGGTCGACGTCACTCACAGCTTACCCGAGTGGCGCGACCCGGAAGGTTCCACTCTTCCCATTGAGTATCGACACATCCTCCAGGCCGAAGGCTGGCCCGACGACGAAATCCGCGACTTGGTTGAAGCCATTGTGGCCGAAGCCTCGGCCCGCGAACTGCTCGGCTAGATGCAGCTGATCGGTGCCGGCCGATCCCTACTGATCTATCCGGAACCCGACACCAACTACAGGCGCCATCCGGTTGAGTGCTTAACCCAACTCAGCACCTGAGCTTCGAAGGCCGGTATTTCTCCAAGGAGCTCATCGGCCTCGAGTTCCGATACAACCCCTGCCATTTCGTAGCTCAGTTCGTTTCGCTTTTCCCGACATACATTGAAATACTCGGCCAGCTTCGCGAACTGCTTTGCGTCCGCAGCCTCGAGAGCGAGGAAGGTGTTGTAATGGGCGCCACCATGTGCCCGTACCCGATATCCCGCCGCCCGAACAACCATGGTTGCCAGTGCACGTACCGCCTCGTACGAGTGGCCGAATCTACCGTCAACGGAAATGCCCTCAAGACGCGCGTCGGCCAGGCTTCGTTCCGCGACGGCTCGAAGCTGAGCCAGTTCTTCCTTGGTGCCTGGTCTTTTTTCGACCCGTCCCTGCTCCAGCAGTTCTTTCCAAGTCATTCTTTGTTCCTATAACGAACAACTTGGGCTCTTCCAATACCGCCGATACAAAGTGATGACCGGCGCGAGCTTTGCTCTCGAACTCTGTGGCAGAGTACGAGCTCACGTTGACCTCGCGTGCAAGCCGCCTCCGCGCTTCGCGCAGTGGGAGTGCGAGTTCCTTAACGCCGACGTCGCCCACCACCATCAGGTCGACGTCACTCGTCGAAAGCTCCTGGGCTCGGGCCACGGAACCGTAGACAAAGGCCATCACGAGCCGTGAGGCAACCGGCTCCAGCGCTTCGCGAAGGACGTCAACCAGGCCTGCAGTCTTCGCCATGAGCCCCTGCAGCTCCGGCAGGAAGGGGCTTTCAGGATCAGCCTGGTAGAACACCTGTTTCCCCACGGTCCGCTTGCGGAGAATACCTGCCTGAGCCAGGTTCACCAGCTCTCTTTGAAGGCTCGTCTTTGGGATTGTGAGGACACGCGAAAGTTCGCTGGCGTACCACCAACGGTCCGGATGAAGAACTAGTGTGGCAAGGATCCTCTTTCGGATCGCTGGGAAGAGGGCATCGATTCCGCGGCGTGTACGCATAATGCGTACATATGAACGCAAAAACGGGTCATGTCAAGTGCCTGAATAGACCACTGCAACTGTCAGGCGACACCCACCTTTACGCAAGGTTCCTAGTCCGCCTTTGGCTGTGCCGCCCAGTGATCCTTCGTGCCGCGCATTCCAACCGGCAAGGCCAGCCCAACGCGCTTGCGATACAGAGCACCACCGCGTTCCAGGTTGGCGAGCATCACTGAAGCGGCGTCGGCATACGGGATGATCATTTCGGGCACGAGCGCCGCGAACATCGGCAGCACAAGTACCGGAGGCAAGTGCCCGGCCAACGCCGGCAGCTGGGCCGGCAGGACATCCGTTGACATCCGAAGTTTATCCATGCCCAGGGCGGGTTGATCCACCATCGGACCAGGGCAGAGTAACCGCCAATCCAGATCCGAGCGAAGCAGGCGCTCGTAATTGGCCCGATGAGGCCAATACGTGGATCCGATCTTGGGCAGGTCAACGCCTCGGCGGCCTTTGGTGTCGAAGTCAAGGAGCGCCGCGCCCGCCATGAACCAGCACAGGGGGCGGGCCTGGCTGGGAAGAGACTCCACGGCCGACACCACGTGATCCACAAGGGCCACGAATCTCTCGCCTTCCGTGACGTTACCCGCGCAGCACACCAGAGCGTCGTGCCCTTCTGCGAATTGCGCCAGCATCGCGGTGGGCATGGTCATCAGGTCTGCCGTGAGCACCTGCGCCCGAGATGCAACTTCGGGACTCAGCTTGCCCGGGGATCGCACCAGCACGGAAAGGCGATGCCCGGCGCTCGTCGCCTGGCGGGCCACGTGGCTGCCTAACGATCCCGTGGCCCCGAGGAGTGCGAGTGAGGTCATGGCTTCCCCTCTCCAGACGAGTGTCCATGTTGGCCAAGGGCCTCCAGGCGCGACTTGATGGACGTCATTTCCTGGTCCACCTTGTCCCGTAGTCCGTGCTTCATTCTGTCTTTCATGCCCGGAGGCGCGCTTCTCCGCAACGCATCGAGGCGCGATCGATTGACGTACACCACGTACATGCCGGCGGTCTCCTCGACCTGGTCATCGTCGATCACGGCCGTCAACTCAAGGGACGCCTCGAAGTAGTGACTAGCATACAGCTGCTTCGACGCGATCACACCCCTCATGGCTCCTTCGTGCACGGGGAACCAGACCACGTGGTTGAGGCACACAATCGGTCGCAGCTTCTCGTACTGTCTCTTGCTCCAGGAAATGAGACTCACCGCGCCCGGCACGTTAGCCTGAGGAAAACTGTCCAGATATGCATGCACCTCGGGCACGCTGTCCAGGAAGTAGCCGGATTCCTCGAGCAGCTCGTGAAATTCATCCGCTATGCGCAGCGGATACTTCTGGTCGTCGTACTGCCCCAGGGCTGCATTTCCTCCCATCTGGTAGGCACCCACGTAGTCCACCAGCATGTGCTTGAACATTTCAGTGACTTGCTTCTCACCTTCAGGGCTCTGCCAATTCACTTCCTGAGCGACCCGCTCAATGGCAGTCGCGGGCAGCTTGATGTCGCAATCGCCCACCTTGCATTCCCGGATGGCCACAAGGTCACTGGAATCCAATGAGAAGTCGCGCAGATCACTCACCCGCGGAGGACTGTTGAACACCCCAAACTCCACCACCGGGTCGGTACTCATGAACGTCTCGAGCTTCTCATAGACCGCGGCGAACACGTCGGCGTGAGATTCCAGGTGCATGACACCAACAATCGCAACCTCCGCCTCTCCCTCCGTGTCAAGCAACCGGGTCACAATCTCGCCCTGTTGCACCACCTGCAGATCCTTTTCAGAGAAGCCGGCCTGATCCCGCAGGAAGGCTTGCAGATCTTCCGGCAGCGCGGGCGCGGCGGTGGCAACCGCGCCCAGGAGAAGAATGGCCAGGGCGCTCATGGGTGCAGCTCCGATACTGCCAGCTGACCCGGTGCCAGTGCACGACGGTTCGGATTCATGAGTGCTCCAGCTTCTTGCCGAACGAACGCGCCCTGAAAGCCAGCCCCACGAGAATGATGCCCAGCGTGACGGCAAAGGTGCCTATCAGCCACAGCACAGCGAGTGCACCCTCGAGAGGACGAGCCATGAGCCACATACCAAAGACCATCGATGCGAGCCCGCCCAGAACCAGCAGCCATTCGCCCTCGATCTCCTTTCGTAGACGGATGGCCGCCACGATCTCAAGAACACCCGTGGCCATGGCCCAGGCGGCGATATAGAACAGCAAGGCGAACGCCGTGAGATGGGGAACCAGGAACGTAACGGTACCGATGAATATTCCGATCAGACCCCCAAGCACCAATAACCAGACATGCTCATGTTCTTTGCGTCCCGCGATGGCCATCCCGATTCCGAAAATGCCGTCGACCAGAGCGTAGGCTCCAAAGAGCGACACCAGTACCGCTATGGATATCGCAGGTTGGACCCAGATGGCCACACCAAATCCGATGGCCAAAAGGCCGCGCAGAAGCAACACCCACCAGCTGCGCCGCAAGATGCCCGCCAGGGGCTTGTCTAAATTCATCATGGTACTACTCCTTCTCCTTGTTGTTGGTTGATTATTGAGGTCGCTGCGAACGGGCTGCGATCCGGATGGGCTCTTCAAGTTCTGAGCCGTGTCGTTACTCTGCCGTGTCATCATGGTCCTGCTCCTTCCACTTCACAGTTGGTTTGCGTTGGCATTCGGCGCTGACGTGCGTCACGCCAGTTGATATTCAACAGTGACAGCGGGCGACAGCCCGGTCACTTCAAGGATCTGCTGTTCATCGAGCGTTTCGTGGCTCATCACCGAGACGACCAGCTTGTCGAGATGCGGGCGATACTGCGCGAGCAGACGCTTCGCCTCGCTGTGGCACTCGTCGATGATGCGCTGCACCTCCGCATCGATCAGTCGGGCCGTGGCATCGCTTACGGGTTTCTCGCCCGCGTAGGCGGAGGCTCCGCCCAGGTACGGGTTGCCCGCTGCCGCCAGCTGCACCATGCCCAGCTGATCGCTCATTCCCCAGCGCGTGACCATCATGCGCGCCAGCCGGGTCGCCTGCTCGATGTCGTTCTCGGCGCCGGTGGTCCTGGTACCGTAGACCAACTCCTCCGCGACACGTCCGCCCAGGAGGCCCACAATGCGTGAGCGCAGATACTCTTCCGTGTAGTTGTAGCGGTCGCTTGCCGGTTGCTGGTAGGTCACTCCGAGAGCGCTCCCGCGCGGAACGATGGACACCCGCTTCACCGGGTCCGCTCCGGGAATCACCAGTCCGAGGATCGTGTGTCCACCCTCGTGATACGCTATGCGCTCGCGGTCTGCGCGACTCAGCAGTATGGGCCGCGCGGGTCCCAGAACAATCTTCTCCAGCGCGTCGAGGAAATCCTTGGCGTGCAGCTCGTTCTGCGAGCGTCGCGCCGCCAGGAGCGCTGCCTCATTGACCAGGTTCTTGATATCCGCGCCAGAGAGCCCGGGGGTCATCCCGGCCAGCTCGGCCAGATTCACGTCGTTGTAAAGTGGCGTCTCTCGCGTGTGCACCTTGAGGATCGCTTCCCGGCCCGTCTTGTCCGGCAGGTTGAGCACCACGCGACGATCGAAACGGCCGGGGCGCAACAGCGCCTTGTCGAGCACGTCGGGCTGATTAGTGGCGGCGAGGACGATGACGCTTTCCTTACTGGAGAAGCCATCCATCTCCGTCAGTATCTGGTTGAGCGTCTGTTCCTGTTCGCTGGATCCTCCGATAGCGAACTGGCCCCGCGCCCGTCCGATGGCATCCATTTCATCGATGAAGACGATGGCTGGTGCATGCGCTCTCGCTTCCTTGAAAAGATCCCGCACCCTCGCGGCGCCTACGCCCACGATCATCTCTACGAACTCCGATGCGCTCATCGAGAAGAAAGGCACGCCGGCTTCACCGGCGACCGCCTTGGCCAGAAGCGTCTTGCCTGTACCGGGTGCGCCCACGAGCAGCACGCCTTTCGGTGCTCTGCCGCCGAGGCGCGTGTACTTCTGCGGGTCTTTCAGAAAATCCACGATCTCTACGAGCTCGTTTTCCGCTTCGTCGATGCCCGCAACGTCGTCGAACGTCACTTTGGTGTCCTTCTCAGAGTCGAAGCGGCGTGCCTTGGTCTTGCCAATGCCCATGAGCCCGCCCATACCACCCACTCCGCCCATGCCGCCCTCTTTGGAAGCCCTGCGGAACATCCAGATGTAGAACCCGATGAAGAGCAGTCCTGGCCCGAAGCTGTAAAGCAACTTGAGCCCGGGGCTGTCTTCCTCCTGAATAGACCTGGCGCTGATCTTTACCCCGTTGTCTATCAGTATTCCTTCAAGGCCCTCGCCGGCGTAGATCGGCAGCGCCGTCTTGAAGACCGTCACCGTGCTCGGGGCCCCTGGCATCCTTGTGCCCTTTGCGCTATCCGGATTGAGAGTGACCGGTTCCTTGAATCGGCCGGTGATGATATCCCCATGGCCGGCAACTTCACTCACGTTGCCCCTGGTCACCTCGTCCCGAAACAGGCTGTAGGGGATCTCTACCATCCTCTCGGAACCAGGAGTCAGCCATCCTGCCAGGACGTAGTTCACAATCAGAATCACAGCGAATCCGAGCCACGTGTTCATGGGCGGAAGCTGCCGTTTCCCATCGCCTGAAGCGCCGGGCTTTGTGCCGGCTGGAGCCGGTGATGGCTCCTGGTTGTGCGTTCGCTCGGAAGTTTTCATGTAAGTCACCTCGAAGTCTTTGTGTTTGTTGCTTACGTTGATTGAATCTGAAGTAACGGAGAGGCCAGGCCACGCGGCCCGGCCTCTCCCCAGAGTACTAGAATCTCGCCTTGGCCTTCGCGATGGCCTCTCTCAGTTCAGCCGCCGCACTCTCGACGCCTCGTTTCAGCTCTCCGGACGCGGCTGTGCCCTTCTTCTTCGACGCCTCGAGCTTCTTCTGCGTGTCATTCAGCCGCGTGCGCAGCGCCGTCACCTCTTTCTCGAGTTTCACCTTCGCGTCCCCCTTGGCCTGGCGCGCCCGGGTTCCGAATTTCTCGAGATCAAATCCCCACTGTTTGAGCTCGGCCTCCAACTTCTCAGCCGTTGCCTGCGCGGTGTTCTTCGTCTGTTCCATGATTGCTCCTTTCTGAAGCGTGTGTGTGGATGTGTCAAAACGCCTGGTAAGCTTTGATGCCGGATCTCCGTGCGTCGTCGGTTCGGGCCGATGATTGAATTGGCGAGCACTCCTCTGAACCCACACCGAGTGATCGAGCAGACCCATGCCTTTCAGGGCGGAGCAGATCCTCAGTGCGAGAGGACTCTTGTCCTGAACCTCCGCCTCCGATTCCCAGTAGAGGTGAATGCTCAAGTCAAACTCGACGACGGAGTGCCGGTAGATCCTTATCTGATGCAGACGTGACAGCGAATCGCTCGGAAGGTCGGACTCATTGATGCTGCGGAGCAGCTCTTCCAGGAGTCCGCCGCTTACGCTTCCAACCGAACGCAGGCTGATGATCTCAATCCAGTTCATGTTGGTCTCTCTTTTAATTGCCTCCATGCGTCGCCTCTTAGCAGCCCGTATGCCGGCAACGCTAATCGTTTGCTATGACGTAAGTTAGCCTGACAGGAAGGTCGGGGAATTACCACATTTGGCAATGCTCTATTGCTATCCGTGGTAATTACTATGATATTTCGAAAGCTATTTCACTGCTCGGAAGGCGGCGCGATCAGCCACGGCGCGCGAGGAAGGGCGAAATGAACAGACGAACCCCAGGCACAGATGAGAACGCCTTCTTCCGCGAGGCGACGCTTCGGCTCTGCAGCAGCCTGGCAATCGGGGAAGCTCTGCAGAGCTTCTTCGACTATGTGAAACTCCACATTCCGGTCAGCAGGATGTATCTGCACATCAACGATGCGGATCTGAATCTGACACGTTTGATGGCTATCGCCCGCGCCGACATGACCGACGATCCCGGGCGAGTTCTGCGTCTGCCCGACAAGGGCAGCAAGGAAAGAGCGGCCGAATTTCGGGCGGACCTCATGGAAGAGGACGTGGTGATCCGGATATGGAACCGTCCCGACCGGATTGCGGGAATCCCCGAGATTCTCGAGAGTCTCGGATTCAAGGCCGAGACGTCTCTCTTAAATCTGATTCTCAAGCTCGGGAAGGGCAATCAGATCGCCAGTCTTGCCCTGTTCGCGGATGGCCTGGATCAGTTTACGGATGAGCATGCACGGCTGCTGAAACTGCTCCATGGCCCTCTGGCCATCGCCGTATCCAACTCGCTGAAACATCAGGAAGTGATTCGCCTGAAAGACATGCTCGCCGATGACAACCGCTACCTGTTTGCCGAACTCCGTACAGCTTCAGGCGACGAAATCATTGGCTCAGATTTCGGCCTGAAAGCCGTGATGAGCGCGGTGCGGCAGGTGGCGTCCCTGGACAGTCCGGTTCTGCTCGTGGGAGAGACCGGCACCGGAAAGGAAGTGATCGCCAACGCGATTCACTACTCATCGCCCCGCAGGGATGGACCGTTCATCAAGGTGAACTGTGGTGCGATTCCCGAGACGCTGCTCGACAGCGAACTGTTCGGCCATGAAAAGGGGGCCTTCACCGGGGCGATC
Organism: Candidatus Zixiibacteriota bacterium; assembly: GCA_036745245.1. Classification (GTDB taxonomy): domain Bacteria; phylum Zixibacteria; class MSB-5A5; order JAUVRN01; family JAUVRN01; genus DAIOGN01. Next base: position 13,779 of record DAIOGN010000054.1, read on the forward strand.
AGTGAGAAGAGAGGGCGATTCGAAAGAGCCCACAAGGGCACGATCTTCTTAGACGAGATTGGAGAACTTCCGCTCGAAGCTCAGGTGAGACTTCTCCGAGTCTTGCAGGAAAAGGAGATTGAGCGGGTGGGAGGAACAAGCTCCATACGAGTGGACATTCGAATCCTGTCGGCCACCAATCGCAACCTCCAGGATATGGTGGCCAATGGACGGTTTCGGGAGGACCTGTGGTTCAGGTTGAATGTCTTTCCCATTATGGTCCCGCCGCTGCGGCAGAGAGCAGAAGATATCCCCGCCCTCGTGCATCACTTTATGGATCACAAATCCAAGGAACTGAAACTTCCGAAGCGGCCGGTACTGGCACCCGGCGCCCTGGAAAGACTCCTGGAGTACAGTTGGCCCGGCAACGTTCGCGAGCTCGGCAATCTGATCGAACGTGCCCTCATCCAAAGCAGGGGAGATGTAATATCATTTGAAACGCTCTTGTCGCCTCAGGCGGCCGCACGTCGTGGACGGCCGCAGGAGACCGAGTCGCACCAGGGTGTGCTGTCGCTGAAAGAAAGCAATGCCCGGCACATCAGGCAGGCTTTGGAGAGCGCGGGCGGCAAGATCAATGGGCCGGGGGGCGCGGCCCAGATCCTCGGGATAAACCCCAATACACTCCGTGCCAGGATGAATAAGTTGGGCATTTCCTACGGATGGAAAAGCAGGAGGCCGCCACTTGGAGGGTAGTGGCCATGGGCGCATGGCGGTACCGCGATACCGCGATGCGGTTGACTTGACGTAGAATCCCGACGTGCTCTACGCGGCCATCAAGCTGGAACGGTGCACGGGAGCCGTGTAGCGGTCATTCCACAGAGGCGCGTCCTGGCCCCATAGGGCGCCGTGGCCGGCGGCGGAGCTTGGGACCTACCTATTCGCTTAATGCGACTCTTCCGCAGTTGATGTGACGGGCTACTCATCCAGAGGAGGCAAATCGTACAGAGCCTCCGGCGCGAAGTCCGCGCCATTCGGCCAGGTCACGGTCCCGGACAGCCTGTCGAGCCTTACCTTGGCGAAGTATGACTCGTCGGTAAGCGGAGTCATTACAGGACCTCTAAGAAGCGGCCTGACGTTCACCTTCTTCGAAACTCCGTCACTGAACGTGACATGAAGTCTGAAGGGGCCGCACACGGAGGCGGCCTTGATCCTCAGAATCCCGTTGTGCGACATGTGGTCAATCTAATCCAGGGGGGCAATTTCTTCAAGAGGGACTTGGATTCTTGCACGTTGCCAGTTGGCGAGGAGCTCCGATCTGTGAATGGCCGTCCACTCCTTAACCAGACCTGCTGCGCGTGGTGGGAGACTTCCGCGCACGGTGGCGGAAGTCGCAATGGTCACAATGGCCTCATGCTCCCCGTAGATGGCATGAAAATGTGGGGGACTGTGGTCGTCAAAGTACATGCAAATCGCGATGCCGTAGAATTCTGAGATCTTAGGCACATCACTCCTCGAATACGTGTTGTGAACCGACCAGCACGGAATCGAATCATGAGGCATGCCGCCGTCACATTCGTATGAGAGTGATTCAGAGTTGATTGCGGGGTGTTCCGGTCTGAATCGGAGTTCCTACGCGGAGCATTGACGGCTGACCAGCTCAGGGCTGTTTTTCTCCGACCAGGCCTCACCCGACCGAGCGCCCCGCGGCACCGGCGCGAAAGACATGACGGCAAGCTTGGCGTGATCCTGATGTCGGGCCACAAAGCCATAGAGACCATTGTCGCAGAAAACCGGGATCCACGCCTGCATCTGGTCTATCTCTACAGGCCTTTCCGATTCCCCGCTTTCCTCTTGCTGACCGAATCGGTGATGCAGCGCACGCGCGAGGCGCAGGCGAAGCTAGTCTAAGACCGCAGCTGCTGTCACCTGGCCGCCCGTGGAATCACAGCGCCCTGAACTTCTTTGGCAATCCCCTGCCGCCCGACACCAACGCCTCCTTCATCCCTCTGCTCATCTTCTTGATGGCACGTTCTCTCTTGAGAGCGGCTGACAGTGAGGTGCAGGTTTCGACGTGGACCAGTTTTATGGGCAGACGAGAGCGGGTGTACCTGGCGCCTTTACCGGAGGTGTGTTGACCGAGCCGTTTCTTGACATCGATCGTCAGACCCGTGTAGAAACTGCCATCTCGGCATTCCACGACATACACGTAGGTGCGCCGCCGCTTACGGCCCTTCGGGGTACTGCGGTCGGCCAGGCCCATTGTCTTGGAATGCATGACGTGTTCTCCCCGACGTAGAGTGCCGAACAGGCCAATGTGATTTCTGAACTTCCAAGATGGGACGATGGCGAAGTCACAGCAAGGGGCTTTGGTGCAATCGCTCCCTCACCGGCTGGCGTTCCAGCGCACTCGTAGCACTCGGTTCGTAGTTGCCGTGAGCCGCTCTGCGCCGTACAATTCTGCAAAATCTATCCCCGTTCCGACAGGGTACATCGCCGCCCCGGGCACGGGTTCTCATTCCAACGCAACCATGGCTCTCTGCCCAGGAGGTATCGTGTTCCGTCACGCCTCGATTCAGGCCGCAGCTCTTGCTCTTGTGGCCACCGCCTTCAGCCTCGCACCTACAGATGTCGCCGCTGACGTCCAGACCTTCCTGAACGCACCGGCCTGGAAGCTGGAGTACCAGGTAAGCTTCAAGGGTGCCTGCGAGTACACAACTGAATCCTTTGCCGGTACGTATCAAAACAGGGCAACTATCGAAGGCGGCTTCTCGGCCATGCTGTTGCTCGACCTTCGCAACGTCGGGCCGGGCGCGATCACCATGTTCAAGCTCGCGACCGCACCAGACGGCTCGTCGCTTCCTCCAGAGGAGGCGCAAAAGCGAGTGATGGATGTGATCATGCGCTCGGAGACTCTGGCCAATTGGACGACCGGAGGCGCCATGATCAATGCCGTGACCGAAGAAGAGACGCAGGCGGCCGTGGCAGCCAACATCGAGGCCGCCAACTGCACCGGCTATCTGAACTATACGCTCGTCACGAGAGGAACTGGTCTCGTGGATGAGGGGAACATGGAGTACAGCCTGGCCTCACACACGAGCATCCACGATACCGGAACAGTCCAGGGAAGCACCAATCTCACTCTCGACATCGACTCGCAGACGAAACACTACGCTTTCCCCCTGGCACATGAGTTCGGAGATCAGACAACACAATCGAAGCGGGTGAAGGTTGATACCGTGACCTATAAGGGCGAGGCACCCACGGTGGAACGCACGGAGACGGAGGTTAAGCTGGTCTTTCCCGGTGGCATTACGATCGATGAACCCAACGTGCTCATGGGGAAGACACTTCTGTTGGAAGGCACATTCGATCCTGCTCTTGGAAACATCACAGGCGAGCGGACCCTCAAGGCACACTCCATGGACGGCCAGACCCCGGCTCCGGGAGAGCTTAAGGTGCGATTTACGCTCACGCCGCAGCCGTAGCGCAGTCGTGTCGCACCGGGCGAGTTACCCAATGTGATTGCCGGGCGTTTCCGGTGCGGCTTAGTTGATTTGTGCAATTCTACGCTGATCTCGCCTATTGACATACCATACTGCGATCGATATAATATATGTATGACGACAATACGATCGATGGTGGCACCGTGAATACCGTGACTGTGTCGCCCAAATTCCAGGTGGTGATCCCGAAAGAGATCCGTGAGCAGCTGCGTCTGAAGCCTGGCCAGAAACTTCAGGCCATGGCCTACGATGGGCGGATCGAACTGATCCCGGTCCGGTCGGCCAGGGAGATGCGTGGCGCCTTCAAGGGTCTCAATCCCAACTTCGAGCGCGTGGCTGAGGCGTACGGAGCGACCCGCTACAAGCTCGGCTTTCCCAATGCCCGGCTCGATACGGTGGCCGTCGGCGAGCTCATGAAGCCGCTCGAGCGGATCGTCGATGACATCAAACCGGAAGTCGTCTACGTGCTGC
>DAIOGN010000054.1:17741-20119 GCA_036745245.1 Candidatus Zixiibacteriota bacterium
CGACCGTCCCCTTTGAACGTCGTGGACTCCAGCGCCTGGCTCGAGTACTTCGCGGGCGGCGCCAACGCGCAGTACTTCTCGGCGCCTATCGAGAACACGAGTGAGCTGTTGGTTCCCACGATGTGTCTGTTCGAAGTGTTCAAGCGCTTCCTGATTCAGTATTCGCAGAAGGACGCACTGGATGTAGTGACCGTCATGCAGCGCGGGCAAGTGATCGACGTGAACGCCGATGTTGCGCTGAAGGCAGCGGGGCTGAGTGTGGAGCTGCACCTACCGATGGCCGATAGCATCATTCTCGCCACGGCCCGCGCACACAACGCCACCCTTTGGACACAGGACACCGATTTCAAGGATCTGCCCGGTGTGCGGTTTAAGGCGCACACGTCGCAGCGGTAGCCGATCTGCTGAGCGGACTCCGAACACCCCCACGGTCACTCGCACAAAAGAACAAGGGCCGGCAATCGCCGGCCCTTTTCATTAGATCATCCTCAGCCGGTACACAGGCCGAGAGTAGTTACGTGCACCCCACCTAAGAGGTCTTCTTGGTGCGCGCCTCTCTCACAGTGATCTCGTTGCCGAGCAGCTGGGAGTCATGCAGGCCGGCAATGGCGCCGTTGCCCTCGTCGACGGTTTCGAATTCGATGAATGCGAAGCCGCGCGGCTCGCCCGTTTCCTTGTCCTTCACCACGTTAATGCGAGTGATCGTGCCGAAGGATTCGAAGGCCTTCTGGATGTCTTCCTTCTTGGTGGTGTTCGCGAGGTTTCCGATGTGAAGTTTCATGACGTACCTCCAGTTTGTTTACCTGGCAGGGGTGCATCCTGTGAGGAATGGTTCCTCCGGGTAAAGCATTGTGTGCGCATGGTTGCGCTACGTTTCCGAATTCTGCTGTCTCGGAGGATTGCCGGGTAAGCCAAGACTACGATAGGCGCGAAGGCGAAAACTCGTTCACTATGATTATACGCGTCACGAGAGATGCGGGCGAGTGCTATTTGCACAATTCACTGCAAACAAAAGGGCCGGCTTGCGCCGGCCCCATGTCTCCAAGGTTGGAGTGATTCGTGTTTAGTAGCGATTGCCGCCCGAACGCGGTCTGTCGCTGCGGCCACCGCCGCCGCCACCGAATCCGCGGCCAGCACCACCACCACCACCGAAGCTGCGGCCACCGCCGCCACCACCCGTGGTGCGCGGACGCGCTTCGTTCACTGTGAGCGGACGACCGTTCACCGTCTTCTCGTTGAGCGCCTGGATGGCCGCTGTGGCCTCTTCCTTGGACGCCATCTCGACGAAGGCGAAGCCGCGCGGTTTGCCGGTGTACTGGTCTTCTACGACATTGACACCGGTGACGTTACCGTGGCTTTCGAACAGCCTTTGCAATTCCTCTTTCGATGTGTCGAAAGACAAGTTGCCTACATAGATCTTCATTTGAACCTCTTCTTTGTGTTACCCGTGGACACGTCCTTGTGGGAAGAATCACTCCGAGGTAAACCGTTGTGTGCGCACCATTGCGCTGTGGTTTCCAGATTCTGCTGTATCGGAGAATTGACGGTTAGGGCAAGGCCTCGATAGGCTCGAAAGAAGGAAACTGTTGTCTGATGAGTATATCGGATGGAGTGACAGAACGCGAGAGGTATTTTCTTGCCCGGTGCCATTCACCCGCGCGGAGGGGCTACAGACGATCTGACGCCACTTTTCGGCGTCAGCCGCCGCGGAGAATCTTCGCGATTTTCTCCGAAGCGCCGGTGCGCCGCGCAAGTGACACCGGCCGCCTGCGGGCCTTTGCCAGAGCCTTCCGCACTTTCGTAGCAGAGAGATCCACCAGCGTATTGGCGCCTTTGGCCACCGTGTCGCCCCACTCCGTAACCGAACGGAGGGTCAGGCAGGGCGTGCCCAGCCACACCGCTTCACGCTGCACTCCGCCTGAATCTGTGAGCACGGCGAACGCCTGCGAGATGAGCCGCAACGTCTCGAGGTAGCCGACAGGTTCGAGGAGAATCAGGTGCTTCATTCGGTCCCACCTGGAAAACAATCGCTCACGCTCGAGCGCCTCGCGCGTGCGCGGATGGAGCGGAAACACCAGCGGGCGGCGAATGGACTCCAGCAGGGTCGTGAGCTGGCGCAGGCGCGCAGGATCGTCGGTGTTCTCGGCACGGTGCACCGTAACAAAGACGAAGTTCCCCGCACCTGCGGCGGGCGGCAGCTGCTTTACGTAAGGCCAGTAGTGCGAAAGCGCGTCGTGCATGGGGTCGCCCACCAGGTGCACGCCCGAGCGCAGCCCTTCATTATAGAGGTTCTCCACGGCCTGCCGCGTGGGCGCAAACAGCCACGTCGCCAGGTGGTCGGCCACCACGCGGTTGCGTTCCTCGGGCTGGTTCCTCAG
>DAIOGN010000055.1:0-4825 GCA_036745245.1 Candidatus Zixiibacteriota bacterium
AGCACCAGCGCCGTGCCTCGCATTCCCGCCAGCCTCTGGAGCACGGGAATCCCGAACGCCAGGGTCTTTCCGGTTCCGGTCTGGGCGATGGCGATGAGGTCCTGACCATCGATGGCCAGGGGGATGGATTTCTGCTGGATGGGGGTGGGTGTCTTGAATCCGAGCTGGTCGACGGCGGCCAAAAGGCCCGGGGCGATCCCGAGCCCGCCGAATCCGGTCGGTACCAGCGCCGGGGCCGCCACCGCGGGCCGGGCGTTCGAGCGCTGAGGGAGTACCCCGCGCAACATCTTCAACACGATATGGTATCCTTTCTGGGAGCCTGCGACGGAATGGAATAGACCGGCGGGAAGCACCTCTGAGTCAGCTGCAAGGTACGCGAGAAGGGTCCGGCGGTCAACGTCTTGCTTGCCCTGTGGGGTCCGGCCGATGCTCCGAGCCCGACGAGCCGTCGGGCGTAGCGCCCGACATCACACGCGCCTGCGCCAGAGCTTCATCGAAGGTTCCGAACATGTGGTCGCGTCCGATGCGATCCAGTGCGCCGCTGCGATCCAAAGCCACCAGCGGCTGCGCGTGCACGCGGGGGGGGCAGGGCTGCGGCCGCCCCATCGGAGAACTCGATGGTCGGTGCGACGAGCTGCGCCAGAGTACAGCTGTACAATCTCCTTCGCGCGAGCGGGTTTAGAGTAGGAAAGCAAACGGCTTGTGCCAGCAGCCGAGAACGCGTAATGTTGCGCGTGCATGCCGACTGTGACTAAGTAAAGATGACCACAGGGATTCAACCATGCAGTGACGGATCGGCGATCCCCGCAGCTGTCATTCTCGCTCGAAGAGCACAAGTTGTCACGTGGCTGGCGTGTGGCTCAGCCGCCCCATCGACGCCAGTCCAACAGTCGTATGCCTCAGGCATGACAGAACGCAGCTCCCACGAGTCCGGCGGGCGGTGTTCGGCGTGATCGCGACTCCGGATCCCCTCATTGAATTCGTGACCGCTCTTCTGGCGCAACGGCCAGCACGTGGTTCTGAGGAGAGTCTCCCGTAATGGATTTGCGCGTTCGTGACGTAGCCACCCTCTTTGGCGTACCTGAAAAACGCATCCAGGAGTGGATCAAAGAGAAGGGGCTTCCCACGCACCGTATCGGCGGACAGCATCGGTTCAATCGGGCTGAATTGCTGGAATGGTCCACGGCCCGTCAGGTCCCTCTGGCGACCGAAATCTTTGCCGAACCTGAAGACGGATCCATGCGGCTCCCCAGCGTGGCCGATGCCCTTCAGATGGGTGGCGTGTTTCACCTGGACGGGGTCTCCGACCGTCTCTCCGTCCTGCAGGCAATCATACGCAACATGCCGTTGCCCCCAGACACCGACAGGGAGTTCCTCCTCGAGATGTTTCTGGCGCGAGAGACACTGGCCTCGACCGGCATCGGCGATGGAGTAGCCATTCCCCATGTCCGCAATCCAGTGATACTTCAGGTTCCCAGAGCCTTGATCACGTTGAGCCTACTGGCCGAGCCCATCGAATTCGGCGCCCTGGATGGCAAACCCGTGCACTCGTTTTTCTCCATGATCAGCCCGACTGTAAAGACGCATCTCCACCTACTGTCCCGGTTGGCTTTCGCCCTTAGCCACCGCGAATTCAAGCAGACGGTGACCTACGGGGCCACCGTCGAGCAGATTCTGACCGCGGCTCGACAGGTCGAATCCGAGCTCGGGCCATCCGCGTCGGAATCGCGGAACAAATCGTGATGGCTGTGCTCCTGGCGGCCATCTTCATCCTAATCGGAAGCGGCATTGCCTCGTTGCTGGCGTATCGAAGACCGGGCGTGGCCACTGGCCTAGGCGCGGGCGGCGCCGTGCTGGGTTGTCTTGTGGGACTGCCCCCGGCCCTGCGCGGGTTGGTCTCGTCAGGTGATTCGGCGCTGCGACTGCCCTGGCCCGTGCCGGGCGGCGAGTTCCACGTGGGGATCGATGCACTCTCGGCGTATTTCCTGGTGCCGATCTTCGCGCTCTCGGCCCTGGCTGCCACGTACGGAGGCGAATACCTCCGGGCGTACCGTCAAACTCGTTCGCTCTCGCCCATGTGGTTCTGCTTCAACCTGTTTGTGGCCTCCATGGCGCTTGTGGTGATAGCGCGAAACGCTGTGCTCTTCATGGTGGCCTGGGAGGTGATGTCCATTGCGGCCTTCTTCCTGGTGACGTTTGAGCACGAACGGCCCGACACCCGCGCTGCCGGGTGGATCTTCCTGGTCGCCACACATCTGGGCGCCGCCATTCTGCTGGTAATGTTCCTGCTCCTTGGACGTCAGGCCGGCTCCCTCGACTTTGCAGCGATCGGCGAAGCGGCCCGGCTTTCCGCAACAGGTGCGGGGCTCATCTTCATCCTGGCCGTGGTGGGCTTCGGCACCAAGGCCGGTGTGGTGCCCCTGCACATCTGGTTACCGGAGGCGCACTCCGCCGCACCGGGCCACGTTTCTGCGCTCATGTCCGGCGTAATGATCAAACTCGGCATCTACGGTCTGCTCCGCGCGATGCTCTTCCTGGGGCCGCCGGCCTTCTGGTGGGGTTCGGTGCTGGCCATCCTCGGGCTTGCGGGCGCTCTGCTCGGCGCTGCACTTGCTCTGTTGCAACGTGACCTGAAGCGTGTGCTGGCCTATTCCTCTATCGAAAACGTCGGTCTGATCGTCCTCGCCCTGGGAGTGGGCGTGTGGGGCCTGGCCAGCGGCCATGCCGCCGTCGCAGTGTTGGGATTCGCCGGCTCCTTGCTGCATATCTGGAATCACTCGCTGATGAAGGGTTTGATGTTCCTCTGCGCCGGAAGCGTAATGCACGGCACTGGCACGAAGGACATGGAGCGCTTGGGTGGACTCCTGAAACGGATGCCTCGAACTGGCACCGCCATGATGCTGGGCGCGCTGGCCATGGCGGCCCTGCCGCCCCTGAATGGTTTCGTCAGCGAATGGCTGATTTACCTAAGCATGCTTCGCGGCGGGCTGGAACTCACGGGACTGAGCCGTACCTTGCTCCTTTTGGGCGCGGCCGGTGTGGCGTTGGCTGGCGGTCTGGCCATGATCTGTTTTGTGCGGATTGTGGGCATCGCGCTTCTGGGGGAGGGACGAAGCGAACAGGCACGCGAAGCGCATGAATCGTCCTCCTGGATGGTCGTTCCTCTGGGCGTGCTCGCCATGCTCTGCGTCGGCGCGGCCGTGTTTCCCGGCCTGGGGGCTGCGGCCATGTCCGGCACCATTGAACTCGTTTCGGGTGTCCCCCGCGAGAAGCTCCTCGTCAGCCTGAACGCGTCCTCATCCCCTTTGCTTTCGTTGGGCAGGGTGAACCTGGTCGTGTGGCTGGCTGTGGCCGGCTCGGCCTTGCTCTTGCGGGCACTCACAAAGCGCTTTCGCCCGATCAAGGACACCACGTGGGGATGCGGCTACCTGGCCCCAACACCGCGAATGCAATACACGGGCCTGTCGTTCGCGGAACTGCTGATGACGCGAGTCTTCCCTAAATCACTTCGACCGCCTGCTTCCATCGTTCCTCCGCGCGGACTGTTTCCGACCGAAGGCAGGCTGGCCGCGGAGTATCCCGATCCTCTCAGCCGCAGCCTGTACCGACCCATGTTTGACCTCTGGGTGGACCGGTTTGCGCGTTTGCGCTGGGTGCAGCAAGGGAAAATGCACATCTACGTGCTGTACTTCGTGGTGATGCTGGTCGTGGCCTTCGCGTGGGTGGTGCTTCGCCGCTGGATGACTGCATGAGCACGTGGCTGATCGTCTCCGGCATCGCTTGTTACGCGCTGTCCGGAGTACCGGGCCTCTTCATGAGCCGAAGGTCGGAGGCGGGGACCACGTGTGCTTTCGTGCTGGCCATCACCGGCTCGGTTCTGGGAATCGCCGGCGCGCTTTTGGCACTCTGGCGGCCGGAGTCTGCCACCTGGGCGGTGCTCATTGACGGACTGTCGGTGCTCTTTCTTCTGCCCATCTTCCTGATCCCGGCCCTGTGCAGCTGGTACGGGATGGGATACTGGAAACAGGCCGCTCATCCGCAAAGCGGCCGAAAGCTGCGCCTGTTCTTCGGCCTGGTCACCGCAGGCCTGGCCGGCGTGACCATTGCGGCGAATGCGATCCTCTTTCTGGTGGCCTGGGAGGTCATGGCCCTTTCAGCCTTCTTTCTCGTCACCACTGAAGATGAGCACCTCGCGGTGCGCGAGGCCGGCTGGGTGTATCTGGTCTCGACGCACATGGGCACGCTGAGCCTGTTTGTGATGTTTGCCATGCTTCGCGGCGCGAATGGCAGCTTCGCTCTGGTGGCGCTCCCGGTGGGCGTCGCGCCCGCAACCGTCACGGCGATCTTTGTGCTCGCCGTAGTGGGATTTGGCATCAAGGCGGGCCTCATGCCTTTTCATGTGTGGCTTCCCGGTGCGCACGCTCTGGCGCCCAGCCATGTGTCGGCTCTCATGTCAGGAGTACTCATCAAAATCGGCATCTACGGGCTGGTACGTGTCGGCTCACTGTTGAACGACCCCCCGCTGTGGTGGGGCATCGCCCTGCTGACGGGTGGCACGGTGTCCGGTGTGCTGGGGGTCGCTTTTGCCCTGGGACAGCATGACCTGAAGCGGCTCCTGGCCTATCACAGCATCGAGAACATTGGCATCATCTTCATGGGACTCGGGTTGGCCATGGTGGGTCGCTCGCTGGGGCGGATGGACATCACGGTGCTGGGATTGGCGGGTGCCCTGCTACATGTCTGGAATCACGGCCTCTTCAAGTCGCTCTTGTTCCTGAGTGCCGGTGCGGTGATCCACGCGACAGGCACGCGCGAGATGGACAGG
>DAIOGN010000055.1:4835-8551 GCA_036745245.1 Candidatus Zixiibacteriota bacterium
AGGCTCGGCGGTCTGGCCAAATCCATGCCGCGCACAGCGCTCTATTTTGCCCTGGGTGCGGTGGCCATTTGCGGCCTGCCGCCACTGAACGGATTCGTGAGCGAACTCTTCATCTATCTCGGCCTGTTCCGCTCGCTCGTTGGCGGAGAGGGGGCGGCGTGGACCGGCGCGGCCTTTGCTGCGCCCGCGCTGGCCCTCGTGGGCGCTCTGGCGGTGACCTGCTTCGTCAAGGCCCTGGGGACCGTGTTCCTGGGCCAGGCCCGGTCCGATCAGGCGTTGGGCGCACACGAACCGCCTAAGAACATGAGGGGACCCATGGCGGTGCTGTTGGCTTGTTGCGTCCTCATCGGCATCGCACCCTTCGTGGTGGTGCCGGCTCTCGAGCAAGCCATGCTCGTGTGGTCGGTGGGTTCCACGCCCGCCGGCGGCCTCGCCGCCCTGGTGCCGCTCACCTGGATCACTGTGATTGGCGTAGCGCTGGCGGGAGGCATCGGGTTGGCCTACCTGCTCCTGGTCGCACGGTCGCGAATTCAAGGTGCCACCACTGCCGGCACCTGGGACTGCGGCTTTGCGGCTCCGGGACCGAGGATGCAGTACACCTCGTCATCGTTCGCGCACTGGGCGATCGGTTTTTTCGCCTGGGTCGTCCGCCCGTCCATCCACACTCCCAGCGCGCGAACGGCCTTCCCGGGCGAGACGCGATTCGGCAGCCATGTGCCCGATCTGGTGTTGGACCGGCTGATCCGTCCGGGCTATCGACTCGGCGCCAGGGTAACGTCATCCCTCCGTTTTCTCCAGGCCGGGAGCATTCATGCGTATCTGTTCTACATTGTGGCGTTTCTGATCGGTCTCTTGTTATGGAGGTGAGCCAGGAGATGGCGCAGCCGTGACACATCTGCTCGTGCACATCGGCCTGCTCCTGGCGTTGCCGCCGCTCTTGCTCGGCGTGATTGCCAAAACCAAAGCGCTCTTTGCGGGGCGCGTCGGCCCACCATGGCTGCAGGCGTACTACGATCTGGCCAAGTTGCTTCAGAAAGGAACGGTATTCAGCACGACCACCACGTGGGTATTTCGCGCCGGGCCGGTCGTCTCCTTGGCCACGGCGCTTTTGGCCGGGATGCTGGTGCCGCTGGGAAATCATCGTCCGCCGGTGTCCTTCGAGGGCGATCTGATTCTCTTCGCCTACCTGTTTGCTCTGGGGAGGTTCTTCACCGCCTCGGCCGCACTCGATACCGGCTCGGCCTTCGAGGGCATGGGCGCGGCGCGGGAGGTGTCCTTCTCGTGCCTTGCCGAGCCCGCGCTCTTTTTTGGTTTCCTGGTCCTGGCCAAACTCTCCGGTTCGCTCACCCTGTCGACCATGCTGGGGGCACCGTTCCCCGCCGGGTGGGGGGTGGCGGGCGCCTCGCTGGTGCTCGTGGCGGCCAGCCTGTTCATTGTAATCCTGGTGGAAAACTCGCGCATGCCGTTCGATGACCCCAACACCCACCTGGAACTCACCATGATTCATGAAGTGATGGTGCTTGATCACAGCGGTCCGGCCCTGGGGTTGATCCAGTATGGCGCAGCGATGAAGTTGTTCGTGATGTGCGCTCTGCTCTTGCGGATCATCGCGCCGTTCGACACCGGCAGCCCGTGGCTGGACTGGGGCCTGTTCGTCCTGGGCCTGGGAGTCCTGGCGGCGGCCATTGGTGTGGTGGAATCAGTGATCGCCCGGTTTCGCCTGGTGTTCGTGCCCACGGTTCTGGTGGCCGCCTGCCTGCTGTCGGCCTTCGGCATCATCCTGCTGTTGAGGTGAGGACATGGAGCAATTGCTCGATCCGATTCTGGTCGTGGTGCTACTCTTGAATTTTGTCGCGCTCGGCGCAAGTCAGCTGCGCACTGTGATCTACGCTGTGGCCACGCAGGGTGTCCTGCTGGGCGTCCTGATCGTGGCTGCGCACAGCACGCTGACCGTGTGGGTGGTCCTGGTGGCCTGCGCTGCGGTGGTTCTCAAAGGCGTGCTCATCCCGCGCATGCTGTTCCATGCGATCCGGGAGGTAACCATCCGGCGCGAGGTGGAACCCATCATCGGGTTCATCGCCTCACTCTTGTTGGGTGCCGTGAGCACAGCTTTGGCGGTGCTGTACTCCAAGACGCTGCCCATCGCACAGGAACACATGGCCTCGCTGGTGGTGCCCACCGCCTTGTCCACGGTGCTGACCGGGTTTCTCATACTGACTACGCGAGCGAAGGCCATTTCTCAGGTGGTAGGCTACCTGGTGCTGGAAAACGGAATCTTCATTTTCGGCCTGCTGCTTCTGGAGGCCATGCCGTTTCTGGTGGAGATCGGCGTGCTCCTGGATCTGTTTGTCGCCATCTCGGTCATGGGCATCATCATTTACGAGATCAGCCGCGAATTCGCGACGGTGAGCACGCGCAAGCTCTCCGCCCTGAAGGAGTAATCCGTGGCCTGGCTTCTCATCGGCGTGCCCCTGCTCCTGGCGCTGGCGGCCACTCTGGTGCCCTCCAATCGCTGGCGGCCCTGGCTGGTTCCGCTCGGCGGCCTGGCCCACTTGATCCTGGTGTCCCTGGCGCTCGCGGGCGCTCCCGTTTCCGCTCTCGACGGCTGGCTGGTTTTGGATGCTCTCAGCAAACTGGTGCTTGGTTTCATCAGTGTGCTTTTCATGCTCTGCGCCCTTTACGCGCCGGCCTATCTGGCCCTCCGGTCCGACCGACCCAATCGGCTCTTCTGTGCCTGCCTGTTGATCATGCTGGCCATGATGACCCTGGTGACCCTGTCGCACCACCTCGGCCTCATGTGGGTGGCCATGGAGGCGACCACCCTGGCCACGGCTCCTCTATTGTTTTTCAACCACAATCCGCGCTCGCTCGAAGCCACCTGGAAGTACCTGCTGATCGGATCCGTCGGCATCGCTCTGGCGCTTTTAGGTTCGTTCTTTCTGGCCTACTCTGCACTGCACCAGGGGCTCGTCTCCACTCTGCTCTTCGACGACCTGGTGGCGCTTGCGGAGCACCTGTCCCGCCCCTGGCTCCATGCGGCGTTCGTGCTGCTCGTGGTGGGGTACGGCACCAAGATGGGACTGGCGCCCATGCACACGTGGAAACCGGATGCGTACGGCGAGGCGCCGGGACTGGTCGGTGCGCTTCTGGCCGGCGGCGTGACCAGCTGCGCGTTCCTGGCCATTTTGCGCTTTTACCAGATTTGCGTAGCAGCGAAGGAAAAGGCGTTTGCCCAGGAAATTCTGATCTTCGTGGGTCTATTGTCCATGATCGTAGGGGCCGTATTCATGGTGCGCCAGCGGGACTTCAAGCGCATGCTGGCCTATTCCAGCGTGGAACACATGGGCATCCTCGTGCTCGGCATCGGCACGGGCGGCCTCGCCACATTTGGAGCGCTCTTCCATCTGCTCACCAACGGCTTCACGAAGGGTGTGCTGTTCTTATCCGCCGGCAATATTCACCGAGCGTACGGCAGCAAGCTCACAGACGACGTCCGCGGAGCGATCCGTCGTCTGCCGGTGTCCGGCTCGCTGTTTCTGGCAGGGTTTTTGGCCATCACCGGCTCCCCGCCGGGAGGCCCCTTCATGAGCGAGTTCACCATACTCAACGGCATGATCGACGCCGGAAAGTTTGTGGTGGCCGGAGCCTTTCTGCTGCTTCTGGCCATCGTATTCATCGGCATGGGAGCCACAGTGCTGCGCGTCGTGCAAGGAGAC
>DAIOGN010000055.1:8561-14224 GCA_036745245.1 Candidatus Zixiibacteriota bacterium
AGGGCCCGCCCTCGGCCGGGGCGAGCGAGACGAACTACCGCGATCGGCCGCGGGTGGTGGTGCCAATTCTTGCGTTCCTGGGACTGTCGCTTTTGCTGGGAGTGTACCTTCCGGCCCCCCTGAGGTCGTTACTCAGCGATGCGGCCGCCCTGGTGGAGCCTCTGCCATGACGGCCGAATTCGGGTGGCTGACGCTGCAGAATGCGGTGGCGGCATCGCGCGAGGCGGTCCCCGATTGGGACGCGGACTTGTTCCGGCGCGCGATCCTCAGCCAAACGTCTGCGGGCTGGCAAGTGGTGGCTCTGTTCGGTCACCTGCCTGAGCGCGAGGCGGCCGTGGAGCTCTATGTGATTCTGGCCGACCACGAGGGGGGCCACCTGCACGCGGCGAAGACCCGGGTTGCAGACGGAGCCTTCCCCTCGCTCACGCCGGACTGTCCTCAGGTTCACCTGTTCGAGCGCGAAATCGCCGAGCAGTTCGGAGTGCGCCCGGAGGGACACCCATGGCTCAAGCCGCTGCGTTTCGTCAAATCGCAGCGGCCAGGCCACGACGCCTGGAACCGGTCCGAAGACGAGGAGCCTCAGGTCGGAGTGATTGAATTCTACCGCGTCGAAGGCGATGAAGTCCACGAAGTGGCGGTGGGCCCCATTCACGCCGGTGTGATCGAGCCCGGCCATTTCCGCTTTCAATGCCATGGCGAGCAGGTCTTCCACCTTGAGATCTCGCTGGGGTACCAGCACCGCGGCGTGGAGCGGGCACTTCTGGGCGGACCCGACAAACGCACGATTCATTATATGGAGACGCTGGCGGGCGACACCACAATCGGCCACGCCACGGCGTACTGTCAGGCCGTCGAGGCGTTGGCCGGATGCAGAGTACCTCCACGCGCCCAGGTGTTGCGCGGAGTGGCACTGGAACTGGAGCGTCTGGCCAACCACACCGGGGACCTGGGTGCACTCGCCGGAGACGTGGGATTCCTCCCTACGGCGTCTTACTGCGGACGCCTGCGCGGCGACTTCCTCAACCTGTCGGCAAGCCTGTGCGGCAGCCGGTTCGGCCGCGGGCTGGTGCGTCCGGGCGGAGTGGCTTTTGATGTTGAAGTTGCGCGCGGCACCACGCTCCTGACGAATCTGGAGAACGCCATGCGCGACGTGACCAACGCCGTGAATCTACTTTGGGATTCTCCCTCCGTGATGGGTCGCTTTGAGGATACGGGCACGCTCTCCCTGGAGATCGTTGAGCAGCTCGGACTGGTGGGACCGGCGGCGCGGGCGTGTGGAGCAGACCGGGACATCCGGCACGATTTCCCGGCCGGGATCTTTCGATTCTCGCACATCCCTGTATCCAAGGCCGGCTCGGGCGACGTGTTCGCGCGCGCCTACGTGCGCTGGCTCGAAATCCAGCGGTCGGCCGAGTTCGTACGCGAACAGCTCCAGATGCTGGTGGGTGGGGCCGCACGTACCGCCGTGCCCGACTTGGCCGCAGACCGTCTCGTGGTATCTCTCGTGGAGGGTTGGCGCGGCCGGATCAGCCACGTGGCATTGACCGACGGGCGCGGTCGATTCGCCCGATACAAAGTGGTCGATCCCTCCTTCCACAACTGGATGGGACTGGCCATGGCCCTGCGAAACCAGCAGATCTCGGATTTTCCACTGTGCAACAAGAGTTTCAACTTGTCCTACTGCGGACACGACCTTTGAGGTGAAAGCATGTTGAGCATACTCGCGGCCCGATGGCGTCAGGGTCATCGCACCCTGTCTTTTCCCAAGGGTGCACCGACCCTGCCCGACCGCTTTCGCGGACTACCCGTAGTCGACCCATCGAAGTGTCCTACGGGCTGTCGACAATGCGCGGAGGTCTGCCCCACGAACGCGATCTCCCTGGACGACGCCGGGCCGCGACTCGATCTGGGTCGGTGCCTCTTCTGCACCGACTGTGTCGAGGCTTGCCCTGAGGGGGCCATTCGATACTCACAAGACTTTCGCATGGCCACCCGCTCGCGGGAGGACCTCGTGCTTGGCGGTGAGGCGATCCATCTGGCGGCCGCGCTGGACAGCCGCTTGCGTCGTCTGTTCGGTCGCTCATTGAAATTGCGCCAGGTCAGCGCCGGGGGTTGCAATGGTTGCGAAGCCGATGTGAACGTGCTGAGTACCGTGGTGTTCGACCTCGGGAGGTTTGGCATTCAGGTGGTGGCCTCGCCACGGCACGCCGACGGACTGCTCATCACCGGGCCCGTTACAGAGAACATGCACCTTGCGCTCCGGAAGGCCTATGACGCGGTCCCGGCGCCCAAGATCGTCATCGCCGTGGGCGCGTGTGCCATATCGGGCGGACCTTATATCGATCACCCCGAGCAGCACAACGGCGCGGGCAGCGTCGTGCCGGTTGATCTCTACATTCCCGGCTGCCCGCCTCACCCGCTCACGATCCTTGATGGGCTGCTTCGACTGTTGGGCCGGCTGGATGATCGGCGCTCCGGCACACATTGATTTCAGCTGCCAGTCCGTCTGACAGCCCTCCCTAAAGCTCCTGACCGTGTGTGGCCACGCCGCTGGCCACAAAATGTGGGGAGCGCACCACACTTCCAGCCCACCCCTTCCCTGGCTTTGGTACCGGGAACTGCCACCAACCGACCATCGGTTCTGCGGTTAACCTGAAGACCATCGGCGGCACCAGATCGGGCCCGCGTGTTGCTCAAAGTTACGTCAAGTCGGCGAAACGGCATCCAATCTACCTGACGGCGATTCCATGGCCGTCGGGAGACGCGGAACACACGCCGCCGGCCCGCTCGATAGTGGGCGGTTTGAGCCGCCCCGGAGGGAGGTCGTCATGCGGTTGACGAGAGCTACAGTGGTCTGCCTTACAACTCTGCTGTTCGCCGGGTGTGGTGATCGTACCGCCACCGGCCCGGAAGGCGTCTCGGGGTACAGTGCCTACGCGCCGCTTCCGCCCGGAGCTTATCTCGACTCGGCGAAGCTGCTCCTGCATACATGCAACGCTGCCGGCCAGGCTGTGGTGGTGCATCCACAGCAGACGGCCTGGGAAGAAGCCACGGTCACCTGGAGCCAGATCGGCCCCGGGCTCTCCCCGTTTGTGCTGGCGACCTTCAGGTCGCGCGATACAGGCTGGGTGCGCGTGGACGTCACCGGCCTGTTGAAGCTCTGGCTGGACGGAACCTGGGCGAACCACGGCATCCTGCTCGACCAGAACGCGCCGGAATACCTGCGCACGGAATTCAACAGCAGAGAATCCGGATCGCGTGCCCCGCGGCTCGTGCTCTACTACTCCATCCCGGGCTCGTCGCCCGTGTTCAGCTTCACGGCCTCAGGCGATGCGCGCATCGACGCCGGCGCACCGCTATCGAATTTCGGTTCGGACAGCGTGCTTCAGACCGGCTGGACGACCACAGAGCCGGGCGAATGCCGCGCGCTGCTTGCCTTCAATCTCTCCGAGGAGGAACCGGCCCCGCAAAGCCGTGTGGGCGACCGCGTGTGGCTGGATGCGGATGCCGACGGCGTGCAGGATGAGTCTGAAGCCGGCTTCGCCGGAGCCTCGGTGCGGCTCATGAATTGCGAGGGCGATGTGCTGTCCGAAACTGTCTCAGACAGCACGGGTCACTATCGATTCGATTCACTGGAGGCGGGATCCTATGTCGTATCCGTTCAACTCCCCGCTGGTTTCCTGTTCACCGTACAGGATCAGGGTGAATCAGACGCCGCGGACAGCGACATCCACGGCGAGTCCGGCCGCACCGGTTGTTTCGAACTGGGAGAAGGTGAGGACAACCTCTCGATCGATGCCGGTGTGGTCCCCGAACCCGAGCCTGAGCCCGAGCCGGCGGCTGTGGGCGATCGCGTCTGGCTGGATCTCGATCGCGACGGCCTGCAGGGAGACGGAGAGCCGGGAATGGCTGGCGTAGAAGTGTCGCTTCTCAGCTGCGAACAGGCTGTGCTGGCTTCCACTCTCACCGACCTGGATGGCCACTATCGATTCGGCGAACTGGAAGCGGGTTCCTATCGCCTCCTGTTTCATAAGCCGGATGGATTCGAGTTCAGTCCGCAGGTGGAGAGTGCCGGGTCCTCCAACAGCGACGCCGATCCCGAGACCGGGCTGTCGGAGTGCATTGAACTCGCCCCGGCAGAAGAGGACATGACACGCGACGCGGGTCTCTTCGAACCCGAACCGGAACCCGAGCCGTTGGCCTCGCTGGGCGACCGCGTGTGGCTGGATGCGAATAGAAACGGCATGCAGGATGAGGGCGAAACGCGTGTGGCCGGTGTGGGAGTGGTCCTCAAGAACTGCGAAGGCGCATTTCTGGCAAACACCTCGACCGACGAATCCGGTCACTTCCGGTTCGACTCGTTGCCGGCGGGGTCCTACCGGATCATGTTCCTGGTGCCGGAGGGATTCGAATTGTCGCCTCAGGGTGCTTCTCTGGATTTAGAGCGCGACAGCGACCCTGATCCTGCCACAGCTTCGACGGCCTGCATCGAACTGTCAACGGGTCAGGTCGACCTGTCGCGCGACGCAGGCCTGTGCGAGCGGGAGGTTGAACCGGCTGCGTGCACGCGCTCCCGTTGCTTCTGGAAGGAGCATTCCGGTCGCAGCGGCGATCCGGATTGGGTGTCGCGTCACCTGCCGATCTGGCTGGGGTCCGAAGGCGGCGCCAAGTCGGTGCTGATTTCACAGGCCGACTCGGCCGGAAAGCTCCTGAGCTACTGCATCATGGGCGGCTATTTCAACGGCATCGCGCGTCTGTACGCCGAACTGCTCACGGTCCGGCTGAACGAAGCCGAAGGCGCCTCGCCTCTCGCCGTACAATCCGTCGTGGATCAGGCGGACCTTTTCCTGGCGGGCACAAGCTGGAAGAGCTGGTGTGACCTGAATCACTCGCAGCGCTGCCAGGTGGACCAGTGGCGCAAAGCGCTTTCCGACTGGAACGAGGGCCGCACCGGTCCCGGAGTCTGCCCCCAATAAAGATTTCGGTGTCCCCCCCCACGGGTCCCGGTGGAATGTGCACCGGGGCCCGGCTGGCCTGAACCTGGAAGGGCCCCACGGCACATCCGGAGATTCTTGCCTGCACACCCAGCCGCGTTAGATTGAGGTCATGCTCGTACCGCAGTGGTCGCCACGCCTGAGTGTGTGTATGTGCGTGTGCGCAGCGATCGTCGCCGGCCCGTCCTGCAAGAAGCAGGCCGCCGATGTCTCCACACACTGGCTCTCCACCACAGTTCAGATCGACGGACACTTCGACGACTGGGACGCCATTCCCGAGAGCCGCCGACACGAAGATCACGCCGTGCTGAAACTCGCAAGCGACAGTGAGGCCCTGTACATCTACTACGTCACCGACGACCTCGACTGGGTGCGCACCATCACGATGACCGGCCTGACGATCTATCTCAATCGCAATGGCTCACACGACAAGGAGTACTTCATCTGCTATCGCGGAGGGCCCCCCACCGACGAACTGGTGCCCGCGACCGCACCCGGCGGCCCGCCGGGAGCCGACCCGATGCATCCCGCCCTGCGTGATCAGTTGCTCGAGTCCGAGCGTGAGAATCTCGCAGCTTTCACCTGCTTCGTGCGGGACTGGATCGTGGAAAAGGCCATTCCCACGGATGGGCGCCAGGGGCCCCGGGCCGCCTACGGCCGGCAGAATGG
>DAIOGN010000055.1:14234-19852 GCA_036745245.1 Candidatus Zixiibacteriota bacterium
ATCCCGCTGCAATCCAGCCTGGCCCTGTACTACGGATTGGGTACCCAGCCCGGCTCCGTCGTGGGCATCGGCGCCGAATGGGGCGGCCTTCCCCGGCCTGTTCTGGAACCCGAGCCAACGCCAGGCAGCGCCGACTTCGGAGGAGAGCGCGGAGCGGGGAGCGAATTTGGTGAGTTCGGAAGCACGGAAGATGCGGCCGCTCCGCCCGGCGCGAAACCGCCGGAGCTGCCCGAGAAGGAAGAGGTGTGGCTCGAAACTCAACTCGCCACACCACCTGCTCCCCAGCCCTGACGCATCGGCTTCCATCGCCATTTGACGCTGGCTTTGCAGCGTTCCCGTGCTACATTTCAATTCCACCATCACAGAATCGAGATGACTCAGATGCGTTCCACTGCCGTTTCCGCCGCTCTGCTCCTGGCGATGTGCCTCTCGGGGTGCTCGGGCGATACCACCGCTTCCGAGAAATCGGCCGCTCCGAAGACCACCGCCGACTCCAAGACGGCCTCCCAGACCTACGCCGATCTGGCGGCCTTGAAGCCACGCGACCGTTTGCCCGAGCAGGACATCCAGCTGGCCGCGTTCCAGGCGGAACTCGGGCGAACAGAGGACGCCTTCGCCACCCTGGCCGATGCGGCCGTGAAAGGCTACTCCAATCTGGAGCACCTGCGCACCGAGCCGAGATTCGCCACGTTGCGTTCGGATCCACGCTGGGAACAGGTGGAGTTGTTCGTGGACGTCAATGGTGGCTCAGCACCCCTCCCCGATGTTTCGGCGGAGCCTCCTCAGCAGGTGACCGCCACCCGCCCCGCGCCTCCAGCATCCCAGGTGAATATTCCGGCCCCCGACTGGTCGCTTGCGGACGCCTCCGGAAACATCGTCAAGCTGTCGGACCTGCGCGGAAAAACCGTGATCATGGATTTCTGGGCCACCTGGTGCGGTCCGTGCAAGCGCTCCATGCCTGAGATCGACAAGTTCACGCGCCAATACGCAAGCGACGACCTGGTGGTGTTATCGGTGAACGTGTGGGAGCGCAGCACAGACGTGGCGCTCGAATGGTACAAGGAGCAGGGCTACGCCATGAAGCTCCTGTTCGGCGGGCGGGATCTCACCACGGCCTACGCAGTTCAGGGGATCCCCCACTTGTGCCTCATCGACGCCGACGGGATCATCCGGTATTCGCAACCCGGATTCCATCCGCAGGTGCTCGACCACCTGCGCAAGTTGACCGGGACGGCCACCAAGGAAGGGTAAAACTCGCGCGGTGGGGCGCCGGGGTGAAGGAATTTGACCCGGAGCCTGCCGTTCGCTATTATCATGTCGAGCCCGGGGCCGCCCCGTAAGGCCTGCCGGAGCTTGTACCATACCCCTCGTCGGGTACCGACGAAGGCCCATCCCCGCAAGTGTTCCACCCGGTTCGAGCCCAAAACGCCGGACCGTAAACGTTGATCATCACGGTATGACCCACACAAGAGGTGTACACATGCGCGCTCTGACCACCCTGGCCGTCATTGGACTTGCAGTCTGCATGGCTTCAACCGTCGCGGCACAGACCACCGTGACCCTGTCCGCGTCCCGGGACAATTGTCTTTACGAGGAGCCAGCGGGTGCACTGGGCAACGGCTCAGGCGATCACTTCTTCGCGGGGCGGAACAATGTCGGGGGTGGCGGGACCGCACGTCGCGGACTGGTGCTTTTCAACGTGGCGGCCGGCGTGCCTGCGGGCGCCGTGATTCTCGATGCCAAGCTCAAGCTCAATATGTCGCAGACGTCGTTCGGCCCGGTGACCGTGGAGTTGCACAAGGTGCTCGCCGGTTGGGCGGAGGGGGCCACGGATGCCCCAGGAGGCGAAGGGTCAGGGGCGCCCCGCGTCGATCCCGAGGCCACCTGGATCCACACGTCTTCACCGGCTTCTTTGTGGGCCATGCCGGGTGGGGATTTCGATCCTGCGGTGTCGGCGTCGGCCACGGTCGACGTGATCGCGCTGTACTCCTGGAATTCACCGGGCATGGTGACCGACGTGCAGAACTGGCTCGACAACCCGGCCGCCAATTTCGGCTGGCTGCTCATCGGCAACGAAGACACGCTGGCCACCACGAAGCGGTTCGACTCACGCACGAATCCCACAGTTGCAAATCGCCCCGAACTCGAAGTGACCTATGTCATGCCGACCACGGTGACCCTGGCTGCTACGGCCGACAACACCCTCTACGAAGATCCTCTGGGCATGGTGTCCAACGGCCGGGGCGACCACTTCTTTTCGGGTCGGGTAGGTCTCGGCGGCGGGCAGATCCGGCACCGTGCGGTGCTGCGATTCGACGTGGCTTCCGGCGTTCCGGCCGGGGCGATCATTACGTCGGCCGACCTCGCACTCTTCATGTCGAAGACCGTCATCGGCCCGGCGACCATTGAAACTCATCGACTGCTGGAGAACTGGGGCGAAGGCCCCTCCGACGCCATACTGGAAGAAGGTCAGGGTGCGCCGGCGGCAGCCGGAGACGCCACATGGATACACACGAGCTTTTCCAGTTCGATGTGGAGCACGGTGGGCGGAACCTTCAGTGCCGCCCCGAGTGCGGCCACGCCGGTGGATCAAATCGGCGTGTACCACTGGACGTCGGGCGCCATGGCCTCAGACGTGCAGGACATGCTAGACCTCCCCGCCACCGACTTCGGCTGGCTGCTCCTGGGCGACGAGTCCGTGGGATCCACCTCGAAGCGGTTCTCGAGCCGTTCCAATCCCACGGTGGCCAACCGCCCCAGGTTGCACGTGGGATACTACATCCCGTCGGGAGGATGCCTGGTGCTCATCACGGGCGACGTCAACGTGAGTGGAGCCGTCACGTCGGCCGACATCATCGTGATGGTGAACCACGTGTTCAAGGGCGGGCCGGCGCCATTGCCCTGCGCGGCCGCCGGCGACGCGAATTGCACGGGCAATCTCACGTCGTCCGACATCATCACCCTGGTGAACTTCGTGTTCAAGGGCGGACCGGCACCGTGCGACGTGTGCACCATCATCCCTGCGCAGTGGTCGTGCCCGTGAAGAGCCCTACGGCGCGAGGGATGTGACAAATCCGGAGACGGCTGCCTCGAACAATTCAGGCTGATCGAACCACAGGCAGGCGCGCGAGCGCGGGATCGTCATCATCTGGATGCGAGGATTCGTGAGGGCCGCTCCGTCCCACCCCAGGTGGCAGTACGCCTCCATGTAGTTGGCGCCTGCGTCCACGTACAGGTCCTCCAGGCCGGGCTTCAACACCAACGTGGGCACCTGGAGGGAATCCAGGTCGAGCGATACATCCTGCGCGTAGAATTCGTTGAGATAACGTACCCACACGGGTAGCGTGGGGCGCGCCGCCTCCCGCCACAGGCGCAGCCCGCGGATTGGATTTACGGCGTAGTCTCCGGGCAGGTAGTTGTTGTCGTCCCAGGTCTCACGCGTGACCGTCTTGAACCACTTGGGCACCATGTACAAGTCGACACCCTTCACGCGATAGTCGAGCGCTGGGTGAGAGGGCATACGCGTCGTGTCGGTGGGAGTGAATCGCGTGGACCCCGAAATGATGATCACCCCGGACACCAGCTCCGGGTGCTCCAGGGCGAGCCACAACGCGATCTGTGTTCCTCCCAGCCAATGGCCCACGATCACGGGCCGATCGAGACCCTCCGCTTGAATGTGCTTCACCACGGCGTCGTACGCGCCGCGAGTCCAGGTGAGAGCGCCGAAGCTTACGCTGTCGGGCGGCATGGGGGGAGCGGCGGTGCCCCCGAAGCCGGCGAGCGTCACGGCATGCATGGTGTACTGCGTGGCGTGCGCCGCCATGAACTCGTCAAAGATCCCGGCGCCAAAGCCCAGGCCCGGAATGAGGACCATGGCCTTCGGTCCCGAACCGGAGCGCGTTACGGAACCGAGAGTGCCGGGCTCGCAGGGGAGAGTGCCCACCTCGTGTTGCAGATTGTTGAGCGTGGAATCCTGCACCATGATCCGTTCGCACTGTTGAGCATGCGCCGAAACAGAACACGCGAGGGAGAGACCGACAGCCAGGATGCGCTTCATTCTGATTCCTTTCGGGTGTCACGAGACCGGGATGGGACCCGCGCCCTGCGTTCCTGACTACGCAGAAACCGCAGTCGGGTTGTGCCTCGACCCATCCCGGTTCGAATCCACAAAAAAAGGGCCCCGACGGGGGCCCGGAAACCCTTTTCCGACCGTGGCTACCAGGAGAACGAAACCGCGGCCGGGCCCCCGCACGGCTGTGAATGCGTCCAGATCGTAGATCCGTCGCTCACCGTGTAGGACTCCGTGACCCCGTTGAAGGACCCGTGGATGCTCCAGACACCGTCCACCGAAGTGGAGAAACCGCCGCCTGTGCCCTGGCAATCGATCGAGATGGCCGAGGTGAGCACGATCGAACCTCCCAGCGGACACCCGCCTCCCAGAATGTCGATCACCACATCGGTGGCCTGGAAGCTGTTGGCCACGCTCACGTCGCACGTCTTGGCCGAATCGGAGTGCTGAAACCGGATGTTCTCGGCCAGATCCGCGTTGAGTTCACCCGTGAAGTCATCCAGCAGACGCATTTCCACGTCGTGGCGCCCCGCCAGCGAATCGGCGTTGGTTCGGCTCCAGAGCTCGAACTGAAACCGATAATTGAAGCCGTCCATGGTGCTGTCCGGATACACGATCGGAGTATCGCCGGACACCAGTTGGATCGAGTCGGTGGCCTCCAGGTTGAATGTGTCCACCGGGCTGTACTTCGCCACGTACCCGGACACCTGGAACACATGCCAGGTTCCCTGAAGCGAATAGCTGTATGATTCGATCACCACGTTGCCGTCTTCATAAGCGGGACTCGCCTGCCAGTGACCGCGCACGGGCGAGCCGCCGGGGATTGAATCCACCAGGGAGCCGGACAGATCGAGTCCGATTTCCACGCCCTGATAGGAGTAGCCGTCCACCACCTCGCCCGACACGAACTGGAAATTCTCATCGGAGGTGTTGCCCGGAGTGAGCCCGGCGGGATTGTTCGAACTTTCGCAGGCGGCCAGAAGTAAAAGGACGCCGAGACCCAGAACCGCGACGAAACGAGACATTTACTGCTCCTCTCATCAACTGAGCCCGCCTTTTGCGGGGTCGATACTCTTACATTCGGTTTTGCGGGCGGTTCACTTTAGGTGAACACCGCAAATCTAACGTGATGGAACCCTTGAGTTTGACAAATGCTGTAACCTCGGGCCGAGGCCAGGTGTCCTAGACCTGCAGATGGACCGGAACACACAGCACTTCTGGACGCTCCTCCAACCGGAGCACGACAGGCTGCGGGGCTTTTGTCGCAGAATCGCCGGGGATCGCGACCGCGGGGATGATCTGTGCCAGGAAGCGCTGCTGCGTGCCCTGCGACAGTTTCACACCCTGCGTGAAGAAGCGAGCTTCAGGTCGTGGCTCTATCGCATCGTCCTGAACCGCTACCAGAACACGCGCCGAAGCGGCGCCTGGAAGTGGCTCGTGTTTACCGACCCTGCCGAAACAGAGGGTGCCAGTCTCGATCCGTCACCGCACCTCGAAGCCAAACGGGCACTGGAAGGCGCACTCCGCGTATTGTCCCGGGAGGAGCGCG
>DAIOGN010000056.1:0-19509 GCA_036745245.1 Candidatus Zixiibacteriota bacterium
CACGATGGGACGTATGCGCACCGGCTCGGGACTTGACGGTTGAATGAATGGAGCGAGTGAATCGAATTCGTAGATCGAGCTGTCCCCTTCGTTTAAGTCGGGCAGGAACTCGACCTCAGTTGGATCCACGTAGTTGAGAGGCACCATCGAGGCGCCCGGGAGGTCCGCTTGCGCGGTCTCCGGCTCGGACCCGACAGTTGCCGCGGGTTCGTTTCCGGCCACCGGCAGGAAGCTCAGTGTGTAGAGCGCCAGGCCCGCCACTGCCACTCCCGCTGTCCAGATCCTGAGGCTCATCTCATCGCTCCTTGTTGAGATAAGCTATGTCAAATGCGGTGCCGAATCCGTAAGCCGCTGAATGACAAACGGTTGATCGACTCGCCCCTGCCTGGACAAACCGGCAAGTGTGTCTGATGCGACACACCTCGATTGCTCCCCGCGTACACTAAGCAGCTATTGGACAACGAATTATCTCGAGGAAGGCCCAGTGTGTCCGACCAGACACGGTCATCGCCGCTCCGAGCCTTGCCCCCGGCCGGCACATCGAGTAATGTCCTGCTGGGGGAATTGTGAATCCATCCATCGAGCCCTGTCCGGTCGATGGCCCACCTCGTTGCCGCGCAGTGAATCAGGCGAGCTTATGTCGGCGCCTGGCGTTGGGCCGCAACCTTCCCTCTGAAACGGACCGAGGATGACTACGACCTTACAAGCGGCCAGCGCAGTACCGATGCTCAGCCAGGAGGCCATCAAGGCCATGTATCGGGATTTGTCGGAATTCGAACGACCAGATCGACGGAAAGCCATCTGGCAGGTGTGCAACAGCTTCCTTCCGTACTTCGCCATGTGGGCTCTGATGATTTACACCGCGACTCAGGGGTATTCCTACTGGATTACTTTGAGTATAGGGATTCTCACCACTCCCTTCTGGGTGCGGATGTTCATCATTTTTCACGACTGCTGTCACGGCTCGTTTTTCAACTCTCACAAGGCCAACCGGTTCTTCGGTTACCTGGCCGGCGTGCTGACGTTTACCCCCTATGAGGATTGGCAACGCTCACACGCCGGACACCATGCGACCTCCGGCAACCTCGACCGGCGGGGGCTGGGCGATATCTGGACGGCGACCGTGGCGGAGTATCGCGCCCTGCCCTGGCACAAGCGCGCCTTCTATCGTCTCTACCGCAATCCGTTCGTGATGTTCGGCGTGGGCCCCAGCGTGATCATGCTGGGACTGCAGCGACTCTGGCACCCCGGCGCCAGAAAGCGTGAGCGCGTGAGCGTGATGATCACGAACGCCTCGATTCTGGCCATCATGGTCGCGGCCTATCTGACCTTCGGGATCGGCTCCTACATTGCAATTCAGCTCCCCATCGTACTTCTGGCCGGCGCCGTCGGCGTGTGGCTCTTCTATGTGCAGCATCAATTCGATGGGGCGGACTGGGTGCGACACGACGAATGGGATCAGGTACGGGCGGCCCTTCAGGGCAGCTCGTACTACAAACTGCCGTCGTGGCTTCAGTGGTGTACCGGGAACATCGGCCTGCACCACATTCACCACCTGCGTCCCGGCATTCCAAACTACAACTTACAGCAGTGCTACGATGAAACACCGCTCATGCAGAGCGTAACTCCTCTGACGTTGCGCAGAAGTCTCCGATCTGTGCGCCAGAACCTCTGGGATGAGAAGCAGGGGAGGCTGGTGAGCTTCGGGGAACTGCGGTCTTTGCCGGTCGAAGCGTCGTAAGACGCACGCGGCACGAGACTACGGCCGCTCGAGTCCCAGCGCTTTGATCTTCTTGTGCAGGTGACTGCGCTCCAGTTTCAGCAATTCCGCAGCTTTGGAGACATTCCAGCCACACGCGGAGAGCGCACCGCGCACGATATCGCGCTCCGCCTCCTCCATCGACACGGCGAACGCCTGGACGGGAGAGCCCCCCGCACCCAGTTCCGGGAACAGCTTGAGCAGGTGCGCCTTCGACAGTTCCTCCGACGACGAGAGTATGGCGGCTCGCTCCACCATGTTTCGCAGCTGACGCACATTGCCGGGGAATGAATACGTCCGCAGAGCATCGAGCGCCTCGCGCGAGAACCGCCTGGCCCGAACGCCGCCCAGGGAGTCCTTCAGGAAGTGCAGCGCGAGAGTCTCCACATCGTCGGAGTGATCTCGCAGGGGCGGAACGTCGATGGGTACCACGTTGAGGCGGAACAGGAGATCCTGGCGAAACCCGCCCGTCGTTACCATGTCCTCGAGGTCCCGGTTGGTGGCCGCCACTACGCGCACGTCTACCTGACGCTCGCGCGAAGCCCCCAGGCGACGCACGGAGCTTTCCTCCAGCACGCGCAACAGTTTGGCCTGCGCGGCCTGCGGCAGGTCGCCCACTTCGTCTAAAAACAGCGTTCCACCGTGGGCGTCCTCGAACTTCCCCGGCTGCGAACGCGTGGCGCCAGTGAAGGCGCCCTTCTCAAAACCGAACAGTTCACTTTCGATCAGGTGTTCGGGGAGCGCGGCACAATTCACCGCCACAAACGGGCCGTCGGCCCGCCGCGATTGACGGTGTAGTTGCCTGGCCACCAGCTCCTTGCCCGTTCCGTTTTCACCTCGGATGAGCACGCGCACATCGCCCTGCGCCACCTGTGCAATGGTGGCCAACAGGTCCCCCATCGCCCTGGAACTCCCAAGCAGTGCGTACCGCGCCTCCTCGCTCTGCTGCTGCCGCAACCGCTCCTGCCGCATGCGCTCCAGGCTCAGGCCGTTGTCCAGCGTGATCAGCAGGCGCTCCAGCGACAGCGGCTTTTCCAGAAAGTCGAAGGCTCCACGCCGCGTGGCCGCCACGGCGTCCGACAACTGAGCGTGCCCCGAGATCATGATCACCACGCAGTTGGGTTGCAGCGCCTTCAGCTCCGCCAGCCAGTCGAGCCCTGAGCCGTCGGGCAGCCAGACATCCAAGAGTACGGCGTCGAATTCATTCACCGCCTCGACGCGGGCTTTCGCGAGATGACCTGCCGTGGTGACCGCGTGCCCCTCGCGCTCCAGGGCGCCGCCCACGGACTTCAGAATATTGGGTTCGTCATCTACCAGAAGCAGCCGCGCCATGGACTAGCTCACCCGGGGAAACGACAGGGACACACGCGCCCCCTGTTGGACATTGGTCCAATCCACTTTGCCGCCCATGTCTGTGGTGATTCTCTGTGACACCACCAGCCCCAGGCCCGTTCCGTCGGACTTGGTGGTGAAGTAGGGCCGGGGCCCACCCTCGAAGAACGCAGCCGGAAATCCCGGTCCTGTATCGGTGACGTTGATTCGCCCGCAGTCCAATTCCCTCGCCACTTCCACGGAAACATTGCCTCCGGGGCCCGCGGCTTCCACGGCATTCTTGACGATATTCGTAAGTGCTTCCTTCAGGAGCAGAGAGTCGGCCTTCACCATCACCGCACCGGGTGTGGACAGCTTCACCCGCGTCAGACCGGCCGCATACACCCCCGCCACGTCTCCCGCCACGGCCGACAAATCCGTGGGCGCCAGCTGGGGTTCGGGCAATTTGGCGAACCGGCTGAAGGCATCCACAATGCGGTTGAGAACCATCACCTCTTCCGACACCAGTCGTGCGGCTTCCGGGATCATGCGCGCAGCCTCGGCGGGGTTCGACGCCGCTCGCCGCGCCAGCTCCTCCACCGTCACTCGAATGGGTGTGAGCGGATTCTTGATCTCGTGCGCCACCTTGCGTGCCATCTCCTGCCAGCCGGCCGTTCGCGCCGCTTCAGCTACGCGCTTCTCCGCGGCTACCAGCTCGTGCCTCAGATGCTCGAATGCATCCACGAGTGTCGCCGCTTCGCCCTCGGCAAAGGTCGACAGGGGCTCCATGGCACCGCCGCGTCCCCACTCGGCGACGGCGGCGGCCAGTTCCTCCACGGGTCGCGCCGCCGACACCGACACGCGCCAGGCGGCGAGCACGGCTACCGCAACAGCCAGCACGATGGCCAGCAGAAGAAACAGGTCCAGTCGACCCAGGGCCGATTCGCGATCCGACAGCGACAGACCAAAATAGAAAGGAGGCACCTGCCCCAGGGCGTACTTCCCGCTGTGTGTATCGAGCTCCACCAGGCTGGCGACAGTATCGGGCCAGGACTCGAGCGAAAACGCCCCGGTGAGCAGCGGCCGGCCCTCCGTGTCACTGGCTCCGATGACAAACGAACCGGCTTCACCCGTCTGGCTGAGCAGCCGCGCATCCACTCGGAAATAGGCTGCCACACCCAGTTGCGGACTGGCCGCCAAAGGCAAAGCAGAGCCCAAAAGCACCACTCCCAGTTCGGGCGAGCTCCAGGTGGCTCCCGATATGGAGTCGGCGGGCACCTGCGTGGGGAAACCCGTGTGCGTAGGCAGGTCCGAGCGCGCGCGCAGCATGCGTCCCCCGCCCTGCGATTCGAACAGATCGATGCCATCCACTCCGTATTCGTCTCTTACAGTAGATAGAAGGGCGAGGAGTCGGGCTCTGTCCTCAGGTTTGGCGAGTGCGTCCGTTAGTTCTCCACCGTACGCCAGCCTCGTTGCGGCATCATCGGCCTGGCGCACCAGCCGGTCGCGCCAGCTTTCCACGAGTTTTCGTGTGAGGGATGCGCGCTGAGCGAAGGATTCGTCCACCAGCCTGCGCGTGTACTGCCGAATCCCGAATCCTACGACCAGCAGGGGAATCACCGCGAGGAGCACAAACCCCACGAGCAGGCGGCGCGAGAGCCGCCATGGCCGCATGCGGCTCACGGCTTGGCCTCCGCCAGAAAGAACGGCCCCACGTAGCGCCCCCAGACGTCGCGCGAGGAATCGAGCGATCCGCCGCACGTGGTCACGAGTGCATCGGCCTGAAGCAGGGCAACGTAGGGCGCGCGCTCTTCCAGCCGGGTGCGCAGAGATCGATACAACACCGCACGCCTGAGTTCATCGGCGGTGCCACGCGCGCTTTGCAGAAGCGCCACCAGTGAATCGGAGGCCGACAACTGAACATGATCAAATGCCCGCTCGATCTGTGCGTCGGCGGCAAACGACTCGAAATCCCACAGTTCCACGCGCAGGTCGGCCCCTTCGGGCGACGAGGCGTAGGAGGCCCGCACATCCCAGGCCTTCAGCGCGGTCACCAGATACTGAGCCTCTTCTTCCAGCCCGCGCGCAAAGCCTATGGACACGGCCGGTCGCCCCGGCACGCGTTTGCGGGCAGCCCGGGCACGTTCGTAGTCGAATGCGATTTCCGCTCGCTTTGAATCGCCGGCAGGGCCCACAGGCAGGAGGCCCGGATGACAGGAGCGATCTCCGCCCGACTGAGCGATCATGGCGTTGCGATCGATGGCCCAGTTCAGAAACGACAGCATGCCGTCGGGCAGTTCCCGCAACGGGCGCACCACCAAAAGCCGCGGTGCAGGAACGCGCTCCTTCACGCATGACGTGCTCTCCGCCGCGCCGATCCACACACGATCGGTCACCTGGTGCGACACGACGAGCGTGCCGAGATGCTGCTCGCGGCCACGGAACACGTCGGCGGCCGCTCCCGAATCGGCGGAGGCGTAGTACCCGCAACTGGCCACCACCGGCGCACCGTCGGTGGTCCGGGTCCAGCGAACGATCGCCGTGCCCGGTGAAGCGAGTCGCTCCGGGAGGCTGAAGTTCGGTCGCGTGAGATTGAATTGCAGAGTGTCCCTGCCACGGGGTACCAGCCCCACTACGTGGGCGATCCGGCCACGTCGATAATTCTCCACGCCGCCAATACATGTCTGCCACGAATACGCCGGCACCTCCCTCACGTACCACAGAGTCCGCTCAAGGCTCGTCTTCACCGCATAGGCATCCACGACCGAGCCGTCGCCGAACCGCGCGGAGGTGTCCACCACGACGAACAGGTCGCTTCCCCGCCAGAACCAGCTTCGGGCCAGATCGCCGGCCAGTTTTCCGTCGGGCTGCATCGTGAACAGCGCGCGGTGAAACACCGGCCACAGCGCCCACCCCGCCGCGGTGCGAAGCTGCACCGGATCCCAGGCGTCGTACCCACCCACCACATTCAGACGCGCGGCTCGCTTGGGCAGTGACCTCCTGAGAATCGTCAGCGGTTCGCCCTTCTTCAGAGGCCATTGTGGGCTGGCCTCGAATTCCCAGACGGGTGACGTAGAGCGCACCACCGGTCCCAGCTGTTCGCACCACACGCTGTCGTTCATGCGCGCCGACGAGTCGCACCTCACGTAGGCGTGCTGGCCGGCGTAGAAGAGAAACTCGCCCTGGAGCGTGTCGGTGGGGGGCTTGAATTGTGCGGAAGCGGCTCCTGCTGAAAGCAGGGTAACAAGGAGAGCTGGGACCAGGCGCACGCTTTATTGTACGGGCTAGGAGCCCGGCGCGTTCTTGGACCCGGGCTTGCCGGGTTTGAACATGCCGATGGCGGTAGCCTCCTCCGGCTTGGGCACGATGATCTGAAGCAACGACAGGTCGAGAGCCTCATCCACAGTGGCCACGGGCTGAATCTTGATGGCGCTGCGTACGTAGTCGGGCAGCCGCTCCACCATTTCGGCCGATTCCATCGGCAGCACCGCCATGGCCAGTTCATGCCGGCGTGCCGCCAGCACCTTGCTCGTGCCGCCAGGTACTTCGCGGAGCCCACCTGAGAGCGAAATGCCGCCGGAGAGACCCACGTCGCCGCGCACCGGCTTGCCTGTGAATGCCGAGATCAGCGCCGCAACCATGGGCAGGCCCAGGGACAACAGATCGCCGGGCACCAGCAGATCGTGCACGTGAACGTGCAGGCGGGCCCGGTCGAACGCCTGGTGGTCGAGATCGTACTTCGATGCCCGGGCGCGAAGGATCGTGAGCGCGCTCCACACGAGCTCTCGCAGCCGTTCGCTCTGCGGCCCGGTGAGCGTGAGGTCGGGTTCGCCCGGGATGAGCGACACTTCGATCGCGGTGACTGTGGCCCCCTCAGGTGAAAGCACCAGCGCGCGCGCCACACCCACCTGGGGACGCAGCTCATTCTGCCGCTTCGCCAGTTCGTGGCCGTTGCCGCTTTTGTTGGTCCGGTGGTCTGTGGGCTGGTCGCTCCTGGCTCGACTGCCCTCGGCCACCACGCGGGCTGCCTTGCGGGCGCGCTCGGCAATCGCCTGCTTGAGCTGGCCCACGCCTGCCTCTGCGGCCGTGCGTTGCACCAGCTCCTTCAGTTCGAACTCGTTCATGTCGAATTGCTGAGCCGACAATCCGCAGCGTTCACGTTCGTGCGGCAGGAGCACCGACTGGGCGATTTTGAGTTTTTCCTCCTGCACGTACCCGGGCAGGTACAGCAGGTCGCAGCACTCGGCCACCGATTCGCTCATCGATTCGCGCGCCTTGGCCGTGACAATGAAGAAGACCTTGGACAAATCGAACGGCACATCAAGGAAGTGATCGGTGAAGCGGGTTCGAAGCTTCGAATCCAGCGCCTCGACCAGCGCAGCCGCAAGGTCGCCGTGCCCGCCCGAGCCGAGCTTGTCGGCCTCTTCGATGATGATGACGGGGTTGCAGGTTCCGGCGATGCGGATGGCCCGGAGAATGCGACCGGGAAGCGCGTTGGGCAGGGCGCGTCGCTGTCCCACGATTTCCGCTTCGTCGGCCAGACCGCGCACGTTCACCCGCACGAGCTTGCGCCCCAGCGCGCGTGCCACCGCATACCCCAGGGACGTCTTGCCTGTTCCCACCGAGCCGATGAGTGCCAGAACGGGCGCACTGCCGTCGCCGCGCGTGCTCATCACGGCGAACCGATCGAGAATCTGTTCTTTGACGAATTCGAGCCCGAGGTGGCCGAGATCGAGTTCTCGCCGGGCGGCGGCCAGGTCCAGCCGATCGGCACTCTCGTGACTCCAGGGAAGCGCCAGCAGCCACTCGAACCAGGAACGTGTGAGCCCGTACTCGAGGGACGACACGGGCACCCGTTCCATGCGGGAGAGTTCCATCTCCGCACGAGAGGACACTCCGTCGGGCAATTCTGCCGCCCGCACGCGCTCACGCAGGAAGGCCACCTCGGCGTGCAATCCACCGTTGGCTTCCGTCACGTTCGCTCGGCCTTCTACTTGTGTGCGATCCATGGGCGATTCGGGTCCCTACATCTATATAGTACTCATCGACCGGCAGCCCCGACGGCCTGAGTGCCCGGCCCGGCGCCTACTGATCGGTTTTGGGCAGCTCCACCGGGCGCGGTTTGTCGTGCCTGGCGCCCAGCACGTAGTCGGCCTGCATCAGCTGCTGGATCTCTCGGCTTCCCTCGTAGATGGACGAGCCCTTGGAGTTGCGGTAGAACCGCTCCACGGGGTACTCGTCGGAGAACCCGTAGGCGCCGTGCACCTGCACGGCATCCGAGGCGGCTTTCTCCGCCGCGTCGCAGGCGAACCACTTGGCCAAAGCCGTCTGCTTCGTGTTGCGCGTGCCCTGGTTCTTCAGCCAGCCGGCATGCAGATAGAGAAGCCGCGCCGCCTGGTAATCCTTTTCCATGAGCGCGATCATGCGCTTCACCAGCTGATGCTCGCTGATGGGCACTCCGAACGTCTTCCGGGTCTTCGCATAGGTGACACTGGCGTCGCGGCAGGCTCGCACGAGTCCCGTGGCGCCACCTGCCACCGTGTAGCGCCCCTGCTCCAGCGCGAACATGGCGATGTTGAAGCCTTCGCCTTCCTTGCCCAGCATGTTGCCCTTGGGCACTCGGACGTCCTGCATGGATATGAAGCCTGTGTTGCCGGCCCGCACACCCAGTTTGCCGTGGATGGTGCCGGTAGTGAACCCGGGGTACGTGCGCTCGACCATGAATGCAGAAATCCCGGTGTGGTCGCGCTTGGCCTTCTTCTCGCGGCTGGTCCAGGCGTACACGGTGAAGGTGTCGGCCACATCCGCGAGCGAAATCCACATCTTCTCGCCGTTGAGCACGAAGTGGTCGCCGTCCTTGTCGGCCGTGGTTTGAATGCCCACCACGTCCGATCCGGCGTTGGGTTCGGTGAGCCCGAACGTGCCGATGCGCTTGCCCTTGGCCAGTTCCACAAGATACTTCTGTTTCTGCTCCTCGGTGCCGTACGCCAGAAGCGTGCACTGCATGAGCCCCACGTGCACCGACAAGACCACTCTCGCCGCGGTATCGAAATACTCCATGCCTTCGCAGGCCAGCCCCAGGGAAATGTAGTCCAGTCCTGCGCCGCCGTACTTGGTGGGGATGCAGATGCCGAGCAGGTCGGCTTCTGCCATCCTCGGCAGAAGCTCGGGATCCAGTCGCTGTGCGCGATCGTTCTCGCGAATATTTGGGAGGATGTACTTGGCGCCGAAATCGGCCACCAGTTCTTCCACGTGTCGATGATTCTCTGAAAGTTCGAAGTCGATCATAATTTATTTGTAGGCGGTGGCGTCGATCTCCACCTGCGCTCCTTTGGGAAGTTCAGCCACGGCCACGGTGGCGCGGGCTGGCGGGTTGTTCTGAAAGTATTCGCCGTACACCTCGTTCATGGCGGCAAAGTCGGACATGCGCAGGAGGTACACGTTGCACTTGAGCACCTTGCTGAAGTCCGCGCCCGCTGCCTCCAGCACGGCCTTGAGATTCTCCATCACGCGGCGCGTCTGCACCTTCACGTCGCCGGTCACCAGCTGCTGGGTGGCGGGATCGAGTGCGATCTGCCCCGAGCAGAACACGAGCTCACGGCAGGGTGCCGATACGGCCTGGGCGTAAGGCCCCACGGCGGCGGGTGCCTTAGGGCTGTGGATGGTATTACGGGTCATCTGATCAGCGGCTCCTGTTGAAACCTGGAAACGATAGCCACCCGCGAGGGCGCGAGTCAAGGCAGGGTTGGCACCTGCCGGCCAGTTGATTTCCCCGAACCTCCAACTTATCTTGTGGACCGCTGTATTCTTCCATAGCTGCGATACGCAGCTCATACGCCGGGTCCCAAGCTCTCCGCTCCCGCGTCAGTCTGACCCGTTGCACCGCTATGCCCTGGGCGCCCAGGCGTTCGGGAGGAGTTGTACGCTCGGATCTGAAGAATTTGAACCACAACCCGTTACACCTCACACCCTACCCCAAAAGGAGCAGCACCATGAGTCGTGTCTTTGCCTTCCTCTTTGCCCTCGCCTCTCTCGGCGTCACGGCATTGGCCGTGGCCGATGTGCCCACCGAGATGAGCGTTCAGGGTCGCCTCACCAACGGCGCCGGCGCACCGGTGCCTGCCGGTCTAAAGAACTTCACGTTCAAGATCTGGGATGCGGCCGCCGGTGGCACCGAGATCTGGCCCGCCGGACCCGGTGAGCTCCAAACGCTCACCACCGATGCCAACGGCCTGTGGAACGCCGGAGTGGGTCAGATCATTCCTCTGACGGAAGCCGTGTTTCTGAACCCCGTCCGCTGGCTGGAAGTGACCGTGGATGACGGCGTCAACCCGATCGAAACGCTGCCGCGCATCGAACTGCGCACGAACCCGTACACCTACCGCTCGGCCACGAGCCAGCAGGCCGACAGCATCGGTGGGCTGTCGCTGTTCGACCTGGCCGATCGGTTTGTAGACACTTCGGGCGATGTCATGACCGGCGTTCTCCACAATGATCGTTCCACGCAGGATGCGGGTCCAAGCATCGACGTGGAGAACTTCAATGATGGTTACGTTGGGTATTGGAACAACTTAGCTGGCAACTGGGCCATACATGCGGAAGCCATGGGTGACGACAACCTCTGGAACATCGCGATCGCGACTGCAGCGATCGGAAACAACAGCTCGGCTGAGGCCAATCGTGGTCTGTACTCCGTCGCTGGCGGCACAGGCTCTGTGAATATCGGGGTGCAGGGAGTCACACAGATGGATGGGGTGGAGAACTACTCGGGCTATTTTCAAAGTGGTGACTTCGTGGTCACAGGTCCGGCCAGTTCGGGCACCCTGGGTGTTCAGCTTCCCCCCAACGCGATCAGCGACGACGAGATTCTCGACGAGCCAGGCGTCGCCTTCAGTCGTCGATCCACTCCGATCTCGCCTCTGACAGAATCGAGCACGTCTCAGAATTTTGTGACGGTGACGATCACGACTCCCGATGACGGGTACATCATGTTGGACGGGGTCGGTTACTTTGTCTGTAGCGGTAATGGTTCGCAATTCGCCTGGATTCAGATCAGTGAGACTTCAAATGCAGTCCTGGAGGGCGGTCACTACACCTGGGTCAACGCATACGACTACGCCAACGCCGTTGGATCGTACACGTACGAGTCCGCTCCCGTCAAACGGTTCTACTTCAAGGCAGCGGGCACCTATACTTTCTACCTGCAGGGAAACGCGTATGCTGCCAACGATGGATCGACCGGAGTCGGTCTGCTCGCACCTACGTGGTTACAGGCTACGTACTACCCCAGGGCCTATGGCACGGCGAGCACCGTGGTGGAGTCCCCGGGTGACTTTGAATCCGCTACCCGCGTCTTTATCAGCGACCCCATGACGAAGGCTTCATCGGTGGCCTATGAGGTCGATCTTCGCGAACTCGAGGTGCGAGCGGCGCAGACGGCCCTCGCTGCCGAGCGCGCGCGGCGCGAGCTCGTGGAAGCCCGGCTCAGTGCGGCGAATGGCGCGGTGAGGTCCACCGCGACTCCCGCCGAGGAGCCGAAACGATGAACCGCTCCCTGGCCTCGATGCTGTTCGCTGCCTGCCTGATGCTGCTTGTGGTGGGAGCCGGGCAGCCAAGGGCGCCGCAGCAGAGGAACAATGAAGTCAACGTGCCGGTCGTGACCCGTACGGAGGCTGTTCGGGAACTCCCAACGGTCATGAGCGACCGACCGGGAGTGTCCGAGACGAATCCGGTCGGCATCGCGTTCGCCCCGAACTACTACCTCAACTGGTGGTCGGTGAACGGTGGCGGCACCACCAACGTCAACGGCACCAACTTCGACCTGGGAGTATCCGTGGGTCAGGCGGCAGCCGGCTTCGTCACCGGAACCAACTACAAGATGGGTGTCGGTTACTGGTATGGTGCCGCGAGCGGGGCCTGCCCCATCGCTGTGTCCGGGGACGGTAATGTCAGCGGCAGCGTCACCTCGGCCGACATCATCGTGCTGGTGAACTTCGTGTTCAAAGGCGGAGCCGCACCTCTGCCCTGCGAGGCTAACGGCGACGTAAACTGCAATGGTGCCGTGACATCTTCGGACATCATCGTGCTGGTGAATTACGTGTTCAAGGGCGGCGCGGCGCCCTGCGACATCTGCACGATTATTCCATCGTTGTGGAGTTGTCCGTAGGTCAGATGTAGACTCAACCCAATCAAAGGGCGGGCCCTCGGGTCCGCCCTTTTCGTCTGCAGATGGCTACGGCCGCCACCAAGCACCTTGACTCCTCTCGTCCCTCCGCTTACTTGAAGGCGACCCAGGGGGGGTCGATCAGGCGTTCAGCGTTATTCCATTTCAGGCTTGGCGTCCAGCCGTCGCTCTTCACAGCGCGACTCACGGACAGCGCCCGGCCCGCTCCAGGGACGGGGCAAACCCAGCCTGATCGCGGTGCCTCCCCTGTGACCGGTACAACCAACGACGGTCCATACGGAGGCTCCGCGACATGCGCAAACTCTCCCACCTCATTCTCGGCCTGGCAATCCCGCTTCTGTTCGCTTCGACGGCCGCTGCTCTGGTCCCCTCTGAGATGAACGTGCAGGGGCGCCTCACCCATGCCGGGGGCGGGCCCGCGCCCGCAGGATTCAAACAATTCACATTCAGGATCTTCGAGCAGGAAACCGGAGGTGTGGAGATCTGGCCCGGAGGGCCCGGAGAAACGCAGTCGCTGTCCACCGATGCCAACGGACTGTGGAGCGGAGCCGTGGGGGCGATCATTCCGCTGCCCGAAACGGTGTTCGAGAACCCTGTACGCTGGCTGGAGGTCACGGTAAACGACGGCGTCAACCCGCCCGAGACCCTCCCGCGCCTGCCGTTGAGAACCAGCGCCTACTCCTACCACGCGGCCACCAGCAGTTCCGCGGACTCGTTGGGCAGCGGCGCGATGTCGGGACTGTCGAACTTGTTTGTGGATGTCACCGGCGACGCCATGACGGGAGCGCTGGCCAGCGATCGCACACAGAAAGACTCCGGCACGAGTATTGCCGCAGACAACCTGAACGACGGCTGGACCAACAAGTGGGCCGATGATGTGGGCACCTGGGGCATCACGGCTGACGTGGGCGGAGACAACAGCGCCTTGAACGTGGGCGTCGCCGGTTCGGCGCAGGGCAACAACAACGGGCTCGACGCCAACTACGGCTTGCTCGGCTATGCCGACGGTACGGGCTCCATCAACGTCGGTCTCCAGGCCTCGACCGGGCAGCAAGGCACAGTGAACTATTCAGGCTACTTTTATCATGGCGACTTTCTGGTGGATGCAACGACCACCCCCGGCACGGGCGGCGTGCTGCTTCCGCCGGATGCAATTTCAGGGCCGGAAATTCTGGATGAACCGGGGCTCGTTTCGAACGTCAACCCGAGTGAGTTGCTCCTCACCTCTGGATCGATGTCGGATATCGTGACCGTGACCATCACCATTCCGACGAGCGGCTACATCAAGCTCGATGCCATGAGCAACATCCTGTACAGTGGGACGATCGGTACGTGTTATGCCTGGTACCAGATCGACGAAACTGCGGGTGGAGGCTTCGCCACTGGATACTACAACGGAGGGGGTGAAGCGGCGCTTGGCTCGACGTCCGGCAATCAGTATTCGCTCTATGCTCAACGTATCTATTTCAAGACTGCGGGGACGTACACCTTCCGCCTGGAGGGGCAATCCTACCAGTTCAACGCTGGAGGCGCGGTGGCCAGCTGCAGAAACTCGATTCTGACAGCCAGCTTCTTCCCCTCCTCGTATGGCTCCGTGGTAACGGCGGTTGCAGCCCGGGAGACAGAGGGCATGGAGACCGCTGAGACCATACAACTACACAGAGGCGCAATTGCACCTGCGGAATCGGGCGAAGCCGTCTATCTCGTGGATTTGAGAGAGCTTGAACTTCGGGCGGTTCGGGCCGAAGCGGAAGCGGAACGGGCACGCAGGGAATTCCTGGAGGCTCGGTTGAAAGCAATTCACGCCCCGAGCGCGGAGAGTGACCAATGAAAGCCCGGATCGCGATTCTCGTTCTGGCAGCTACGGCAGCGGTGACCCTCGCTGGTGAAGAGGGTGAATTCTCGGGGGACACCGTGAGACGTGAGGCGCCGCACACGTCAGCTGTTGGCGCACCGTCCGCGCCAGTCTCGATGTACGAGATGAACTGGATCTCCGTAAATTCGGGCGGTGACGTGCGCCTCCCGGGCACCACCTACGATCTGGGGCTCACCGCGGGTGAATCCGTCAGCGGATTCGTCGCGGGGACGCAATTCGACATGGGCTTCGGTTTCTGGTACGGCAGCGGGCTCTGTCCCATTGCGCTTTCAGGAGACGTGAACCTGAATGGTTCGCTCGGCACATCCGACATCATCACCATGGTGAACTTCACGCTCAAAGGCGGGCCCGATCCGCTCCCCTGCGTGGCCAACGGCGACTCCAATTGCGATGGCATCGTCTCGCTCTCCGACATTGTGGTTCTGATCAACAGGGTGCTGAAAGGTGGTCCGGACCCGTGTGATGCGTGCACGGTCATCCCGTCGTTGTGGAATTGCCCGTAAGCCCTTCGTTCTGAGCCTCGAATCCGGGCGGGCATCGGTCCGACCTTCTTATATATGTGGCCCAGAGCGACCACAGCTGCTTCCGGCGCTGAAGGCCCCGCTCGCCAGGGCCGATACACTACCAGGACCCACGGCCGATAGGTACGCCCGGTCCGATGAGTGACGTAATCCCGAATCGAGCTGGCGAACGAAGCGCAGAAGCGGAGACACCCTCGAATGAAGAACCACATCGTCGTCTGCGGCTACGGCCGAATCGGCCGCCGCGTGGTGGCGGATCTGAAGCACAACGGAGAGACGTCCGTTGTCATCGAGAAGGACCCGGCGAAGATCGAAGCCCTCAAGGCACAGTTTGCTCCGTG
The DNA here is from genome assembly GCA_036745245.1 of Candidatus Zixiibacteriota bacterium. GTDB lineage: Bacteria > Zixibacteria > MSB-5A5 > JAUVRN01 > JAUVRN01 > DAIOGN01. The sequence continues at coordinate 14,993 of DAIOGN010000056.1, forward strand.
CGTGGAAGGCGATGCCATCGACGCCTCCGTGCTCAGTCAGGCCAAAATCGAGGCGGCTTCATCTCTCGTTGTGGCGCTGCCCGACCACGCCGCCTGCATGCTGGTTACGCTTCTTGCTCGCAAGGCGAACCCAGGCCTGCGCATCATCGCGCGCTGCGACGCCGACATCGATCATCAGGCTCTGCGAGCAGCCGGAGCGGACCAGGTAGTCAGCCCGCTCGAAATGGTGGCCGAACGCATGGCGCTTTCGGCGATCGATCCCAATGCCCTGGGTTACGTGCGCATCGAAGGCCAGGCGGGCCAGTGGCTGCGCGTGGATCAGATGGCCCTCCCGGAAGGGTGCGTGCTGACGAATCACTCGGTCAGCGACAATCCCGTGTTCGCCGAACTGGACCTGCTTCTGGTGGGCCTGCGCAAGGCTTCAGGTCAGATGCTCTTCAAGCCGCGTTCATCGGAACGATTCGAAGCCCGTGACACACTGATTGTGGTGGGAAGCTCGGTGAACCTCGGTGCGCTCAAGCAGATGCTGAAGCAGGGGGCGCCGGCACCCGCTGCGCGGCCAGCGTCGAAAACGCGGGGCTAGCGAATCACCGCGAGTTTTCCTACATCGTTGCCGAAGCGGCTTTCCACGCACCAGACGTAGAGTCCGGTGCGCACCTTCTCTCCGTTGCGCGTGATCAGATTCCAGACTTCCTGATCCGATCCGGCCTTGGCCGGCACGTTGTGATGCAGTTCCTTCACCAGATCCCCGTCGAGTGTCCAGATGGTCACCTTGCATTCATCAGGCAGATTGTAAAACGTGATGCGCCGCGCGCGCTCAGGATCGACCTCCAGACCCAACGGGTTCTCCCAGCCGCTGCCGGCGTAGTCGTCCAGCAGCCGGTAAGGGTTTGGATACAGACCCGGTCTGGGCCTCTCACCATCCTCTGAGTCCGTTGCGAACGACGGGTAAGCGAGTTGGACGACGCTTCCGAGGGCCGTCTCCATCTCCTCCTGGCCGAACTGCGGGTTTCCGAAATCGAAGGCGGTAACCGCAATGTGCACAGCGTCGGCCGGGTAGATGTTGTCCAGCGCGTACTCATACTCGAAGTACGGTTTGAATGGCTGGTTGTTATCGTCGTACCAGACATCGTCACGATCGACGCCGGGATAAGTTTTCCTGATGACGGCCGTCACAGGCAGACCGGTCGAGTCCGCCGTTGCCAGAGCCACATCGTCCACCGTCAGGTTTCCGTCGAACGGTTCGAAGTAGTAACACGTCGTATCCAGGGCCGCGGGATCATCAGGGTCGGGGTGCGCCACGCACACTGCCTGGGCCGGGTTGGCCACCAGGAAGCTGTCGGGATGGAACGGAAACCCGAGGTCACCCGAGAGGGTCCCGTACAGGGATTGCAGCGAATCCAGTGAAAAGGGCGTATCCCTGAGCAGCCACTGTTGTGACTCGGCGTGCCACTCTCGCCGGAGATAGTCCACCACATCGCGTTGACAGAGGAGCGCAAAGTCAAACGCATGACCGGTCCGACTGAGATACACGCGGTAGCCTTCGAAGTCGGGGCGGCGCAGGAAGGCATCGACAGACGTTTCCGTGACTTCCCCATTCCAGCGCAGTGTGAGTGTATGGCCACTTCGTGTGGCACGAACCGTTGGCGCCGGAGGTGAGAGTGGCTCGGCAAAGTCCGGCACACCGTCGCCTGCGTAGTAGGACGTATCACCGTCAATCACCTGGTATTTGCCGGCGTACCCATTGCCGTCCGTGTCAAACCCGGGTGTATCAAACAGAAATCCGGCCCAGCGCGCGGACTTGAGCACGCCGTCAAAGTCGAGTCGCTCGGCAAGGTACTGCGGGTGAAGCGGATCCCAGTATGCCGCGAACGCGCCTGGATTCACGTGGAATTCCTGCCCGGCCACCACCGCCAGCGTGAGTGGCTCAGATGCTCCCGGCGGAAGCTCAAACGGCCCCGCGGAGAGTAAAAAGCGCCCTTCAAAACCATCGGCAATGTCGTTCGCCGATTGAGGATTTGGCACAGGCGGCAGCCAGCCGTCCGCCTGGTGATCGAGGGCCGTCCCGTTCTGGTTGTAGTCAATCTCTCCATTGGTCATGATGAAGTACTTGCCCTTGTCTCCGATCGGGACTCCAGGCGACACGCACATGGGACAGATCACGGGTTCGTAATTGCGGCGGAGCACAGGGCCCCACACGTAAGGGCCTCCAAAGTCACCGACCCACCAGTTGAATGAGGGTCTCGAAGAACCACCCGGGGTCCGCAACAGCCTCACACCCAGCGCACGCGTTGGCGACATCGACCCGAAAGTGCTCCCGCTCGGATCTCCGTCGTTGTCGGCGCACCAGGCCAGATTCAAAGTATCGCGATAGAGATTGCTGCCCTGGACTGGTATGTCGCGCACGAACCCCACCCAGTCGTCTTCGAAGCTGCCGATGTCGTGATCCACGAGGACGCCCACGTACGCGTCGCGGATCGCCTCCGACCCGACGTTGGTGAATTCATAATCGATCAACGTGATGTCTTCGCCGTAGCCGCTCGACCATGAAGACGACCGCTGCTTCACCGAGAGGTGAAGCGGCATGTGAGCCCGCTCATCCCAGGGATCCGTATTCTCATACATCCAACCGACAACGGTATCGGTGTAGACCACTTCCAGATCCTGATCCGACCGTGCGAGTGGATCGTGCAGCGCGGGGGGGCACAATGAACCGCTCGGCCGCTTCAGCGAATCAAGCTGCGTGCGCTCGATGAATTCGCCCTCGGGCAGCGGCGCCGGAGTGAATTCCTGAAGTGGAAGGAAGTCATCCAACGCCACGGTAACCAGCGTGTCGCTTCCGACTACGCCGCCGAACCAGACTCCTCCGTAATAGATGTAAGAGATCTCGGCCGTGGGCATGAGAAGGCAGGGGTCTCTGAAGGTCCCGGACCCCGCCGAGAAGATTCCATCATTCGTGACCTGCAGATTCAGGAAGCCCGTGTGGTGAGTGCGCGGTGAGGGGAGTATGTACGGATCCTGGCTGGACGTTTGGGGTGTGCCCATCGTGCGTGGGCGCCCGTCGGCGGGATTGGCTGCAAGTAGCGCAAGCAACGTCGCCGCTACTGGGACGAGACCACGCTGAATCATCCGACGCCTCCGGGCCGTTGAGAACGGTCCTGGTTTCCGGGAGGGTCCCTATCGGGGAATGCCTGGTGCGAAGCCTGGTGTCAGGGACGGTCCGATACCGCTTCGATGCCCGGGCGGGTGGATTATTCCGGGGGAATCAGGTGAGAGAGTCGGCCACGGCCAGGGCACTCACGAAGAGCGCAGCGGCCGGATGGCCGGCCAGGATCCGGGTCGCCTCTGATGCGTTAACCCATTGCCGCTTGCGAACATGGGACTCGTCCCAGCGATTGAGCGAGCGGGTCACCTGCATGAGGAAGAGGTCGACCTCGTACTCCCCACCGTTCTTCCGGTACTCGAAGCTGCCCAGTTTGCCGTTCACCAGCCGGCCCTCGATCCCCGCCTCCTCGAGCGATTCCTTGAGTGCGGTGGTTTCGGGTGAATCGCCCGGCTCGATCGTGCCCTTGGGGAGGGTCCAGAAGTTCGGCTGTGATGAAGAAGTAATCAGGCAGTACTCGAGCTGCCCGTCCTTGTGACGGAAAGGAATGGCGCCGGCCTGCCGGATGCGCTGCGACGGGCTCATGCGCCCTCGAACCACTCGTTGGGAACACGCACAGCCACGATGTCTCCCTTCGCACATTCCTGCCCGTTCGACTGCACGGAACAGGTGAGCCGCGTCTTCCTGGCGCCACGCTCGAGGATGCGCGCTCTGAGTTGAATGGGCGAGTTTATTGGCGTGGGCCGCAGATAGTCCACCTTCAGTGATCCCGTGGCGTACCAGATCATGGGGGCGGATCCGATCGTCCGGCCCTCTCCTTTATAGGCGTCGGCGATGGCGGTGCACACCGCGTGACAGTCGATGATCATGCTGATGATTCCGCCATTCACCACGTGCGGCGGCCCGGCCATGTGATGTGCGGCGGGCTGAAAGGTGCACACGGCTTCGTCACCCTCCCAGTAGCTCTTGATCTTCAGTCCCGACGGATTGGCCGCACCACAACCATAACAGAGATTGTGCTGCATCAGATCCTGAAACGCGTCGGACACGGTGTCCCCCCGATCCACGTCGAGAGATCACATTGGGGCGATCGCACCTGGATGCGATTTGAGTTCTCGACGTCACTGGTTAATAGGGGGATGTGCGGGGAAAGGCAAGTCTGCGGTTGGTGGGGATGGCACTGGCCGGTGCCCTGGTGTTCGGTCCGGTGTGGTCCGCAGCTGCGGCTCCATCCGAACCCGCCGGTCCGCCCGTCCTCTCCCTGGAAGATCTGCAGGATGCTCTCGATCGCGGGGACCTTTCGCAATGGGAATTCGATCTTCTGGCCGAACTGGTTGGGAATCGCGAGAGGATCGATTCGGCCGAGTCGGCGAGGCTCGCCAAACTGGTGGAGCGCCCAGGGATTGGTAGCGGT
>DAIOGN010000057.1:0-19375 GCA_036745245.1 Candidatus Zixiibacteriota bacterium
GACGCCGCCCGCCCGCTGCACTGCGAGGTAGGCCTGGCCCCACTCGGGGCTGTTGGCACCCAGGATTCCGATCCGGTCGCCGGGGGCCAATCCGTCGTCCACCAGAGCGCGCGCTACGTTGTCGACGCGCCCGGCCAGCTCCGAAAACGTCACATGCCGCCAGGCTTCGTCGTGCCACGCCAGGAGGGCGGGTCGATCGCCCAGTGTTCGGGCGGCGGCGGAGATGGCCTCGGCCACAGACCCACGGGGCATGTCGTGCAAGTGTGAGCCCATCGTGTGGTCATGGATAGCGCCGCGTTCCGGGTCTGTCCATGAAAAAAGGCCCCGCCGGAGCGGGGCCTTTGAGGATAACGTCCTGCGTGGAACGGACTCAGTTGACCTTTTCGGCAGCCGGAGCAGGAACCGACGAGTGCATGGTCATGTCGTCGGCGTCCACCACGTTGGGCGTCACGAAGATCACCAGGTCCCGGTCCACGGTCTTGCGCTGCTTGTAGCTGAACAGATAGCCGAGCAGCGGAATGTCCTTGAGAATCGGCACGCCCACGTGACTCTCGATCACGTCCTGCGTCGTGAGCCCGCCGATCACCGCGGTCTGACCGTTGTCCACCACCACCTTGGTCTCGGCGTTGCTCGTGTTGATGATCACGCCGTTCGGATCGAACGCGTAGGTGGAGCGCTCGGGCTTCAGGTGCATAAGGATCTTGTTTTCGGCCGTGATGTGCGGCGTCACGCGAAGGATCGTGCCCACTTCGGTGAACTCGATCACCACGTTGCCCGCATCGTCGAACTGCTTGATCGGGATCTTCTGACCCAGCTGGATGCGGGCTTCGTTGTTGTCGACCGTGGTGATTTCGGGATGCGCCACCACCTTGGCCTTGCCGGTATTCGACAGCATCGACAGAGCGGCTTCGATGTCCACCCCGTTGGTGAGCGCGTCGAAGGTGAAGCGGCCCACCTTGTCCGACACCTTGTCGGCTTCCACCGCGCCGAACGTGGTGGCCGGATTGCCGTCGATCGTGCTCTGGCCCGTGAGGCTCCAGCGCACGCCCATTTCAAACAGATCCTCGGTGGAGATTTCCACGAGCTTGGCCGAGATCTTGATCTGCTCGATCGGGCGGTCGAGCGACGTCACGAACTCGAGCAGTGAGGGAATGTTTTCCGGCACCTCGCGGATAATGAGCGAGTTGGTGCGCTTGTCGGCTTCCACCGTGCCGCGCTGGGTGAGCAGGCTCTTCACGGGCGGAACCAGTTCGGCCGCCGCTGCGTAGCCCACCTTCACGATCTCAGTGGTGAGCGGTACGAGCATCTCGTGCTCCACGCTGCTCTTCGCATCGGCCGAGCGCTCCGCCTGGTATTCGGCGGTGGGCACCACGCGCACGTAGCCTTCTTCCTGGACCGCGGTGAGACCGTAGGTCTTGGTGACGATCTCGAGAGCCTGGTCCCACGTGATGTTCTGCAGATTGAACGTCACGTTGCCCTGCACGCCCGGCGTGGACACGATGTTCACGTCGGCGTACTCGGCAAGGAAGTTCAACACCGAGTGGATGTCGGCGTTCTGGAAGTTCAGAGATTTGATAATCTCGTCCTTCTGGGGGCTCTGTGCGCCCACGAACGCCGTGGTCGCGAAGACCGCAAGGGTCACCCAGATCCACCAGTTCTTGGTCTGACGCATAGTTGTACCTCTCAGCCTTCCGGTTCCAGATCAATGTGCACCGAGCGACTCCAGCCAAACTCTGTCAGGTTGAAGTACGCACGATTGTTTGTCAGTTGTGTGAGGCTGCCGTTTTTCACGCGGTCGCCTTTTCTCAGGATGTAGCCGTAGCCGTTGGCGTCTTCGAAGAGCCCCCAGCTTTCCATCACGTCTTGCAGTACGCCCACCAGACGCAGGGTGGTGACGTCGGGCAGCGCAGCCGCGCTGTACCCGCCGGCCGTCAACAGCGCCTTGAACGGATCGCGTTTCCCGTGCGTGTGGTAAATGACCTGCTTGCGCTCGGGCACCAGCGCCTCCGCCGACTCCACCATGGGTGGCAGAGTGGACAGCGAGGCCACGGGGGCCGAGCCCACGTCGGTGGCCACCTCGTCCGTGCCCGTGGCCGCCGGGAGATCGGTGGATGCGGACGATGCGGCATCCCCCTCCGGAGCGGACTTCACGGCCATTTTGGGGGCCGTCGACTCGGGGGCGGATTCAATTTCAGATTCGGCTTCGGCCGAAGGCGTCTCGGCGTCTGCTGCGGCCGTGGTCGCAAGCGCTGCGGGCACAGGAAGATTGTAGTCGATCACGCGTTCGGGCTGAGCCTTCGACGCATCGGGCAGCGGCACCTCGGGCGCCTGCTCATCACTCTTCCAGGGCTCCTGCGAGTTTTCAAACGGATCGGCAACCGCGTCCGCATGCTGCGTTTCGGCCGCAGCAGGCGCGTTCGACTCGTCCGGGAAGGCCGCGATGGCAGCGGTCTCCGGCTCGGAGGTCTGAGTGGAGTGTTGCGTGGCCGCCTGATTCGCTTCGGTCGAAGCCGGATCGGCTGTGACCATGGCGCTCTCGGTGGAGGCGGACTCGTCCCACGCGTTCTGTGTGGTGGCGTCCGACGGATCGTTGGTCGAAGTCGCTTCGTCCACGGCCAGGGCGCCAGCGGGCGCCAGAGGCAGCGCCTTCACTTCGCCGTCGGCAGCAGGCTGCGCAGCCGGCTGTGTTGAAGCCGGTGCCGCGGGCTCCGCTTCAGAAGGAGACGATGACTGCTCCGTCGTTGTGCCGGTAGCGGCGTCGATGGTGTTCTCAGATGTGCCTTCAGTGGCGGACGGCTCGGCCGTCGCGGGTGCGGCCGAAGCGTCCATTGGAGCAGCCTGTTCAGCTGCACCAGCCGACGCGGCGGGATCTGCAGTCGCTGCGGGATCCGCAGAAGCGAACGCTTGTTCCTGGGCCGGCTCAGCCGACGTGGCAGCTTCCGAAGCAGGCGCGGCTTCAGCCCATACCGCCTGTTCGGTCTGTCCCGTGGCCGGCAGGGCTCCCTCGCGGGCGCTCCAGGTGGTGGCCATGGCCGGATCGCCAGGCAGTGAGACCAGGAGGCGGACCTGACCTTCCGGCGATTCCAGACGGTAGGCCGCGGGATGCGCCAGGTCGAGCACCACGCGCACCACGGGCTCGGGGCTCACCGCAAACTGGCTCGTGCGGATGGCCGTGATCGAGCCCTCGGGCAGCTCCGCATAATTGTTCTGCGGCAGCCTGTGCAGCGCACCCGTTACATCCACCACGATGCGGTGCGGCTTGCCGTCCTTGGCTTCCACGATCTGGTGGGTGACGCTCAGAGGACCCTCCCCGAAGAGGGTCACCACCGTGAAGTCCTCGAACCGACCCACGGTCACGTTGGACAGGTCGCCGCCATAGGCGACCCCCGACCCCAACACGAGCGCGAAGGTGAGCGATCCAAGAGTGCGAAGGCTAGTCCACATGAGAGACCTCACAGTTGGAGGGGTTCGATGGCGGCCGCTTCAGAGGCGAAGTACGTCGTGATCTCGAACGTCGCCGTGAGGGTGCGCGCCTTCTTGCCCTTGACCGATTCGCTCGGGCCCATGGGCACCGAAGTGATCTGGACGTTGTGAATGTTGGCGATGAAGGGAAAATTGGCGACCGAGGCGAAGAACCGGCCCAGCGTGTGATACGTGCCGGCCACCTCCATCTGGAAGCCGTTGGTCATATAAAAGCCGGTCGCCACAGGCACCTGCGGCGTCACGGACGTCACCTCGATTTCGGTGGTGAGCGCCGTCTGGTGCAGCTGGAGCAGGAACTCCTCGAGCTGGCGCTGATCGGGCAGAAGCGACGAGATGTTCACGTACTGGCTGTACAGGATCTCGTACTCTTCCTTGAGCGCATCGAAACTCTTGGCCTTCATTTCCACCGCGCGCAGATCCCCCAGGATCCGCTCGTGCTCGCCCATCCGGGCCTCGATCTCGGCGGCCTTCGGGCTGTACATGCGCGCGTACCAGAAGTAGGCGCCCAGGCACAGTACCATGGCCACGAGCACCAGCTTCTGATTCTTCGGGTCCTTAAGGTCTAACGCCATCTTCCGACTCCTGGGTGGGTTCCGCCGATTCGGGATTCGAGGCCAGCTCTTCGCCTTCAGCCTTGTCCAGATCGGTGGGTTGATTCGATGTGCCCGTGTAGTCCATGGTGCAAGTCAGGGCGAAGCTGTAGGCCGTGTGCTGCTCCAGCGCCACTTCGCGCGCCGTGCGCAGGTCGACGTTGGAGAAGTGCCCCGACCGGCGCATGTTGAGAATGAGGTTGGCCAGCCCCGAGAGCGAATAGGCGTAGCCTTCGATCTCCGCGGGGAACAGAGTTTGCGGCGTCGCCGACGCGGCCATCTGCGCCTGCGACGTGTCGCCCGGCGTGCGGCCCGGCGCGGGCGCCGGTGCGGACGCCATCACCTGGCGGACGCCGGTGAGCCACAGGAACTCGGGCAGCCGCGTGGACATGTCTTCCATGAGGGCGACCCAGGCCGTGCGGTTCTCGTCGAGCAGCTTCACGGCGTTGATGCGGTCGGTGATCTTTTCCTTGATCGCCACGAGAGCATCCACCATGCGGATGTCCTTCTGCAGCTGCTCGGCGCGCGCCTTGGCGATGCGGATCTTGCTCTCCAGTTCGCCCAGCTGCTGGCTCTGGTAGATGGACAGCCCGGCCATGGCGCACAACAGCGCGAGCGCGCCCAGGGCGGGGGCCAGCATCTTCCGGTTCAGGGCCACGCGCGGGCCCTGAATCTGCATTTCCTTGGGAAGTAGATTTATTTCGATCATCGCTACTTCACCTTTCGTGCGGCCAGCCCCACCGGGACCGCCAACAGCGGGGCGATCTTCTCAGGCTGAACGTTGGAGAATTGCTCGGGATCATATTCGATGTTGCGCAGTGGATTCGCGATTTCAATGGGGATGTTCAGCTGCGACTGAACGAACTCGGGTAGAAACGGAATGAGTGCGCCGCCGCCCGAGAGAATGATCCAGTCGATCTTGGGCACGTCGGCCAGCTGGCGGAAGTAGGAGAACGCCACCTCCAGCCCGCCCACCAGCTCTTCCGCTGCGGCCATCACGGTGGCCTTCAGCATGTCGGGGTCCACCTGCGACTCCAGCTCTCCGCGCATGGCGCGCTGGGCCAGCTCGGCCGAGAGGCGGAATTCGCGCTGCACGGCCTCGAAGACCAGGCGACCGCCCGAGGGCACGTCGCGCGTGGAGTGGTACAGGCCGCCCACCAGGAAGGTGCAGTTGGTGAGATCCGATCCCACGTTCACCAGTGCGGTGACGCGCGAGGGGTCGGAGTCGTAATTGATTTCGTAGGCGTTGAGAATGGCGAAGGCGTCGGTGTCCACCACCACGGGGCGAAGCCCGGCCGCCTGAATGAGCTCGAGGTACTCGTGCAGGAATTCGTTACGGGCCGCCACGAGGAGCACATCCATCTTCCCCGTCTCCTCGTGCACGGTGATCACGTGGTAGTCGAGGGTCACATCCTCCACGTCGAAGGGCGCGCGCTGCTCGGCTTCGAACAGAATGGCCTGCTCGGCCTCGGCGCCCGACTTCCGGTCGATCGTGATCTTGTCGGTGAGCACGCCGTGGCCGGAGATCGACACGACCACGTCGCGAGTCTTGGGGTCCACCTCATCGATGAGGCTCTGCAGCTCGAAGACGATCTGCTCGCGGTCCTTGATCTCCTCCGCCACGATGCATTCCGGCGGCAGCTCTCTGATTCCGAGTGCCTTCAGAACGTGGCCGCCCGCTTTATGCTCGAGCTTCACCAACTTGATGCTGTTGGCACCGACATCCAGTCCCGTCACCTCTTTGGCAGTCCGTCCGAAATTCAACATGATGCCTCCAGAACCCCTTGTGCGATTGCCCCCTGCACGAGTCAGGGGACGCTACGTCAGTAGTCTTATCGACTTGCGCCCATAAAAATTAAGGCGGCCACTACAGATTTGGCCGCCTGGGTGCCGGGGTCCGGCGAGGGTAAGTTATGTCAGGTCAGGTGCCTAGCTCGGAGAGGCGCACCCGCCCCGTGGAAGCCAGCACATTAATGGACATGATAATGGAACCGTCTCCGGTCACCACCTGGAGGTCGCCGGAGGTGCTGGCGGCGCCGGTGGAGCTGAAGACCACGCAATTGTTTGCATACGTGCACGAATTGAGGGCGATGTCGTTGGAGAGGGTGTCCGCGTTCAAGAGAGAGTCGGACACCGAGTACGACTGCGACGCCGGGTCATTCGTGTCGGCGAACGTGATCATGGAGCGGTTGCCCAGATTGAAGGACACGCCGTACGGCCGCCGCTCGGCCACCGCCTTCGAGCGCGCCAGGCGAAGCTGCGACACCACGTCGCGCGCCGCCGATTTCACCCTGAGCTTGGGCATGTAGGACAGGAAGCTCGGCACCGCCATGGCGGACATGATGCCGATCACCGCCACCACGGTCATGAGTTCGATGAACGTAATGCCCCGCTGATTATGCCAGAGTTTCATAGTGCCGCCCGTCAGATGGTCCTGTAGGTGAAGAACTCCAGTCGGCGCGCCACGCCGGCCTGGTCAGTCCAGTTCACGCGCACGAAGATCTTGAACACACCGGCCGGCACGGTGCCGTCGGTGGCCGTGTTGTCTACGCGTGCCATGTAAAAGTAGTGGTTGTCCACGCCCGCGGAGTCGACGTGAGGCAGGCTGGCGAACGTCGCTGCGTTCTTCAGCTCCTCGATCTTGTCCTGGGCGATGACGTTGGCGCGGGTGGCCTCATTGGAGAAGGCGTTGCCCGTGATCGAAACCGCCATCAGTGGCGCCAGTCCCAGCACGCCGATGGCCAGCACGATACAGGACACCATGACTTCGATGAGGGTGAACCCGTCGTCCTTCCGTAACCTGACTGCCTTCATAGCCATATTCTCCTGACCTCTGTTGAGCAACAGACATGCCGGTCCCTGACGTTGTATCGGCACGGTGCTCCCGACCTCTAAGCCATTTCCGATCAGGCACTTCGGGGGATCCGGCGGGTCGCGCAGGCCTCTCCAGAGGCCACCTCCGGACGAGTTCATCACCACCTGGCGCCCGAAGTGTGGGGGCCGGCCCATAGTCCTCCCTATTGCAGTGCGGTTCGGCCGTGGCGCGGAATACGGGGTCTCCGTTGACAATTGACGCGCGACCGGTAGATTGGGTTTACGACGTTCCCGCGACGCCCCCGCTGAATCTGCCCTCACAAAGGAGAAAACCTGCTGTGGCTCTACGGCACCTGCTCGTCATCGGGCTTTTGGCTTTGGCCATCCCCGCCGCCGCCGACTCCGGAGTTCGTCCGCCGGTAACGAAACCGGCAGTGCGCTCCAACGTAATTCATCCCCGACTTGCGTCGGGAACGGGGCTGTCAAATCCACCCGACCGGGTCTGGGTGCGCTTTGCGGATCGCGGCAGCGCCGCCGGAAAGTTCGTGCCTCTCTCATCGCGCGCGCTCCAGAGGCGCGTGAAACGAGGCGTGTCGCTCGACACCGACGATCGGCAGCCGGTGGCGGCCGAGTACATCGACGCCGTGAGGAGATCCGGCGCGCGCATTCACAGAGTCAGCCGCTGGCTGAACGCTGTGTCGGTGGACTACCAGCCGGACCTGCTCGCTCCACTGGCATCGCTGCCCGAAGTGGCTCAGATCCTGCCGGTGGCCCGGTTTGTGCGTGATCCACACATCGGTGTGGAGCGTGAGTATTCCGCAGCCCCCGTGCCTTCTGCGTCCCTCAACTACGGTCCGTCCACCGCACAGATTCAACAGATCAACGTTCACCTCGCGCACGACCGTGGGTACACGGGCGCGGGAGTGCTCGTGGCCATGTTCGACACCGGCTTCCGCAAGGACCACGACGCCTTCGCCGCGGCCCTCGTCGATTCACGCCTCGTCGCCGAATGGGACTTCGTCTTCGATGACGGCGACGTGCAGAACGAACCGGAGGACGACCCGGGTGCTCACAGCCACGGCACCTCCACCTGGTCGGTGCTGGGTGGAGCCGCCGCGGGACAGCTCTATGGGCCGGCGTATGGAGCGTCCTTCGTGCTGGCCAAGACTGAGGACATCCGCTCCGAAACTCCGGTGGAAGAAGACAACTGGATGGCCGCGATGGAGTGGGCCGACTCGATCGGCGCCGACGTCATCTCCAGCTCGCTCACCTACAGCGACTGGTATGCCCTGTCCGACTACGACGGCATCACGCCCATCACCACGCAGGCCGCCAACCTGGCCGCCACGCTCGGCATCGTGGTGTGCAACTCGGCGGGCAACGGCGGACCCGGCGCCCGCACCATCGGCGCCCCCGTGGATGGCTTCTATCTGCTCTCGGTGGGCTCGGTGACCTCCACCGGTGCCATTTCCGGGTTCTCGTCACGCGGTCCCACAGAGGACGGGCGCATCAAGCCGGAAGTGTGCGCGCGCGGGTCGTCGGATGCCGTGGCTTCCTCAGCGGGCACCAACACCTACGGCGCCTCCAGCGGCACGTCATTCTCGTGTCCGCTCGTGGGCGGGTGTGCGGCATTATTGCTCGAGGCCCATCCCACATGGAATCCGCTCATGGTGCGTGAGGCACTCATGCAGACCGCAAGCGATCCCTCCACTCCGGACAACACCTTCGGCTGGGGGATCGTGAACGTGAATGCCGCGCTCGACTATGAGGGTTCGATTGCGGCCTCGGTGGCTGCCCCGCCCGACGTTTTGGTCTCCTACGAGACCACGCATGATGTGGAGATTACGGCTGGATCCCTCTCGCCGGTCAACCTGTCGAGTTCGTCCCTGTATTACCGGGAGGAGGGCCAGCCCGGCTTCAACGGGGTGCCGCTTGTTCCTGGCAGTCTGCTTGGAGCCGCGCTTTCCGCACCCTATAAAGCCACACTTCCCGCACCGTCGAATTACCTCACCACCTACGAGTACTACGTGGTGATCCAGGACTCGGTCGGCTTTACGCGACGCCTGCCCGACGACCTGGACTCGACGTTCACGCTCGTGTGGCAAACCCTCCTGGTAGGCGACATGAACCGCAATACCACGGTGGAGTCGGCCGACATTATCCTCTTGGTGAATTACGTGTTCAAGTCGGGCCCCGCGCCCGATCCCATCGCGGTGGGCGAGATTAACGGCCTCCCGCCGATCGCGTCGGGAGACATCATCCATCTGGTGAATTACGTGTTCAAGGGCGGACTGCCGCCGGTGTTCCCCTAGTTAAAAAGTAGGGTCAGACTCGACTTTCCTTGTACCCAGGGTGCGACTCGATGTGTCCGGCCGCTCGGAAAGTCGAGTCTGACCCTACTTTTTACAGACTGCGGTAGTCGATCTCGTAGCGCTTGAGTTTTTCGAAGAGCGTGGTGTAATCCACTTTCAGCACAGCGGCCGCCTTGCGCTTGTTGCCGCGCGTCTCCTTGAGCACCCGCACGATGGTGGCGCGCTCCGCGCGGGCCGCGGCGTTCTGTCCGATCTCCTTGAGACCGGCTCCGTCCCGCAGCACGATCTCCTCGCTGGTGCGCAGACGGATGGCGAGCTGTTCCGGGCCGATCGTGCGCCTTTCGCACAGAATCATGGCGCGCTCGATGGTATTCTCCAGTTCGCGAACGTTCCCTGGCCAGTGGTACTTGCACAGGAGATCGCGGGCCTCGGCGTTGAGGCGCACCTCGCCCTTTTTCATCTCACTGGCATACTTCTTCACGAAGTGATCGGCGAGCACGGGGATGTCCTCCGGGCGCTCCCGCAACGGGGGCACGGTCACCGGAAACACGGAGAGGCGATAATAGAGGTCCTCGCGGAACTTCCCGGCCTGGATGCCGGCGGCCAGGTCGAGATTGGTGGCGGCGATCACCCGCACGTCCACGTCGACGGGCTTGTTGCCGCCGAGGCGCTCGATCTGCCTCTCCTGGAGCACGCGCAGGATCTTGGCCTGCAGGGACAATTCCAGGTCGCCCACTTCGTCGAGGAAGATGGTGCCGCCGTCGGCCACTTCGAACTTGCCGATCTTGCGCGCGACGGCGCCCGTGAACGCGCCCCGCTCCGAGCCGAACAACTCGTTCTCGAGCAGTTCACGCGGAATGGCCGCACAGTTGATCGTGACGTAGGCCCGTTTGTGCCGCCCCGACAGCATGTGAATCGCGCGCGCGAACAGTTCCTTGCCGGTGCCGCTCTCGCCCACCAAAAGCACGGTGGAGTCGGAGTTGGCCACCTTGCGCACAAGGTCGGCCACTTCGCGAATGCCGGAGCTGGTGCCGATGATGTCCGTGGATCCCAGGCGCAGGGACAACTCCTCGCGCAACAGCACATTCTCGGCGGCCAGCCGTCGGCTCTCCAGGGCGCGATTGAGCAGGAGCGTGAGGTGCTGCGGATCGAACGGCTTGGTGAGAAAGTCGAAGGCTCCCAGTTTGATGGCGTGGACGGCCGTCTCGATCGTGCCGAAGGCGGTCATCATGATGACTTCCTGAGAGGGGTCCATCTCCTTGAGGCGCGAGAGCACCTCGATGCCATCCATGCTGGGGAGCTTGAGATCGGTGAGCACCACATCGAATCGGCGAGAGTCAGCCATGCGGAGCGCGTCCTCGCCGTCGGACGCCGTCTCCACCTCGTAGCCTTCCAGGGAGAGCGTCTTGGCCAGCATGTCGCGCAGGCTGTCTTTATCGTCGACGATGAGAACTGATGCCATGTATGCGTGCCCCCCGGAAGAACGTTCTTCCCTGAACGTATCGGGAGAACGGAGGGGCCGCCTGATGGCCGGCCGGCGGTTTGATCAGAAATAGGACGGCCCCGGGAAGGGCCGGGTTGAGCTTACGGGCGGCAGTTGCGGCAGGCCGCCAGGCCTGAGTCGAGTAACTCCTCCCGAGTCCTGGAGGTGCTGTCTGTGAGCGTGCGGGCTGACCGGCAAGTGGGGCGATGAAAGCGCAGCGACGTGGGATGGATTACGTAAACGGAGCATCTTTCGGGCGCAGGCATCTGCCAGATCCCCGTCTTTGAAACACGCGCCCGCGTTTGGGCGAGGACGAGGCGCCTCAGGTGCACTGTGTCTTCGGGAAACGGATACAGCCGCGCCATGCCCGCCTCCACGAGTTTTTCGCTCACGAGCGTGTCACCGATCCAGAGATGTCCCAGGAGCCTGTGGTAGGAGTCGCGGCGCCTTCGCCCGAGCTCCAGGCTCACGTTCCTGCCCTCCAGGAGACTCTTGAGGTACTCCGTGGCCTCGCGGTACAGCGTGTCGCCGCGTTCTGGCGTGTCGATGGACAGGATGCGCACCACTTCCCCGTCTTCAAGAACGGCGGTGTCGCCGTCGACCACGCGCAGCACGCGGTGCGTGTCGCCCGCGCCTCCCTGCACGGTCCACACACAGGCCAGGCACGCCACCAGAACGGCCGGACCAAGATTCCGGCGGAGGGTCATCACTGCTTGAAGTATCGGCCCGGGCCGGAAAGACCACCCATCACAATCAGTCGACGACCGTGCCTGTACTCAGAGCCGTGTCGGGCTCGGGACGCAGCGCGGCCCAGGGGCGGGCAAGAAACGTGGTGTGTGCAGCGGCCGCCAGTAATGCGATGTCGCGCAGAATGAGGTCGCCGATGGCTCCCTTGGCCTTGGAGGACGCGGTGAAGCAACCGCACTCCAGGCTCACGCCGCGGAACCAGTTGATCGACAGGGCCACGATGAACACCAGGGTGAGCGCCGTAAGCACGAGACCCGCGGAGCGCGGCCACACGCCCAGGATCAGGAGCGCGCCTGCCAAAAGCTCCGTGGCCGGCAGAAGCAGCGCTACGAGATTGATAAGCGGCGCCGGCACCAGGTGATAGTTGAACACAATACGGGCGAACAGGTCGGGGTGGGCAATCTTGTCGAGACTGGCATACACGAAGATGCCGCCCACCGCAAGACGCGTGACCAGGCCCAGCGCGGGATGGCGCAGGAAGTTCATGGTTCGGGCACCTCCACGGGCAGCCCGGACTCCTGCCACTGAGTGAACCCGCCAAAGAAGATGTGAATCTTCGTGTAGCCCTCATTGCGTAACTGGCGCGCCATGTAGAGCGACAGTTCGCAGTCGGCGCCGCCGCAGTAGGTGACAATGTCACGTTCCTTGTCGAGCCTGGGCAGCACGGTTCCGGCATGGTCGTCGTAATAGTCGAACGGGAAGTTGATGGCTCCCGGGATATGGCCGAGCTGGTAATCGGCCTCGTCACGCGCGTCGACGAACTGAGCCCCGGCGGACTGGAAGTACGCCGCCGCTTCATCCAGGCGGAGAATCGGCGGATCGTCCTCCTGATAGGAAGGCGGCACCGCGGCACTGTCCGTGCCGAACGTGGAGGGCCAGGTGCCCACATAGGCGATACGATGCGGCGACACCGCGTTGTGGGCCAAAGCCAGCACCGTGGCCAGAAGCACGATGAGTGCGGCGCGAGTGAGAATCTGTTTGTTCATGCGGTCAGCGCGTGGCCTGGTAGGCCACCACGGCTCCTCCAAAGTATTCCTTATACACAGCCTGTCGGAACCCGTTGGCCAGAAAGAGCGAGCGCACCTCTTCCTGCCCGGGGAATCGCGCCACCGAACCCGGCAGGTAGCGATAGGCTTCGCTGTTGTTCGCCAGCCTCCGGCACACTGCGGGCAGGAGCCTCTGGAAGTACCACCTGAAGAGCCGCCGCCAGAGTTGATTGCGCGGATGCCCCATCTCCAGAAACACGGCTCGCCCTCCGGGCCGGACCACGCGAGCGCACTCGCGCAGCGCCAGCTCGAGATCGAAGAAGTTGCGCATCACAAACCCCGAGATCACCCCGTCGCACGATCCGTCCTGAAGTGGAATGTGTTCTCCCTCCGCGCAGGCGAACCGGCAGCGTGTGCGCAATTGCGTGTTGCTCGGGTCGGCGTGCTTCCAGAGTTCCACGGTGGGATCCAGCGCGAGAATGTGCCCCTGAAAGCCGGGGCAGGAGAGCAGAGCCGCGCTCATGTCGCCCGTGCCCGCGCCCAGGTCGCACACCCGGCGACAGCCGGCCAGATCCCGCACGGCCCGCCTTCGCCAGACACGGTCGAGCCCCAGGCTGAGCACCCGATTCCAACGGTCGTACTCGGGCGCCAGCGTGCGAAACATCTCGAACACGTAGCGCCGTTTCTCGGCGCCCGCTATGGGAGGGAGCGGGTCAGCCGGTGCGCCACGATCCAGAACTGGTCTCCTTCCCTCTGCATGTAAAGTTCGAGTTCGTACCGGACCGTGATGCTGTCAACGTCCCGGCTGTAACGGCCCACGGTCATCACCACGTCGGCCGAATCGATGGGATTGTGGATGCGACGGCTGAGCACGGCCAGCGAGTCGCCTTCGAACGCATTCATGAGGACGTCGTACAGTTCACGGTCGGTGCACACGGAGTCGAACGGCGCGCGCTGTCTCTGGGACCACGACTCATGAAACTGCCCGAGCGTGGCCACCACGGCTGGAATCTGATCAGGAAACGGCGCCTCCTCGGCGCATCCCGGCGCCACACAGCAGGCGCACAAGGCCCACGCGATGATTCGGCACGACGGTCTCATGCGGCGGGCAGGAGCCTCTGATACCACACGGAAGCCCGCAGGTCCCCGAACGAGTCGAAGTAGAGGTCGGCTTCCCGGAGTTCCTCGGGAGTCTGCGTGCCGCCCAGAGCCACGGCGAACAAACCGGCCCCTTTGGCCGAGCGGACACCGATGTCGGTGTCTTCGATGGCGAATGCGGACTGAGGCGTTACACCCAGATCCTTCGCGGCGCGCGCGTACGCACCGGGGTGCGGCTTGGGAAACGGCACGTCCTCTCGTCCAATCACCGTCTGAAAGTGCGGTCTCCATTCGAGCGCATCGAGTGTGACATCGAGCGCCAGCCGGCTGGCCGACGAGGCCACGGCCAGTAACAATCCTGCCTGCTTCAATTCGCTCAAGGTGACGAAGGCCCCGTCGCGTTTGGGAGGTCCCTGGGCCAGAAGCGTTCCCACGCGCCGGTCGATTTGCGCAGCCACGGACTCGGCTTTCAGCTCAGGAAGCGTTCCGCCCGAGGCGAACACCACGGCTTCGGCCGTGGTCATGCCGTACAATCGCGGCCAGTCCTCGCGTGCCACGGGCGCGACGGCCTCCGACAGCGCCTGTCGGTAGATTTCCGCGCTGTCCACCAGCACGCCGTCGAAGTCAAAAATCGCCGCGCGAAATCGCTGATTCATTTCGGAGAAGCAGTCTGGGGGCGTATACTCTGGTTCGGCATGGGCGGAATCTATCAGTGGTTGAGGACGGGCGCTACCGCCATTGTGTTAACAGGTGTGGCGCACGGTGGCCTGAGTTTCGCCGGCAGCCCGGGCCCCACGTCCCTCTGGACACAGCCCGTCGGCCTGGCCGCGGGCGATCGCTTCATGGCGCTCGGATACGGACGCGGTCTGGAATTGTGGGATTGGGAGCCCGACTTCGTGCCGCACTTGTTGGAGAGGCGTCCGGGGCCACGGGTCACCGCATTGTGGGGAGGCGACTCCACGCTCTTCTGGTGCACCGCCGACTCAGTTTTGCGCGGCGCAGAACTTCGCGGGTCCACGTGGCACACGCTGTCGACGTTGCCGCTTCCAGGCGTGGCGGGCTCCATGTCGGGCTCGGCAGACTTTGTGGCCGCCGTAGTGGGCACAACACATGTGCGCTTCAAGGCGCGCGCAACCGCCCCCGCTTCTCTTCTGGAATGGCGGCCTCCGGTGGGCCGGCCGGTGGCCTACATCTCTCTGCGAGACAGCACCGCCGCTGTGGCCGGAGCCGATATCGCATTTCTCGTGCGACTGCGCAGCACCGGCTCTGAATTGCTCGACTCGCTTCCATTGGGTGATTTCGCACAGGCCGTGCAATGGGCAGGCGACTCGCTGTTTCTGGCGTTCGGGTTTTCGGGACTGCGCCTCGCGACGACGCAGGCGGATCAATTCACGGGCGGGTTGTACGCCTGGGCCTCGTCGGGGTCGTTCGGCCGCCTGGTCCTTACGGACGCGGCATGCATCGGAGTGGATTTCTTCGGAGACATGGAGCTGTTCGAACGCGGGCAGCCGCTCTTGCCCGAGACGCGCGTTTCGTATGGGGGCACTCCGCGCGCCGCCGCAGGCCGACACCACGAGATGGCACTGCTCACCGTGGAGCGTGGCCTGGCGCTGTTGAATCTGTTCACCCTGGGTTCGCCGTTCTGGTCGCATCAGTCGAGTTTCCCCGGGTATGTACGAGATCTCGAGAGCACTCCCGAGGGCGTGCTGGCGCTGGCCGACTTCGCGGGCGTGTATGGTCTGGGTGCGGACGAGCCACTCGTGGTGTCCCATCCCTACAACACGTTATCGCTGGATGTGGAATGGCCCCACCTGGCCGCCACGAGCCTCCTGGGCGGAGTGGCCGTGGCCGATCTGGGATCGGCCTCGCCACAACCGTATGCGGTGGTCCCCGCGGGCGGAGTGGGACGACGAGCCGTCATTACCGGCGACCTTCTGTTTGTGGCGGGCGATGGCGCGTGTGATACAGGTCTTGTGGTGTACGAGCTCGATCCTCCCAACGTGCCCGCCGAGGTTGATCGCATCGCCGTGTGCGGATCGATCACGGCCATGGCCGGTGGCCCCGGAGTGGTGGCGATCGCGGTGCGCGATTCGGGAGTGCATGTGTACGACGCAATCACTCCGGGTGCCGGAGCCGTAGCCACTGTGAACGCGGGCGAAGTGTTCGACGAACTGGTGTGGCGATCGTCGGACCTCTGGGGCCGCAATCGAACGAGTCAGCTCGTGCGGTGGCAGTGGAACGGCAGCCAGCTCCTCGAAGCGGATCGATTCGGCGTACCCGGCCTGCGGTCCTTCGACGTGGCTCAGGAAACTGTGGTCACCACCGACTCCAGCCGCCACGTTCGTGCCTGGCTGTGGCAGACCGGACTGCCACTGGAACCGATCGACTCGTTTCCAACGTGCAGCATCGCCACGTGCGTGGCCCTTCTTGCCGACACGATCTGGGCGGCCGACGGCGACGCCGTTGCACGCTTCGAATTGGATCGTGCTGCCTCCGTGGTCGATCTGCCGGTACTTCCGGAGACCCCTCTGCTTGCGACGCCGTATCCAAATCCGTTCAACGGTGCCGTGACCTTCACGCTGTCGCTTTCGCGGGGGCACTGGTCGGTGGCCGTGGTGGACCTCTTGGGACGCACGGTCACCCGCTGGAGCGGAGTGGCGAAGACCAGCGGCCTGCACCGGCTCCGGTGGAGTCCGGAGGAAACGGGCCAGGCCGCCTCGGGCGTCTATCTCATCCGAGCCGAGAACTCAGGCCTGCGCCAGACTCGAAAAGTGGTGTATTTGAAGTAATCCCGGAGAGTTGGCGCCCGCCGGCGGAACTACTGGCGCCTTATTTGCATACTACTATAATGTACCTTCGTCCAACCAACGCTTGAGCCCTTAGAAGAGTGAACTCCACCACCTTCGTTGCAGCGATGCGCACACTGCGGCTGTGTGCTGCGACTCTGGTATGCCTGGCCCTGGCGGCGTGCTCCAACTCGCCCTCAGAGCCGGCCGCCCCGCCCGTGCTCACGCCCATTGGCGCCAAGAGCGTGATGGAGGGCGACCTCCTCACCTTCGGGGTCACCGCACAGGGAGGCGGAGGCGCCTGGCCAGCGCTTTCCACCTCGAGTTTGCCCTCGGGCGCCGACTTCACCGACAACCTCGATGGCACAGGCTCGTTCGAGTGGACCCCGCTGGCCTCGCAGACTGGCAACTACTCGGTGGTGTTTCGCGCACAGTCCGACGGGATGTCCGACAGCGAGATCGTGCTCATCCAGGTGACCTCTGTGCCACTCGTGCCTCCGGTCGACACGGTGTACATCACGAGCGACACGGTGTTTGCGGGGGATACTGCGGAAGTGGAACTGGTGCTTGTGAATCCCGACTCCGGCGTGGCGGGGCTCAACATCTGGCTCAAAACGTCCCCGGAGATCCTGTTCGACACGATGGCAAAGATCTCTCCCAGATTTCCGATCGGAGGCATGGATATCATCAGCAGTCGATTCGATTCAATAAACGTGGTGTCGCTGCTCATGTTCGACTTGAGTGATCCGCTCGACTATGTGGCCCCGGGAAGTGGGCCCCTCATCAAACTGAGATTCGCAGTGCCGGTCGGGCAACCGCCTGGAGTTTACGCAGTGGATACCACGTCCCAGATTGTGCCCAACGCACTGGGCATATCCTATCGCTCGGGACTTTCCGCTCCGCGGGTGGGATTCGTTCCCGGCCAGATTGTGGTTCAGTAGCGCCGGGTCACCGCTTTGCTACAAGGGCGGTGGAGGCGGCCCGCCTTTAAATACGTAGGCCACCAGGTACACGATATCGCCTGACGTGATCGGCGGAATGCCGTTGGCATCCCCCGCACTCAGGGGAGCTGGCGCAGGGCCGCTCTTAAACACATAGTTCACCAGAAGCAGAATGTCGGACGAAGTCACCACACCATCGTGGTTGAGATCTCCGCGCAGGCCCGCCTTGGGCTGAAGCACCCAGGTGCGGGATGATTGGCGCGTGGTAATGTGCTCCTGCGCCCAGACGGAGTCGTAGCCCCCACGTTCCACGCGCACCTGGTAATGTCCGGGACCGATGCCCGGAATTGAGAACTGCCCGGTCGCACCGGTGGTGTCAGATCGCCCCAGTTCAGGCAAGCTCACCACGGTGCCGGAGCTCGGGGGCGGCATGTCGGCCAGTGTGACCTGGCCTGAGAACGTGAACACGTTGTTCAGCACCACCTGCAGGCTCTCGTCGTCGCGGTTTCCGAAGCGGTCCACACACGACACCTGCAGCCAGTACTCCCCGTTGGGATAGTCGCCCGTAAACCAGGCGCTGTCGGCATCCGATGGTTCGATCCACTTGTCGCCATCGGTATTGGTGCAGATGACATAGAACTCACGGTCGTTGTAATCGCCCTTCGAATCGTACGTGGCGTCGTCGCGGTAGATGATGTCCATGCCTTCATCCCACCACAGGGTGTCGCCAAATTCCACGGAGATGGTGGCCGGATAATTCAGGCTGTCGTTCTTGAACCTGTAGTTCACCTGGAAGGGGGCGACGTACCAGGTGGGGTGAACGATCCGGTCGCGCACCGACACGAGGAAATCGAGCGCGCCCGACAGCGTGTCGCCGGGAGCCAGATACGATGTGGCGCCGTTGGGGTAGAAGGCCGTCCAGCTGCCATTCGGAAGCAACACAAACTCAGGCGCCACCAGGTCGGTCTTGTCGGCGATGAAGTCGAGCGGATCGTGGATGAATTGCCAGTCGGACGGCCACGGATAGCCGGATCTGCGGATCTTGACGAAGTGGCAGTGGTGAAAATCGGCCACGGGCCAGGTCACGAGACGCCCCAGATACTGCCCGTGAGCCACCGCGTCCCCCGGGGCCACCTGGATGGAACTCTGAATCAGGTGGGCGTACAAATAGGCGTCGCACGCCACGCTTCCTGCGGAATCGCCGATCGCCACGCGCCAGTGAAGATCGGCGGACGTGGTGAGCACGGCCTTCACGAACCCGGCCTTCACCGCGAACACGGAGTCGCCCGGTTCACCGAGGACATCGATGCCGGGATGGTAGTAGGGCGCGCCGCCGTACCACTGGTACTCGCCGTAGCTGTTGCCTATGGGGTGCGGCTCGAAGAAGGGCTTCAGCGGCCAGTGGATGGTCTCGGCAGCCGCCGGACCGGCCAGACAACACAACAGAAGCGCGCACCAGGCGCGCGGGCCAAAGACAACTCCGCCGGAGGTCATATGTGGGATGTCGGTTGCAGGCGCGGGAACAGAAGAACGATAGCGATGCGGCGCTCGAAAAGCCATCCCCTAGCGGGCATCGAGCGACAGCCCCTCGCACATCTCACCCTCACATTTCGCCAGATGACGTTCCACCGCATCTGCGAACAGCGCGGGATTCTCGATGGAGGCGAAGGGTGTGCGCGATGCGCAGAGATACAATCCTCCATCGGCCTGGAGGTGCAGCGCCAGATCGGCGGCCGGGCAGGTCACGGAGAGCAGATTCCAGGGAAAGAAGGCCGGCTTGATGCTGCGGTCCACCTGCAGGTGGAAGAAGCGGTCGGGGCTCTCCCAGAGCGGAGAGAGACGCTCGAACAACGACACCAGATCGGCGTGCGTGAAGTCGGGCTCCCGAAGCCGCGGTGCCACCAGCGTGACGAAGTCGGCGCGATCGAGCCAGATTCGCAAACGAGACGGCGACAGCTTCGTGATCAGGCTGCGATCGAGCAGTACGTGCAGCCCCACCACGCGCGATTCGGCATGAAGTGCTCCCGCGGCCGCATACACAAGAGGCGCGAGTCGAAGTGCGGGAGTACGCTCGGAGTCCACGCGCAGGTCCACCTGGCGACAGGCGGAAAACGTGTGGGCGCCCCAGTCGAAGA
>DAIOGN010000058.1:0-19332 GCA_036745245.1 Candidatus Zixiibacteriota bacterium
GTCACCGCGACATCACGAGGGCCTCATGATTGGAGTCGTGGTCGTCACCCATGGATTCGCAAAGCAGCAGAGCAGAGTGCCTGCAGGCGAGATCAGACTGGCTGTTCGGCGTCGCCGTCTCGTCGAGTCAGACATCCAGGCGCATACTTTCCCTCAGGGCTGATGAGCGATGGCCAGGCCCAGCAGACACGTCAAGGGAGATGCCCTTGAGTTCGTGTATAGGAATTATGTCGCAAACGATCCAGATGCGATTGCCGACCTGGAATTTGCCCGAATCAGCGCTCAGATCGCTCGCCAGCTATACGATCTCAGAACAGATGCTGGACTGACCCAGGTCCAGCTCGCTAAACGCGTTGGCACATCCGCTTCAGTCATTTGTCAGCTGGAGGATGCCGATTACAGGGGGCGAAGCCTCCAGTTGCTTCAACGCGTGGCGGCTGCGCTGAACCGCACGGTAGAAGTTAATCTGGTGCCGATGCGAACCGGCAGTCGCAAAGCCAGGTGATGGGTGCCTCTGAGTTCCGAATCGTCTGGACATCTCTCAATTAAGTCATAGTCACCAGCACGCAGTGCTCTCTGGCTTCCGTTGAGCAGGGAGTAAGCGCCGCATCTTTTGCGTAACGGCCTTCGCTCGGCCCGGTGCAGCCTTTTACCGCGGGGAACAGAAGCGTGTGGACGTCAGTTGACCGGCGGCTCGCCTAATCCCTATATTTTGCGCGCAGGAAAGAGCCTGAGCCGTGCCTGGACCACCGGCTAATCGGCGTGCTCTTGCCGTCTTTACCGATCCTGACATCCCGGCAGGCTCCCCGGCCCAACGCGCTGAATGAGCGCAGAAATGGAGTTCCGCTTGAATAAGCCCCATTCCTTCATCCTGATCCTGGCCCTGCTTGTGCTTGGCGCCACGTCCGCCTCGGCACAGCAGGCCACGCGGACCGAGCGCGACCTGCTCGGCGAGAAACAGATTCCGGCCGACGCCTACTACGGCGTGCAAACGATGCGCGCGCTGGAAAACTTCAAGATCTCAGGCGTGCTGATCAACCACTACCCCGGATTCGTGGAAGCCTGGGCCATGGTGAAGCTCGCGGCAGCCAAAGCCAACACCGACGTGGGCGCCATGAAGCCCGACCGGCTGGCCGCCATTGAGAAGGCCTGCCAGGCCGTGATCGACGGCAAGTACCACGACCAGTTCCTGGTGGACTGGTACCAGGGCGGCGCGGGAACCTCCACCAACATGAATGCCAATGAGGTGCTCGCCAACATCGCGCTCGAACTGTCGGGCCACAAGAAGGGCGAGTACCAGTACGTCGAGCCGCACGACGACCTCAACATGTCGCAGTCCACCAACGACTCCTATCCGACGGCCATCAAGGTGTCGTTTCTCCTGCGCAATGACAAGCTGGTCGCCGAACTTCAGAAGCTGGTGGCGTCCTTCCGCCTCAAGGGCGACGCGTTTCTGCAGATCGTGAAAATGGGCCGCACGGAGATGCAGGACGCCGTGCCCATGACGGTGGGCCAGGAGTTCCACGCCTTCGCGTCTTCGCTCGAAGGTGAAATCAAGCTGCTTCAGGACGCCGAGAAGTACCTCTACAGTGTGAACATGGGCGCCACGGCCATCGGCACCGGCATCAACGTGCCGAAGGGCTATCCCGAGAAGTGCGCCGCTCACCTGGCGAAGCTGGTGGGCAAACCCATCGTGCCGGCGGGAGACATGATCGCGGCCACCTGGGACCAGCAGGGCTTCGTGGTGTACTCGTCGGCGCTCAAGAGCCTGGCGATCAAGTTGTCGAAGATCGCCGGTGACTTGATTCTACTGACCTCGGGGCCGCGTGCGGGCCTGTTCGAGATTAATCTTCCCGCCCTGCAACCGGGATCGTCGATCATGCCCGGCAAGGTGAACCCGGTGATTCCGGAGCTGGTGAACATCGTGGCCTTCCGCGTCATGGGCAACGACTACGGCGTGACGCTGGCCGCACACAGCGGTCAGTTACAGCTCAACGCCTATGAGCCCTTGGAAGGGCTGGCTGTTCTCGAGTCGCAGCATCTACTCTACAACGTCTCGATCGCCTTCCGCACAAAGTGCATCGATGGCATCACGGTGAACGAAAAGGTGCTCGCACATTACATGGAAACCACAGTGGGCATCGTGACGGCGCTCAACCCGATCGTGGGCTATGAAAAAGCCACCGAGCTGGCCAACGATGCGTACAAGAGCGGCAAGGGCATTCTCGAAATCATTCGCGAAAAGAAGATTCTCACCGAAGCTCAAATCACCGAACTGCTCGACCCGGTGAAACTCACGGGGCTGGATGTCACACTCTACAAGAAGCCATAAGGGCAAGGACACATACATCGGAGAGGATTCAAAATGAAGACACTCAGGTTTACGCTGCTGTGTGCGCTCGTGCTGGTGGTTGCCATCTCCAGCCCGCTCTGGGCGCAGTCCGGAAAGCTCCCCAACATCACCATCCTGGCCACGGGCGGCACCATTGCCGGCGCCGCCGCCACGGGGACGCAGTCGGGCTACACCTCCGGCGCCGTCACGATCGACGCCATGCTCACCGCCGTTCCGGGGATCACCGAGCTCGCCAACATCAAGGGCGAACAGATCTCCAACGTGGGTTCACAGGACATGTCATTCGAGATCATGATGACCGTGGCGAAGCGAATCAACGAACTCTGCGCCGGGAATGATGTGGACGGCATCGTGGTCACGCACGGCACCGACACCATGGAAGAGACCGCCTACTTCCTGAATCTGGTGGTGAAAACCGACAAGCCTGTGATCATGGTGGGCTCGATGCGCCCCTCCACTGCTGTGAGCGCGGATGGCCCCCTCAACCTCTACAACGGAGTGGGCGTAGCCGTGGATCCCCAGGCGCGTGGACGCGGCGTCCTGGTGGTCATGAATGACTGGATTCACGCCGCCCATTCGCTCACGAAGACCAGCACCACCGCGATCCAGACTTTCATGTCGCCGGTGCGCGGCGTGGTGGGCGTGGCCGCCTACGGGAAAAACGACTGGTACAGCAAGCCGGAATGGAAGCACACCACCGGAAGCCAGTTCTCGATCGATGGCGTCACCAAGCTGCCGCGCGTGGATGTGGTGTTCGGCTGCGCCGACATGTCGCCCGACCTGATCGACGCCTCCGTGGCCGCCGGAGCCAAGGGCATCGTGATCGCGGGTGTGGGCAACGGCAACATGAACAAGGTATCGCTCGAAGCGGCCGCCAGGGCGGCCAAGAAGGGCGTGATCGTAGTGAGAAGCAGCCGCGTGGCTACGGGCACCGTGGGCCGCAATGTGGAAGTGAACGACGACGAGATGAACTTCGTGGCCTCCGACGAGCTGAATCCTCAGAAGTCGCGCATCCTGTTGTCGCTGGCTCTTCTGAAACCGCAGACCACGAAAGAACTGCAGGAGCTGTTCTACACCTACTGATCGCGCCGAGGCTCCGTCGTGATCTGGATTGAACTTCTGATTCTGCTGGCGTGCATCCTGGTGGGTGCACGCCTCGGGGGAATCGCACTGGGCACCGTGGCCGGCCTCGGCCTGGTGGTGTTCGTGTTCTTCTTTGGGCTGCCCCCGGGAGGCCCGCCGGGCGTGGTGATCGGCATGATCATCGCCGTGATCACCGCGCTGGCCACCATGCAGGCCGCGGGGGGTCTCGACTACCTCGTGTCGCTGGCCGAAAAGGTCATGCGCAAGCGGCCGCAGAACATCACGTTCGTTGCGCCCATCGTCACGTACCTCCTGATCTTCGCTTCCGGCACCACGCACGTGATTTACGCCCTGCTGCCGGTGATCAGCGAGGTGGCGCGCAAGGCCGGCATCCGGCCCGAACGACCGCTGTCCATCAGCGTGATCGCGGGTTTCATGGGCGTGGTGGCGTCGCCGATATCGGCGGCCACTGTGGCCGTGCTCGGTTTCCTGGCCGCGCAGCAGGTGTCCCTGCCACAGATGATGGCCATCATCGTGCCCTCCACGTTTGTCGCGGTGCTTTTGGGAGCCTTGTCCGTGGCGTGGCGTGGCAAGGAGCTGGCCGATGATCCCGAATACCAGAAGCGGTTGCAATCAGGCGCCCTGAAACCTCCGGAAGCCCTGCCTCCGATGCAGGGCAAAGCACTGGCAGCGGCACGCGGATCGACCTTGTTGTTCCTCTTCGCTATCGCCATGGTGGTGATGATTGGCCTCTTCCCCGAAGTGCGCCCGCACTACCCGGTGGGCGACGGGTCCATGGAGACCGACCAGGTGGACATGGGCTTCGCCATCATGATCGTGATGATCGCGGTGGCGGGACTCACCATGATCGTGTTCAAGGCCTCGCCCGAGGCGGCCATGAAAGGCACCATCATGCGAAGCGGCATCACGGCCGTGATCTGCATCATCGGTGTGTCGTGGCTGGGATCCTCCTTCTTCGAGGGCAACCGCGCCGACATTGTGGGCGGCATTTCGGGGCTTATCGAGAAAGCGCCATGGACGTTTGCAGCCGGACTGTTCCTGCTCTCCACCATGCTCTTCAGCGCCGCGGCCACCGTTTCGATTCTGGTGCCGGTGGGGGTGGCCCTGGGGCTGCCCGCTTCCATGCTGATCGCCTTCTACCCCGCAGCCAATGGCGTGTTCTTCCTGCCCACCTACGGGACGCTCCTGGCCGCCGTCTCATTCGACCAGACCGGGTCCACGAAGATCGGCAAGTACCTGCTCAATCACAGCTTCATGCTGCCGGGGCTCGTCTGCATGGTGTCGGCAGTTCTCCTGGCCTTGCTGCTCACTACCGTCGTCGGCGTCTAGGCCCGAAGTCCAATTCACATGTCGAGGCGTCAACCCCGGGATTCCAGAATCTCCACGAAGCTCTGGTGGGGCGTCATGCTCTGGTTGGCTTGCGGCGCAGGCCAGACATGGGGCCAGGCGGGCTCTGATGCAGCTCCCGATTCCCTGCTCGAAAACACAATCGAAGCAGGCGAGGCCGATGTGGCGGAGCCCCGGCGCAGGTTTGTCAAATTGAACGAGTTTGAGGGCCCCTTCTTCACTCTTCGCATCGGCGCCGGCATCGTGTGGGATCTGGCCGCGTTCGCGCAAGACTCCGAAAGCAAGCAGCAACTCGATCTCGAGGCCGATACCAAAGTGCGCGATGGGCGATTGCTGCTCAAAGGAAAGCTCAAGTTTAAGCGCGACGTCACCTATACAGCGGGTATCATGTATGATGGTGCAACCGACTCCTGGCTGTTTCGGGAATCGGGGATCATGGTGGCGCTTCCTGAACTCTGGGGACACGTCTTCATCGGTCGCACCAAGGAGGGATTCTCTCTGAATCGCGTGATGTCCGGGTATTCAAACTGGACCATGGAGCGCGCCACCATCAGCGACGCCACCGTACCCATACTCGCCGATGGAGTGAAGTGGCTGGGCCACTTGCCCAACCACAGGCTCCTGTGGAACATCGGCTGCTACACCGACTGGGTATCGGAGGGACAATCATTTTCGACGTACGACCATCAGTTTGTAATTCGTCTGGCCTGGCTGCCCTGGCTCGCAGGGGCCGGTGAGACGTTGCTGCACATGGCCGGCAGCGTGCGCTACGGCAAAGTCGACGGAGGCCAGTTGCGGCTGCGTTCTCGTCCCGAACTCAACATCGCGCCCTATTTCGTGGACACCGACAAATTTCCGGCTCACCATTCCACCCTGGCGGCCTATGAAGTGTACTACCGCACGGGTTCGTGGCTATTGGGCAGTGAGTACTTCCTTCAGCAGGTCGGCTCCCCGGAAACAGGCGATCCTGTATTCCACGGTGGCGATGCCATGGCGAGCTGGCTCGTCACCGGTGAGACTCGAGCTTTCAACACCGTGGGCGGCTACTTTAAGTCGGTCTCGCCTGCACGAACCGTGTTCGAGGGCGGCCCAGGCGCCTGGGAGGGCGTGCTGCGATTCTCCTACATCAATCTGAAAGATGGCCCGGTGGACGGCGGCGCCTTCTGGCGACTCACGCCCATGGTGAACTGGCACATGTCTGATCACCTAAGGCTCGAGTGCGCTTACGGCTACGGCAAGCTCTCGAGATTCGGGCTTCAGGGCGGGACGCACTTCTTTCAGGGACGCATCCAACTGGTGATATGAAAACGGGCAGGAGTGCGCACTCGTGCCCGACCCTCCGACCGGCGGCACAGGTTCAGAACGCCGTCCGCGTCATATCTTCCAGAGGGGCACAAGTTTGCGCGGACGCTAGAGGGCTGCGATCGTGTATCTTTGTGGATCGTTGCGCACTTGCACTCCGGCCAACCCGGGTCTTAATATGTAGCCCGGGTGGGTTGGCAAGACGGGCCTGCCGTGTGATCGACAACAACTTAAGGACCATAGAGTTATGTCAGAAAAGAGTGTGGTGCCCGAGGGCCAGTACGGCGGCAACGTCGTGGTCACTTCGGTCGACAAACTGCTGGGATGGGCGCGCGGTAATTCGCCGTGGCCTCTGGGTTTCGGACTGGCGTGCTGCGCCATCGAGATGATGGCGGCCGCGGCCTCCCGCTACGACATCGCACGCTTCGGCGCCGAAGTGTTTCGCGCCTCTCCGCGTCAGGCCGACATCATGATCGTGGCCGGCACCGTCACCATGAAAATGTCCACGCGCATTAAGCGCCTGTGGGAACAGATGCCCGTGCCCAAGTACTGCATCAGCATGGGGTCGTGCGCCACGTGCGGCGGCCCGTACTGGCAGCACGGCTATCACGTGCTCAAAGGAGTGGATCTCATCGTGCCGGTGGACGTGTACGTTCCCGGCTGCCCGCCACGTCCCGAGGCGTTGCTCGAAGGGCTGATGCTTCTCCAGGAAAAGATGAAGAAGGATCAGCACTTCCTTAAGCGCTACGGCCGCGAGAAACTGGGACCTAAGGAGAAGCGCGCCGCATGACCACACAGGAAATCTACGGCAAGCTCAAGGCGAAATTCGGCGAAGCACGGATCACCGCACACGTCGAGAACGCCGATGGCGACAGCTGGGTGGTGGTGGCCCCCGCCGCCATGGCCGACGTGGGATTGTTCCTCCGCGACGATTCCGAGTTGAAGTTCGACGGCATGCAGTGCCTGAGCGGCATGGACTGGAAAGACCGTCTCGGCGTGGTGTACCATCTCTATTCGTACTCACTCGGGCATCGCCTGGTGATCCACGTGGACGTAAAGCGTTCCGAGAACCCCATGGACGCTTCGCTGGAAGAAGTGGCCTCGGTGGCCGCCGTGTGGCCTACCGCCAACTGGCACGAGCGCGAGGCTTACGACATGGTGGGGGTGAAGTTCTCCGGCCACCCGGATTTCCGGCGCATCCTCTGTCCCGACGACTGGGAAGGCTGGCCGCTTCGGAAGGATTACAAAGTCGCGGAGTTTTACCGTGGCATGCCCGTGCCCTACCCGGCCAATGAAGATCTGGACGCGGGCGGCACATGGGTGTTCAAGGATCGATTCGGGGAAGACGCATGAAGGGGTATTTCAAGGATATGTACGAGGCCGGTCGATCGCTTTCGATCGGGCTGGCCCTGACGGCCCGGCATCTGTTCCAGAAAACGGTCACCATGCAGTATCCCGACGAGAAGTGGGACCTGCCGCCCATGGCCAAGGGACAGCTGCACAACGTGGTGGAAGACTGCATCGGCTGCGACCAGTGCGCGAAGGTGTGCCCGGTGGACTGCATCACGATCGAAACCATCAAAGCGCCGGCCGACATGGACCTGGGCAAAACCTCCACCGGCAATCCCAAGCGACTCGTGCTGCTGCGCTTCGACATCGACATGGCGAAGTGCTGCTACTGTGCGCTGTGTACGGTGCCCTGCCCCACCGAGTGCCTGGTGATGACCAACAGCTACGAAAACTCGGTGTACGACCGGAAAGATCTGATCTACCACTACGCTGAGTTTTCACCCACGCAGTCCAAGCGCATGAAGGTGGAGGTGGAGGGTAAGCTCGCCGCCGAAGCCGAAGCCAAGAAGAAAGCCCTCGAGGCCAAGAAGGCGGCAGCTGCGGCCGCACCGGCGTCAGCGGCTCCGGCCCCGGCCCCCAAGCCGGCCGACGGCGAGACGAAGGAGTAACGCATGGCCGCCTGGTTTGGATCCAAGGACAAGAAGGCTTCAAGCGTGCTGGAAATCGAGCGCCGTCGCTTCTGGATGGAAGGCGACGACATGATCGTGGACATGTCCACCCCCTTCGTGGATCACGTGGAAGAGGGCGAGGACATGGTGATCAACATGGGCCCGCAGCACCCTTCCACGCACGGCGTGCTACGGCTCGAGCTGGTGTGTGACGGCGAGATCGTGAAGAAGTGCACGCCTCACATCGGCTACCTGCACCGCTGCTTCGAGAAGCACGCCGAGAACCTCCCGTACCCCGAGGTGATCCCGTTCTGCGACCGCATGGACTACATGGCGTCCATGAACCAGGATCTGGCCTACTGCGTGGCGGTGGAAAAGCTGCTCAAGCCCAAGCTGCCGGAGCGCGTGGAGTACATCCGCGTGATCTGCTGCGAACTGAACCGCATCGCGTCGCACCTGGTGGCGCTGGGGACGTTTGGCCAGGACTCCGGTGCCGTGACTCCGTTTCTGTGGTGCTTCCGCGATCGGGAGAAGATTCTCGATTTGTTCGAGTGGCTGTCGGGTGCGCGTATGCTGTACAACTACATTTGGATCGGCGGTGTGGCGCGCGACCTGCCCGATGGCTGGACCGAAAAGTGCACCAAGTTTCTCGACTACTTCGAGCCCAAGCTGGAGAATCTCGATCAGCTTCTCAGCTTCAACAAGATCTTCATCGAGCGCACGGCCACGGTGGGCGTGGTGAACGCCGAGGACGCGATCGCGCTAGGACTCACGGGTCCCAACCTGCGTGCCACGGGGATGAAGTGGGATCTGCGCAGGGACGACCGTTATTCCATCTACGACCGCTTCGACTTCGACATTCCGGTGGGCTCGGGTCAGCACGGGCCGTTGGGCTCATGCTGGGAGCGCTACTACGTGCGCGTGTTGGAGTGCCACGAGTCGATCAAGATCATCCGTCAGGCGATCGCGGGTCTGCCGCAGGGCGACGTAATGGAAGCCGTGCCCAAGCGCGTGAAGCTTCCCAAGGGCGAAACGTACGTGCGCACCGAGTCACCCAAGGGCGAGCTCGGTTTCTACATCGTCTCCGATGGCGGGCACGGCGGTGAGCCCTACCGTTGCAAGGGCCGCTCCCCCTGCTTCTCGCAGGTGTCGGCCATGGATCATCTCTGCCGCGGCGTGTTCGTAGCCGACGTGATCATGATCCTCGGTTCGCTCGACGTCGTCTTAGGCGAGATAGACCGGTAAGGCTGGGGGTCAGACCCCAGTCGTCGCTTTGCACACTGAAGTCCAATAAGGGGCCGGCACTGCTGGCCCTTTTTCCACGAGGCATCCCATGCAGCATCAAATCCACCCCGAGACCCACATCGGCCACGTGCATCTCATGGTCTCCGACCTGGACCGGGCGGTGAAATTCTACTCGGAGGTTCTGGGGTTTGAGGTGACCACGCGTCTCGGATCACAGGCCGCCTTTCTGTCGGCCGGGGCCTACCACCACCACATCGGCCTCAACACCTGGGAAAGTGCCGGTGGACCACCGCCGTCGCCCGGCACCACCGGGCTGTACCACTTCGCGATCCTCGTGCCCAATCGGCATGAGCTGGCTCTGCACCTGCAGCGCCTGCAGCAACACAAGTGGCCTCTGTAGGGCGCCGCGGATCACGGCGTGAGCGAGGCTCTCTACCTCCGGGATCCGGACGACAACGGAATCGAAATCTATCGCGACCGGCCGCGTGCGGAATGGCCCAAAGGTCCGGGCGGTGAACTGGTCATGTTCACTCACCCCCTGGATCTGAACGCACTGCTGGCCGAGCTGAAATAGGCTGGGGTTCGACCCCGGTCGTCGCTCTCTGCAGCCGGGCGCAAAAAAGGGGCCAGCACCCTCTTCCTCGTCGGAAGAGAGGTCTGACCCCGCTTCTCACGTCTTAACCCACCGGTCTATGGGCAACTCCACACGGCCGGGAACAGTGTGCACACGTCGCACGGCGCCAGCCCGCTCTTGAATGTGTAGTTCACCAGGCCGATGATGTCCGCCGAGGTCACCGCGCCGGTGCAGTTGACGTCGCCCGCCGCTTCGCAGGGTTGCGGAACAGCGCCGCTCTTGAACGTATAATTTACCAGTCCGATGATGTCCGCGGACGTGATCTGCCCGCTCACATTCACATCGCCCGTGAGTACAATCGGGCAGTCGCAGAGATCGCCGATCCCGTTGTTGTTCTCGTCTTCCTGACCGGGGTTGGCGTCGGCCGGGCAATTGTCGCAGCTGTCGGCCACGCCGTCGTTGTCGCCGTCGACCAGATCGTCGAAGCCGGGACAGGTATCACAAAAATCGGCGAACCCATCCCCATCGGAGTCCAGGTTGTCGTCGCCGCCCGGGCACACGTCGCAGAAGTCCGGTACGGCATCGCCGTCGGCATCGAGATTGTCATCTCCGCCAGGACAGATGTCACAACCGTCGGGGGCGCCGTCGGAGTCTGCGTCCGCAAGATCGTCGAATCCCGGACACACGTCGCACGAGTCACCGACATCGTCGCCGTCCACATCTTCCTGGAAGGGGTTGACTGCCAGCGGGCAATTGTCGCAACTGTCCGGTAAGAAGTCGCCGTCGGCATTGATCGAGTCGTCGAATCCCGGGCAGCGGTCGCAATGGTCGGGCCGCCCGTCGAGGTCGGTGTCGAGACTGTCGTCTCCGCCCGGACAGATGTCGCAGAAGTTCGGAACCCCGTCCCCATCGCCATCGACCAGGTCGTTGCCACCCGGGCAGATGTCACAGAGATCGGGCACGGTGTCCCCATCGGTGTCCAGGCTGTCGTCTCCGCCGGGACAGACGTCGCAGGCGTCACCGGGGCCGTCGCCGTCCGAATCCGTCTGGTCGGCATTGGCCACGAAGGGGCAGTTGTCCGCCGTATCGAGCAAACCGTCGCCGTCGGTGTCGCCCACCACCAGCGCGAATCCCCACCAAGTGCCCCAGCGGTCGTCATTGAGATTGGGACCCACGGCGGTCTCGGCGTACTCCTGTATGGTCCAGAAGCTGAAGTCGTCTGCCGGGTCCACCACCGTGCCGCTATAGTCGCCCCAGCGCACGCGGCCCGAGCCGAAGTCCTTCTCGTACACGTCTTCGCCGGCTTTAAGAACCGTAAGGGGCTCCATAGTGCCGGCCGCATCGCCGGCCAGTCGCGAGGTGTACACGCCTTCGCAATACCGGGTGGCATCCGAGCGCGAACAGCCCAAAAACGCGTCCCCGTTGGCGTTCACGGCGATCGATGGAAAGATGTGGTGCACGTCCGCACCGCCGTCCAGCATACCCGACTGCACAATGGGCGTGGGCATGGCCGCCGGATCCAGTTCGTACCAGGCAACGGCGGTGCGATCCACCGCTCCCACAGGCACCCCCACGGAGTGCGTGGTCCACACGCGTCCGTTGCGGAACACGGCATTCAACAGGCGGGTGTCGTTGGTTTCAATCCGGGTGGCCGAGCCCAGCTGGGCGGCGTCGATCTACGCACCGGAGAAGTTGTTGGCCACAGGAAACAAGCCGCTGCCCGGAATGGCTGAACCTGCGGTAGCACCCCACACTGGAGCTGCTCCCGTGCCCGTGATTTCTGACAGCCTGAGTAACTGTACGCCCAGGGAGTCCAGGAGACCGGATCGGTCGACCAGGTACAGCTTGGCCTCGTTGCCCGAGGTCGCACACACGCGCAGCGTACCGCCGTTGAAGCCGCCCGCAAGATCGAAGCCCGCCGTAAACGCTGTGACCGTAATCGTCCCACCGGCCAGGGCCGTGGACTTATCGATCACCCACATGGCACGGCCGCCGAACGCGTCGTTGGACACGGCGAACATGTTGTTGGTAATGGCCACCCAGGTGTCGTTGTATCCGAGGTCCGGGAAGTCGGCCCAGTTGATGTTGGTCGCGTCGGCGTCGATTCGATAAAAGGTCCAGGCGCCGGTGGGGTTGCTTGTGGAGCTGATGGCAAACAGTATCGAGGAGTTGGCCGACCGTGAATTGGAGTCGCAGGTGGCCAACCAGCGTCCTGAATTGCGGTCGTACATGAGCCGGGGATCGAAGCGTCCGCTCCTGAGGAGCGGCGACCAGAACACCGCAAGACTCACCGTGCTGATTGTGGCCCCGGTCTTGTCATGAATACGCACCTGCGTATTCAGCATGGTCATGACGTGATCGGGTCCGACGGCCCCGTGCGTATCGGGCGGAATGATGTTTCCGGGATCGCCCAGTGCCAGGAAGTTGGTGGAGACCAGAGGCGGCGGCATGAACGCGCTGCTCCTCCCGGCCAGTGCGTCCCGGGGCACGGGCACGGTTGCCTGATGTCCGATCATCTGCCGGTCGGGCGGTTCGAACATGAACGGTGGGACTGCCCGCGGGCCGGCAGCCTCCACGGGTGAAGCAGCCGCCAGATTCGACCACTCCACGTGGGCCACCGGTTCCAGGTACATGGTCACGCCCTGCTGAATTTCTGGGCGCGTCTGAAGAGCGGTCAGTCGCTATGCCGATGGCTCGTCGGCTGCACTCGCGAAAGCACAGGCAAACAGGAGCGATGCTCCGCTCACCGAACGGATGAGATGGGACGTTTTCATGAAGTCACTGCCTCCGTGCAACGCGGGCAGGGCCCGCCTGCACAACGTATCGGGCTATGGGTACGATGCCGCGCTGAGCCAGCCGGCCGTCGCACTCTACTTGATGATAGAAATGTGGAAACCCTAAGATAGTGCCAGGATCGGTTCTGTCAACTGGGGTCAGACCCCCGTCGTCAGCTTGCACACTTCAGGCGAAGAAAGCGTTCCGACCCCCTTCACTCTACCCACCGCTCAGCGCGCCCAGGATGTGCACTTCCTGGCCCGGTGCCACCGGTGACTTGAGGTCGCGCACGGACTTGCCGCCCACGAAAAAGTTCATGTGCTGACGCAGCCGGTCCTGTTCGTCCACGATGCGAAAGCGCAGGCCGGGATAGCGGCGGTCCAGATCGGTCAGCACAGCCGCCAGTGTGTCGCCCTCGGCCTCCACGGTGCGCGCTCCGCTGGTGTAAGCACGCACGTGACTGGAGAGATGGACCTTCACGATCATCGTTCCGCCACTTCGATGGAAAGAATGCGCGGCAGGTACGACACCACCGGTTTCCAGCTCTCGCCTTCATCGCGGCTCACCCAGATTTCGCCGGCCGTGGTTCCCAGATACAGTCCCAGTGGATCCAGAGCGTCGCTCTTCAGGGCCTGGCGAAACACGGTGAACCAGCCCTGCTCCGACGGAAATCCCTTCGCATGCCGCTTCCACGACTTGCCGCCGTTTTCGCTTTTAAACACGGCCGGTTTGCCTTCGGGGCTGGTGCGCGGCCACACTTCGGTGCCGTCCATCGGGAACACCCACACCGTGTCGGCATCGCGCGGATGCGTGACCACGCCGAAGCCGATGTCGCCGACTTTCTTCGGCAGATTCTCGCCGATTCGCTCCCAGCGTTCCCCGGGACGGTCGAGGCGATACACGCCACAGTGATTCTGCTGATACAGACGGTCGGGGTTGGCTCTGTTCATCACCACGCAGTGCGGATCCTGTCCGTACTCGGGGAACTTCTCCGGAAAAAAGTCCACCACCGACACATTCTGGTTGAGCCCGCGCCAGGTGCGGCCGCCGTCGGAGGTTTCAAACGTGCCGCCCGTGGACAGCCCCACGTACATGTGCTGAGCATCGCGGGGATCGATGAGAATGGAGTGCGTGATCGCGCCTCCCGGCGTCTCTCCGAAGTACATCTCGTTTTTGGCCCTCAGTCCCTCGATGTAGCTGTTGAATCCCACCACGGGATCCCACGACACGCCGTCGTCTTCGGATTTGAACAACGCGTGCGGTACGGTGCCGGCCCACCACACACCGGGCTGACTCTCGTGGCCCGGGGCCAGATAAAACGTACGTTTCACCGCCGGCGCCTGCTGTCCTTCCGCAGCCTTGGGGAACGCGGGTGGGCGTGTGGCTTCCTTCCACGTCATGCCGGAATCGGTGGAACGAAACACCGTAGGACCGAGATGACCGGTCACGGCCGCGACCAGCATCGTCTTCCTGGTGCGGGGATCGAGTACCCAGTGATTGACCTCGTTGCCGAGAAAATGCGGCCCTTCGAGTTTCCACTTCTTGCGCTTGTTGTCGGTGCCCAGGTAGAAGGCCCCTTTTACGGTGCCCACGAGAAGCCCTATGCGGCGGGCCTTGGACGCTTTGCCCGTAGCTTTGGCCACGGTTCGACCGGCCTTTTTGGAGGCCCTCTTCGCCTTCCCCGCACTCGACTTGGAGCTCTTGCCTTTGTCTGCAGACTTGTGCTTCGCCATCTTCCTCTCCCTGTGACGGAACGTGGCGCAACCCCTGACCTGCGAAGGCTGAATCCGGGGCCCGCTCTATGCTCTAGCGATGAATGGTACGGTGGATTAACAACGCAGGTTGCAGGGCGAAGTCAAGTTCTAACGGGTGAAGATTCGCGCCGCCAGCTTTACTGAACGGGCAGTATGTGAAACGGGCGCTCGGGAGGAGGTGTCGCCGAACCGCGGGCCTTGCGCACCTTGACGGTGTCCAGTTCCGCTCGGATGGCTCGCGCGATGGAGTCGAGCGTGTAGGGCTTCCGCAGGCAGGCGCCCGCGCCCAGACGCTGCGCCTCTTGAACGTTTTCGGAGGCGGAGAATCCGGTGACGATGACCGCTCGCTGTCCGGGCCGGATGCGAAGCGCTTCCTTGTACGTCGCGAGTCCGTCGAAGTCGGGTTCCATGATCATGTCGAGCACCAGCACATCTACGGATCGTCCCTGCAGGAACTTCACCGCTTCGCGACCGCTGCCGCACACATTCACCTCGTACCCGAGGCTGCTCACCATGTCGAACGCCATCTGCCGTTGATCTTCGGCGTCATCCACGATGAGTACCGATTCGGTTCCGCCCACCGCGGTGGTGTCGGCCGGCGCCGGGAGATCGGCCGTCTCGCCGCAGACGGGGAAGTAGAGCACGAACTCCGTACCCTTGCCGACCTCGGAGAACACGTCGTAGTAGCCGCCGTGATCCTTCACGACTCCGTACACCACGGAGAGCCCCAGTCCGCTGCCGCTCTGACCCAGCTGCTTCTTCGAGAAGTACGGTTCAAAGATGCGTGGCAGGTCGCGACTGTCGATGCCACGGCCGGTGTCGCGCACGCGAATGAGCACATAGGGACCCTTCTCGATCCGCGCCACGCCGGAAAGCAGCGCATCGAGATGCCGCTCCTCAGACTCGATCGTGAGAGTGCCCCCGTCGGGCATCGCCTCGCAGCCGTTGGCCACCAGATTCATGAGCACCTTTTCCAGGTGCGTGCGTGAACCCAGAATCAGACTGATCTGGTCTGAGAGTGTCGACTTCAGGTCCACTGCCGGATGTCGCTCCCTCACCCGGGAGAAGCCCGGTGACTCGAGGAATGATCCGATCACCTCGTTCAGGTTCAGGGGCTTCCGTTCGTAGCGCCCGCGTCGCGCCAACGTGAGCAGGTCCTGAATCACGTCGCCCGCGTCGCGCGCCGCTTTGAGAATGCGCTTGAGTTGTGTGCCTTCCTTGGACTCCTGCGGGATCACCCGCAGCAGGAGTTCGGAGTATCCCACCACCGGTCCCAGCATGTTGTTGAGATCGTGCGCCACACCGCCTGCCAGCACGGCGAGTGACTCCATGCGCTGTGCGCGTTCCAGCTTGTCCTGAAGCGAGCGGTTGCGGGCCTCGGCTTCCTTGCGATCGGCGATGTCCCGCATCGTCCCCAGCATTTGCGAGGGTCGGCCCTCCCCGCTGAGGATGAACACGCCACTGTCTTCCACCGTGAGGTACGTGCCGTCCTTACGCTGCAGGCGGTACTCGGCCGTGAACCGGCTGGATGTGCGGATGGCGGTGTTGAGCTGGGTCACCGTGCTTTCGCGGTCTTCCGGATGGATCATCCGCTCCCACTCGTCTATATCGACCTGCCGGTATTCATCGCTGGTGAACTGCGTGATCGCTTCGATGGCGCCCGCCCAGTGAATGTGGCCCGAACTCATGTCCCAGTCGTACACCATCTGGCCCGTCTGCTCGGCCACGATGCGATACCGGAAATCACTTGTGGTGAGCGCCTTCCGTGCGTTCACGTGGGCCTCGATCTGGCGTTCGAGTTCTCGTTTCTGCGCAAAGAACTCCCGGATGAGCCGTGCCACCTGGCCAAACTCCGACCGATTTCTGGCAAGCGATGCGACCAGGTCTTCGTCGCCCTGTTCCAGAGCGTTGGAGATACTCTTGAGCGGCCTGGACAGCCAGAGGTAGAGCGACAGGAACAGGATCGGGAAGAGCAGGCATCCGGCGACAAACTGCGCGATCATGCCGGCACGTGACGCCCGCGCGTAGGTGTCGTACAGCGGGTCGGTGGCCGTGCCGTGCAGGTAGCCGATCGTGTCTCCGTCGGAGTGTGTCAACGCCTCGAGGACGCAGATGGTCCCAGGGGACGACTCCACGATTGGCTCGACCTTCCGCACCACGTCAAACGTTACCTCTGCGGTCGCCTCGATCCGTTCCAGATAATCCTGGTCGAGCATTCGACCCACCACGAGGTAGCCGCGGGGTTCGTCTTCCCGCTTGCTGTCGGCCGAGGGTTGCACGGGTGCCGTGTACAACTCCAGAACTCCGTCTGGGGTGAAGGTATAGAAGTGGTTGAACCAGCGCCTCCGCATGGCCGCGTCAAGGATCCCATTGATTGTGGAATCCGCGCCCAGATCGCGGTGGGAGGAGTCGGCCGTGAAATACACGCGCTGAAACGAGGCGTCGAACACCCAGGCCGCCGTGGATTTGAAGGTGGCGAGGCCGACATCGATGTTCTCCTGGGCCCATACGCTGTCGGGATGCTGAATGAATCCTACCGTTTCGTCCCAGAAGCTGTAGTCGTACGCCAGCGTGCGAGGCGGCGCTCCGTAGAGACTGAACAGTTCGCGCACCAGGTCCGTCTTCTCTTCTTTGCGGCGCTCCATGATCTCGTGGACTTTATCCTGCTCCTGGCGATACAGAAGCGTCATGCCGGAGAAGAAGGTGAGGATGAGGAACCCCACCAGAATCGCGATC
The DNA here is from genome assembly GCA_036745245.1 of Candidatus Zixiibacteriota bacterium. Classification (GTDB taxonomy): domain Bacteria; phylum Zixibacteria; class MSB-5A5; order JAUVRN01; family JAUVRN01; genus DAIOGN01. The sequence continues at coordinate 17,149 of DAIOGN010000058.1, forward strand.
TTGGTTTGAATCCGGAACGTCATGGCGCAAGCTCGGTGCCCACGGCAAGTCCCACCTGCCACACGTCAGAGTCGCCCAGGAGGGACCCGTACCCGGACGGCAGAACAGAAGAGAGGGAGACGTGCGGACTGAAATAGAGCCACGCAGCCGGGCTGTAGTAGAGTCGGGTCTCTACACCGGCCACACGAAATGGATGCGGCGCCTCGCCGGCATAGGCCGAGGCAAACTCGCTCGACGCCCAGCCGAAGTACACGGTGGCCTCGAACGAAGTGCGCTGTGAGAGCTCTGCCTGACAGGCCAGGCCCAGATCGCCATAGTAAGCTCCCGGATAGGAGTGGATGTCCAGCGACTGCTCGGATCGGACACTGAGCCCTCCGAGATCATAGCTCAAGAGGAGGCCAAGCTCGTCCGTGGCCGGGCTGTCGGACTGATAGGGGTATCTGTAGTGCGAGAAGGACGGCTCGACTCCGAAGGAACCCAGGCTGAGATCATAGGAGAGGGCCAGATCCACCTCGTTCAACCCGAGGTGAGCGTCGGGTGAATTGAGGTCGTGGTTCATCCACAGCGAAGCTGTGAGCCGGGCCATGGTGCAATACAGGCTGGATTGCTGGACGGCGCCTTCGCTCCAGGCCAGCCCACGCCAGACGTAGCGCGAATTGGTTTCGGTTTCGATGCCGCCCGAAAGTGCAAACGGAGCACTCTCCTGCGCGTGGGCGGCTGCAACCGACCCAAGCGTCAGAAGCGCGAAAGCGGCACTGCGAATTCCGAGCCGGCCGGTCCGCGGGCGAACCGACCGTAACGCCCCCACTTTCAACATACTCCTCCCGTCTTTGGTATCGGGAGCGGGGCCGCAAGTGGTTAACCGATCAGTCGGTTAGTAGGGGTGCCGGGTGTGTATGGAGTTCGAACAGAGGGAAGGGTGTAGCGGAGGTCGGATGGATTGCCTTGAGCGGATGACTGGAGCAGCTGGAGCACCGTTCACCATGTCGCTGCAATACGTCCAGTTGCCTGGCACTCGGGCGGCGGCTAGCTTGACAATCAAGGAAGCACATGGCTGTACCATCTGTGGAGGCCGGCTCATCGACATCGCCATGACGCCACCCCGTGTACCACCGAAGTTCGTTCCTGCGCTCGCCTCGGCTGATTCGCTCCAAGGAACTCCCAGGAACCATGTTGGGCTCTCCGGGACGTGAGGTTGCATGCCTTTCAACATCAAATCATGTGTGGAGTACGCTCGCAAAGGGCTGCGCTCAACTCTGTACTGGGCTCCGGGCGGGTACAGGGCGGAACGATTCTGGAAGAGACGACATCTCAGGTACAAATTTGACATGCGCGGTGTGGGAAATTGCGGACTCACACACGCCGAGAACGTGGATGATTACCGCAGGGCGACGGAGGTATTTCTCGAACACTGTCAGCTGCACAACGTCGACTTCAAGCGGGCGAGAATGCTGGACATCGGGTGTGGAACGGGCCACTACGCCGACGTGTTCCGACAGGCAGGTGGAATCCGGTACGTGGGCATCGACATCACGGATGCGCTGTTTGCCGATCTCCGACAGCGGCACCCGGACTTCGCCTTCCGCAAGCTTGACGTCACGCAAGACCCCGTGGACGGGATCTATGATCTGGTCATCATGATCGATGTGACGCAGCACATCACCGATGAGAACAGATTCGCGAAGACTTTGCAGCATGTGAAGGCCTGCATGGCTCCCCGTGGACTCTTCGTCGTCACCTCCTGGCTGGATGAGTCGGCCCGCCGTAGTTTCTATGAAGTGTCCAGGTCCATGGACGCGTACAGGCGCGAATTCCCGGAGGGACAGTTCAGTCAGCCGGTGCGCTACAGGGACAAGTACCTGTTTGCCATCCAGAGACCTGAAACGCCCCATGACCGTGCGTAGAATCGCGAGAGTCGTTCCGATTCGATGCGTCGGCTCGGCAAGGGCGGCCACCGGCCATGCGTGATTTCGTTCGGAAGTTCGCGGCAGGTTCGCGCACCCAGAACGCGCTCCGTCTGCTGCTGGCCGGATTCAAACAGTCAGTGAATCGTCGGCGGGCTCTGCGGCTTGTCAGGAAGCCCAGTGCCCGACCCCAACCGCAGAGAGTGCTCGTGGTCCTCAACGGCGGGATCGGTAATGCCGTGGAGGCCACGCCTCTGGTGCAAGCCATCCGTGCCCACTG
>DAIOGN010000059.1:0-3327 GCA_036745245.1 Candidatus Zixiibacteriota bacterium
GAATCAGCACCGGTGGATCGTGGATCTGTGTGCGCGCGATCGACACCTTCTGCTTCATGCCCGTGGAGTACGTGTCCACGCGGGCGTCGAGAAAGGATCCCATGTCCAGAACGTGCGTAAAGCGCTCGATCCGCTCGTCCACCACCTTCAGGGAAAGTCCCTGAAGCCCGCCGAAGTAGCGCAGCGTCTCGCGCCCCGTGAGACGCAGGTACAGCCCGGTGTTGCCGGTAAGAAAGCCGATGTGGCGGCGCACGTCGTCGGGCTGTTCCAACAGATCGAACCCCGCCACCCGCGCCGTCCCCGCTTCGGGCTTGAGCATGGTGGCCAGGATGCGCAAGGTGGTGGTCTTGCCGGCGCCGTTCAGGCCCAGCAGCCCGAACACCTGTCCGGGGCGGCACTCGAACGTCAGCTGATCCACGGCACGCACGATGCCGCGCTTCTTCTCATGGAAGGATTTGGTGAGGCCAGTAACGGAGATCACGGGGATGCAGTATGGAGACTAGCGGGACAGAGGGTCAAGCCCCTCGGCATCGATCCTCGTCTGCCAGTCGGGATCCCACCGCTCGCCCTGCTTCGTGGAGTGCATCAGCCGGTAGTCGCCCAGGTTTTTCCAGTCGAGAAAGATAAAGTACACGCCCCCTTCCAGCGAATTGTACTCCCAGCGCTCATACCCCCACGTGGCGATGGACGACGGCGTCTGGATCACCTCGTCGGGTTCGCCGTACAGAATGAGCACACGACCACGATCGGTGTTCCAGCCGTCGTCGCGCTGGTTCATGGAGCGGGAAAACTTCTGGTTGGCGATCGCAAAGCGCAGCCGGTGCGCCTCGAAGAACTCGTTTCGCGTGGTGGAGGGATCGGAGTCGCGCTTCATCCAGAAGTCGTCTAGAAAGCGGCGCTTCCCCTCCAGCGTGAGCGCGTCGTACTCCGACAGCTCTTCCTGCGTGGCGAGGTACACGATGAACCGCCGGTTCAGCATGGCATCCTTCTCATCGAACGGTTCCACCGCGCGCGCGGAATCGGAGAGCATGCCCGTGCCCAGCCAGAACGGTTTGCGCATCGTGGCCGTGGACAGTCCGTGGTCCACCTCCACCGCCACCGTGTGCCAGATACCGCGCGGCAGGTCGTCGATCCGCAGGCCGTACGCCAGAAGCGCAGTTTCTCCGGGCGGTTCGAGCTGCTCGATGCCCAGGTCCCGCACCACCTCGCCGAACGGGTCGAGGATCCACAGATGCACCTGGTACAATGCCGGCGTCGGTTTGAGATTGTAAATCTCTCCGTACAGATACAGCATGCTGTCTTCGGGCGCGAAGATCCCCGACGGGTTGGGCTCCACGTAGTAGCCGTTCTTGATCTTAAGATGTGCCACGTCGGCAGGCGCGTCGGTGGGCGTCAGTCGATAGGCCAGCGCCAGATCGCTGATGGTGAGCTCGCTTTCGCGGTTCTTGTTCTCCACAAAAAGGGTGTCGAGGCGCGTCCCACGGCTGGAGTCGCCGAGGTCGGTGACCGTGAATTGAGCCTGATACTGACCGGGTCGCAGCAACAGCGGTAGCACGTCCAGCACCTTCACGTCCCGTTTCCGGGACTCTTCCAGGCTGGGCGTGCGCGTGCCCACGTTCCGTGACAGGGAGTCGACTCGCGCTCCGAGCGAGTCCAACAGCACCACGTCCACGCGGAACGTGGCCTGCCAGATGCTGTCGTCGGGAAGGTAGGCGAAGTACAGGCTGTCGCGCGAAATGCTGTAGGCGCACTCGACGTAGCACGAGTCGTGGCCCTTGCCCCACCGGTAGGTGGAGTAGCTCGCCACCACGGGGATTCCTGCCTGGGCCGCAACCGCCCACGCCAGGCCCGCACACACTCCCACTCCGACCGCCGCCCGCATCCTCAATTCCGCCTCCAGTATTCCCCGTCGTACGGGTACTGCAGTTCATAATCGCCCGAGCCGCGCTGGTCCACAAATACAAACTCCAGGTTGTTCGCGTAGTACCGCCACACCTGCCAGGGCGCGTTGTACGGGTAGTCGTCCAGGTCGAACGGATGCTGCTCCACTTCGTCGGGCTCGCCGTACTGAACGTAGATCATGCCGCGGTCGGTGCGCCATCCTGCGTGGTCGCCCACCGAGAACGTGGCGATGCTGTAACGCACACGTCGGTAGAACTCGTCACGGTACTCGTTGTTGGACGACCCGGGCGTGGGATCGCGCTTGTCCCAGAACGACTGCCAGGCCTGAGTGCGGAGGCTGTCGGGGGTCTCCAGCAGCTTCTTGCGTTCGCCGTCGGACGAGATGTAGCGCAACTGCTCCACCGCCGTGGGAAAGTCGGCGCGCAGCAGGGTGTACATCGACCAGAGGATCTCGAACCAGTCTTTGTCGGTGTACAGAGGCGATCCGCCGTCTCCGCCCGTGAGCTTGAGGAACACCGTGTGGCGCCCCGGAAGGAGGCTGGCCACCGGCAGCTGGGCGGTCACGGGGGTCACTCGCCCCGCGCACTCCACGGGCACCGCAATGTTGAACTTGCGCGTTCCGAACGCATCCTGGCACGCCATCTCCAGCCGCAACTTTTTCCCGCGGGCCTCCTCGGGCCCGTACACTTCCAGGTACACCGGGCACTCCAGCTGCGATTCACCTCCGTAACTGCGCGTCACCGACGGCACCACAAGCCACCCCGACTTATGGAACTGCGAAGTGTCCCGCGATGGCTGAATGGTGCGGGCAAATTCCAGCCGCGAGCACTCCCAACCATCCTGCCGGTTCGGAATGTCGAACGAGTGCTCGGAGCTGGAGGCGTGCCCCGACCGCAGGTCGCGCAGGCGAAGCGTGAGCTGGTAGATCCCGGGGGCCTCCATCTTCACGTTGATCTGATTGAGAATGAAATCGGTGAGCGAAAGCGTGCGCGGGTAGCTCTCTACGGTGTAGTTCTCCTTGAACGTGGTGCCCGCCACCTGATCGCCCTCCTGGTACACCAGCACCTCCACCTCGTACTCGGCCACGTACGCGCCGCCTTCCTTGCGATAGGAGAGGCCGCTGTTGAAGAGCTTGTAATACACCTCGAGTCGGAAGGGGCCCTCAGGCGACGGCCCGAGCACCAGGAAATCCCATTGCACCCGTGGCTCGAGCGGATCGTGGACCCCCACGTAGCCGGTCTGCGCCCGAAGGGGTGCGACGTGCAGAAGGAAAAGCGGCAGAAACCAGCGCAGTTTCAAGGGCGAGTTCTTTCGAGGCCCAGCGGCGATTCAGAGGGAAACGTAGGGCGCGTGCAGCCCCCGCGCAAGCTCGTTGGGCGCGCATCCGCCCCCAGAGCGGCTATTCGTAGCGAAGCGAAACGATGA
>DAIOGN010000059.1:3337-15115 GCA_036745245.1 Candidatus Zixiibacteriota bacterium
GGGATCGACTCCGGCCGCACGGTAGGCTGGATAAATTCCGAAGATCAAGCCCACGCCCACCCCCACGGAGAACCCGATCAGCACCCACACCCAGGACACCGCGGCCGGAAGCGGTGTGGCCGCGGCCACCAGCGCCCCCAGTCCGAGACCCACGAGAATGCCCAGCACTCCCCCCAGCCCGGACAGAGTCATGGCTTCCACGAGGAACTGCCACACGATGTTCTTCCGCCGCGCACCGATCGCCTTGCGGATGCCGATCTCGCGCGTGCGCTCGGTGACCGACACGAGCATGATGTTCATCACGCCCACGCCTCCCACCATGAGCCCGATGGACGAGATCACCACCATGGCAAGATAGATTCCCTGCGTCATCTGCTCGTAGGTCTTCATCAGGGTTTCCTGCGTGAAGATCGCGAAGTCGTTGTCCTCGCGGAAGCGGAGTCCGTGTCGGCCGCGCATCACGTGCGTGATCTCGTCTTTCGCCCGCGGCAGGACCGTCGTGGACGTAGCCTGCACCGACAGCCAGAGTGCCTTCTCCTGGGGATACAGGCGCATGAATGTGCCGTACGGCACGGCGACGAAGTTGTTGGGATTGTCGCCCATGAATCCGTCCTTTTCCTCCATCACGCCGATCACGGTGAAGCGGCGATTCCGGAACAGCACCTCCTGTCCCAGAGGATCGATGCCCGCGAACAGCGCCTTGGAGGGCTCGGCTCCTAGGACGCATACCTCGGCCGCATAACGGTCTTCACTCTCTGTGAAAAAGCGGCCGCGGTCGACCGTCTGCGAATTGACCGTGGGATAGGCAACCGTGGTTCCGAACAGCCTGACATTCTTGGTTTCATTTCGCTTCCACTTGAGGTCCACCTGATCGGGGGCGAAATTCTGCGGCGCCACGCCGCCCACCGACGGGCACAGCTCGGCGATGGCCATGGCGTCGTCGTAGGTGATGTCGGGCCGGCGGCGCTGAGCGTCGGGCATGGGCCCCGTGTGAATTCCCGGTTCGAACTTGGCGACATAGATCACGTTGCTTCCGAGCGACTCGATCTCTTTGGCCATCGAGTCATTCAGTCCCTGGATGATCGACACCATGGCGATCACCGACGATACCCCGATCAACACACCCAATATCGTGAGAGAGGATCGCAGCTTGTTCTGGCGCACGGCATCCAGGGCCAGGGTCATCCCCTCACGAAGTTCGAACAGTTGCATGGGCCTTTATTCCCTGCCGTCCGGGCGGGCCTGCGGTTTACTCATATCGAAGGGCCTCAATGGGATCCAGCCGCGCCGCCTTCATGGCGGGCCAGACGCCTGAGATCAGACCCACGCCCGAGGACACGATGAGGCCCGCCGCCACCGACCACCATTCGATGGAGGCCGGGAGGGGCGTGGTCATGGAGAGAATTTTGGCCGCACTGCCGCCGAGTACAATCCCCACGATGCCACCCACCACCGACACCGTCACCGCTTCGATGAGAAACTGGAGCATGATATTGAAGCGTCGTGCACCGATGGCCTTGCGAATGCCGATCTCGCGCGTGCGCTCGGTCACCGACACCATCATGATGTTCATGATCACGATGCCGCCCACCAGAAGCGAGATGGAGGCGATGCCCACCATGGCGACAAACGCCGTGCCCGTGATGCTGCGATAGAGATTCATGAACGTCTCGGACGTGAGGATGGAGAAGCTGTCGTCGGCCTTGAATTTGTCGTGACGACGCGCGCGCAGGATGGCGCGCACTTCGTCCTGCGTGCTGGACATCACCTGCACGTCGGCCACCTGCACGAAGATGTCCACCGACCGATGGCGTCCGAACTGCCGCTCGAACGTGGACATGGGGAGGTAGACGACGTTGTCCATGTTGTTTCCGAGAAACGACCCCTTCTCTTCGGCGAGCCCTATGATGGTGTAGGCCGTACCGGCGATCTTGATCTCGCGGCCGATCGGATCGAGGGTGGGAAAGAGCTGCTTCTTGAGCTCCATGCCCACGTAGGCTACGCGGCGATGATGCTCCTCGTCCGACTCATTGAGCAGGCGCCCCTCCTGGAGGCGCGTATCCACCATCTGCAGCACTTCCGGCGTGATGCCGTTGATGTTCACGTCGGCCAGGCTGCGATCCTCGTATTGAACTTTCCGGTAGGTCTCCACCGAGCCGCCCACGCGGCGGCACGACTCGCATTGCTCGCGCACGGCCTCCATGTCGAGCGCCTTGAACGATTTGCGGTCGCGCGCGGCAAGCCACGCTTCCTCGCTCGTGATGATGCCCCACTTGGTGACGAAGAAGGTGGTGGCGCCGAGCTGATTGATCGTGGAGGCCACGTAGCGGTTCATGCCCGAGATCACCGACACCACGGCAATCACCGTGGTCACGCCGATGATCACCCCCACGAGCGTGAGGATGCTGCGGAGTTTGTTGGCCCGCAAGGATCCGAGCGCCACGAGGACGCTTTCAAACCACTGCATGATACACTACCTGCGCGCGGTCTCGCGCGCGATGGTCTCCTCGCGCTCCACCTGGCCGTCACGCACATGGATGACGCGATTTGCGAAGGACGCCACGTCGGCCTCGTGCGTGACCAGGATGATGGTGTTGCCCTGCTGATGCAGGTCGTCGAAGAGTGTCATGATGTCCTGTCCCGTGGCCGTGTCGAGATTGCCGGTGGGTTCGTCGGCCAGAATCAGGGACGGACGGTTCACCAAGGCTCGCGCGATCGCCACGCGCTGACGTTGACCGCCCGACAGTTCGTTGGGCTTGTGCGTCATGCGATCGGACAACCCCACCGTGCCCAGCGCCTGTTCGGCCAGCCGGCGCCGCTCCGAGGGGGGCGTTCCGTTGTAAATGAGAGGCAGCTCCACATTGTGCAGCGCGGTCGCGCGCGGCAGGAGATTGAACGTCTGAAAGACGAAGCCGATCTCCTTGTTGCGGATGCGAGCCAGCTCGTCGTCGTCGAGCGAGGACACGTTGGTGCCGTTGAGCACATACTCGCCCTGGCTGGGCGTGTCGAGGCAGCCGATGAGGTTCATGAGCGTGGACTTGCCCGAGCCGGAGGGGCCCATGATGGCGAGATACTCGCCCTTCTCCACGCTCACCGTCACGCCACGCAGTGCATGGATCTTCTCCGCACCCATGTCGTAGGTTTTCCAGAGGTCGCGTGTCGCGATGAGCATCACGCCCCCTCTCCGCCCATGTTTTCGTGCTGCTTGTTGTCGACCTTCACGGGGTCCCCGTCCTTGAGTTCTCGAAGCACGCGGAATGAGCCCGTGATGATCTCCTCGTCTTTGTTGAGGCCGGTGAGGACCTCGATCGACTGCTGGTCGGAGATGCCGGTCTTGATTTCGCGGAACACCGCCTTGCCGTCCGTCACCACGAAGACGCCTTCCTGCTCCTCCGGTTTGCCATTCTTCTTCGGAGGGGCGGTCTCGGTGGACGAGGCGACAGCCACTCCGGCGCCCGTGTCGGTGGGGCCGGCCATGGCCGCGGAGTCGGGCTTTTCCCTGAGGATCACGGCCTGAATGGGGACCTGCAACACTCCGGAGCGCGAGTTGGTGGTGATATCCACCGACGACGTCATGCCGGGCTTGATGTTGGCCACGGTGTCGATCAACCGCACGTAGACCATGAAGTTGGTGGCCTGGTCCTGGCTGCCGAAGCCCGTAACCTTGGCGCTGTTGCCGATTTTAGCCACCGTGCCTTTGAAGGTGGTGTCGGGGAACGCATCGAGTTCCACCTCCGTTGGCTGACCCACCTGCACCAGGGCCACGTCGGTTTCGTCGACCTCGGCCTCGATTTCGATCACCGACAGGTCGGACACGACCATGATCACGGTGCCCGGGTTGTTCATGGTGCCGATCACGACGTTCTCACCCTGTTTGGCCGTGAGATCCGTGATGATGCCCGTGATGGGTGAATGGATGGTGCAATCCTGCAGATACTTGTCACCCTCCGACACGGAGGCACGCATCTGTTCCACGGCATACCGCGAAGCTTTCACTTCCGCCTCGGAACCGTCGTACTCGGACTTGGAGATGAGGTTGCGCTCGAAGAGACCCTTCTGGCGCTCGAACTCGAGCTCGGCCTTCACCAGCCGCGCCTCGGCCTCGGAGAGGGCCGACTTGGCCTTGCTCACGGTGTAGGTGTAACGCTCGCGGTCGAGTTCTACAAGGAGGTCGCCTTTCTCCACGGCGTCCCCTTCCTCCACGTGAATCCGGGTGATGCGGCCCGACACGTTGGCCGAAATCTTCACTTCGGTGGGTGGCACCACCTTGCCTGTGGCGGAGACTTCCTGTTGGAGGTCGCCGGACGTCACCTTCTCGGTGAGCACCGAGGCGCCCTTCTTGGAGGAGCGTCCCGCATTCAGGGCCACGACGCCAGCCACCACCACCACTACGATCGATCCTATGATGAGAAGTTTTTTCTTAGACATGGAACGCCCTTATCTGTTCGGGACAATACACTCGATATACTACGTTAGAACCTCTGCCGGGATTCAGGCTGGTTGGCATTTCCTAGTCCCCCCCGCCCATGGACCGCTCGAGGTCTGCGATCGACAGGAAGTAGTCGTAGCCGGCCTGGATGCGCTCCGTCTCGGCTTCGGAGAGCCCCACCTGGGCCGTGAGGATGTCGAGGATGGTGGCCGCGCCCAGATTGTACTTCTCCTGGGCGATCTTGAGATCTTCCTGGGCCGATTCCACCTGGTCGTCGGCCACCTGCAGCCGCTTGCGGGCGGCATTCAGATTCAAACTCGCCTTGGTGATGTCGAGTTCAACGGTTCGGCGCGCCTCGGCCAGTTCCTGCTCGGCCTGGTGCCGCGCCACTTTGGACTGTCGGATTCGGGAGGACGTGGAGAACCCGGTGAAGAGGTTCCAGCTCAGCTGGATTCCCACGGAGTGGGCATCGGTCCGCCAGATTTCATCGGTTCCGCCCGGAAATTCGGAGCCGAACCAACCGTAGTTCAGAAAGGCGTCCACCGAGGGCAGGCGTTGAAACCGATCGCCTCCCAGCTCGGCCTCCGCACGGTCCAGTTTATGGTGCTCGGCCTGCACCGTGGGGTGCATCTCCACCGCCTCCGCCACGGCGGTGTCGGAGGGGAGCGGATACGGCTCGAAGTCCAGTTGAACATCGACTTCCGTGGGCCGTGCCACGTCGAACGCGAGGTATTTGTTCAGCTCGGAGCGGGCGATGTCCGCATCGTTGGCGCGGGTGATCAGGGTGAGACTGTCGCTGCCCAGCTGCACCTTGGACTTGAGAAAATCCGACATCGACGCCGACCCCAGTTCGTATCGCGCCTTGGAGGTTTCGAGCTGCTCGATCGAGCGCTTCACCGCGTTGCCCTGCACTTCGAAGAGCTTCTGGGCCTTCAGCAGATCGTAGCAAAGCCGCTTCGTCTCGAGCGCCACCAGCTGGCGCGTGCTCCGCAGAAGCTCTTCCTCGGCGCTCACCTGCGCCCCCGCCGCACGCGGCACGTGCAGGTAGGAGCCGCCGGCCGAATTGAAAATGGGCTGACGGAGCGAAAACCCGAATCGGTAGCTGTCCGAAAGGACCAGGGTCTGCAGCGTGCTGTCGGAGAGCAGAAACTGCTCTACCTGGGCTGGCTGGGAACGCTCCCAGCTCGCGTCGAAGCTGAGACTGGGCATCCAGGTGGAGCGCGTTCCCACCTTGACGGCTTCCGACGTCTCCAGCGCGCTCTGCTGCCGGATCGAAGCGATGTTGTTCTTCCACGCCAGGTCGATCGCCTCGGGAATCGTGAGCGCGAGCTTCGCCGGCATCGCCTGCGGTTCATCCTGCGCCTGGATCACTCCGGCTCCCATCATCATCACCACCACACACGCTGCCACCGTACGAAACATACCACCTCCTGCTGTCAGCACTTGGAGCCTGTCCCGGTCCGCCCGGAAGCCAACGGGGCACCCCGGACCGGACGCCGCAGTTGCGGGATTGAACAGGCGATTGAAACTCACTCTACATTCCGAAGAGGCCGCCCAGGGCGGTGCCCAGTCCGGCCTTGATCCCCACGGCCCACACAACGAACGAAACGATGGCGATCGTGGTGGCCTTCTGGGCCTTCACCTTGCACATCACCGATACGCCCACCGCCATCACCAGGAAAAACCAGACGCTGAAAATGTCCACGGCATCGAGGGCGCGAAACGCAAAGCCCTTCGTGTCGAGGTCGGGCGCCAGAAGCGCCAGGCTGGTGTACACGTTGGCGGACTGTTTCATCTGAATCATAATGGTCTTCAGCACCATTTCCACCACGCCCACCATGCCGGCGTAGTTGAAGGCGCTCCACAGCGTCTTGAACGTGCCATCGCCGCCCGCCACCACGTTTCCGAGAAGTAGCCACAGGGCCGCGCCCAGAATCGAGAAAATGCCAACGAACAACGGTCCCAGCGCAATGTCGACCGGGCCCGGGTTCTCGCGCTTGGCCTGCATGTCGGCGATGATCTCCGCTTTCTGCGCAGGCTCCAACCGGTCGCTCGCCTGGAACGCTTCAATGCGCTGATCCATCAGGTGCGGCCAGTTGATGTAGGTGAATCCGGCCACGGCCAGAAGGATCACCACAAGGGGCAGAATCCACGGGGACGCGGGCTTGAGTGCCTCAAACGTCTTGCGGGGCTCGAGCAACACATTGAACAAAGCAGCTACGGCACCTGTTGAGGCTGCCGGAGCCGCAACCGATTCGACGGGCTGATTCACGGGGCGGTTCCTCCAGGGTCTCTTTCACGTCGCGGGTTGGAAAAAGTTGCAGGGCCAGGCTTCCTTGCGACCCCGTTGCCGTCCATGCCGGCGCACACTGGCGGTGAGTGGTGGCCCATTCTCCCGCGATAGTTCAGGGAAATCAACTGCGAGGCGCGCGGGCCGGGGTGTGGTACACCACGGGCTTGGCGCAGCAGGATCCCGGCCGGACTCGAAGCAGAGTGACACATCCGGCCTGGCGACGGGCCAGGGGTACCTTGTGTGATCAAAGCCAATGCCACAGGCAAACTTACAGGAAGGATGATACCCCACCAGCCAGCCCGTGGCAAGGTGGCATTGGCCGAGCCGAAGGCGCGCTAAGAGATTGTCACAAAGGGAGTTATCGCGTTTTGAATGCCGCGCGGCGGCTCTTCGAAAAACGTGAGGTGGGCGGCCAACGGGTCATTTTGCGCTCAGACCTGCCTACCGAGGTAAGCCTCGGCCGCCCACTCCCACAGATAACTACATCCCAGTCACAGTCCCGACGATTCGGGTTTCCCAACAGGATGGCTCCACGATTCCCTCGCCCTGTACTAGCTCAGCTTGAATTTGAAAGCCTGGTTAAACCACACAGGGATGCTTCTGTTGTTCTGTAGTGCCGGAATGAACTTCCACTCCCGAACCGCCTGCATCGCCGCTTCGACAAGCAGGGGCGAAATGGTCCCCTCCTTGTTCAGCGGCCTTGCGTCCAGAACGTCCCCGGAATCGCTGATCAGTATTCTCAGAACAACCGTACCTTCCACTTCCATCAGACGGGCCATGTCCGGGTACTCGGGCCTGGGCTGGTTGGGGAGGGGCCGGGGCTCCCTTTCCATGATAGTGAACTCATCAATTCTCGGCAGAGGAGACACCCAACCCACATCATTCCACAGGGCCGGAGTCTCACCAGTCGGGGGGCCCCCGGGAATCGCGCTCTCGCCCGTGCGCTCCGCCCGTTCGTCGTTGGTTGGAATGAGCTTCTCATCCAGGACCACGTTGTCATCCACGAGCACGATCCTGTTGCCCTTCGTCGGGTCTTCGGTCCGGCCAGACGGGATCTCCCCAGGCGGAGGCGGCAGTTCCTCTTCGATCCGAACCGGAGGCGCCATGCGCAGTCTGCCTTCGTCCAACAGACGTGACAGGCGGTTCACCACGGGCGGCTCCTCCGAGAGCCCCCCGTACACGGAGAGTCCCCAGAGAAGGCCGACGTGCAGGAGCGCGGCGGCCAGGAGGCCCAGAAGAAGCCCCTGCTGGTAGGATTGCTTGAGTTCGAGCGCCCCGTACCGGCGCGCAATGAGTCGTTCAACCGTCATCGTCCACCCTGTTTCCGGTCGCGAAGTGGTGCGACCCAGCCAGGGAGGACCGGGGTCTGGAATCTCTTTGGGGCGAAACGGGCGCCCTGTCGCTTACGAGCGGGCGTGCGGCCGGGAGGCGACCGCGCAACTGCGGGACGGCGGGAAAGCTAAGCTACTTGATGCTGAACTTGATCGGGTAATTCACCCACACCGACACCGGCTTCTGGTTCTGAATGGCCGGCTTGAAAATCCACTGCTTGCAGGCGGCGACGGCGGCCTCTTCGAAACCCACGTTCGTGCCCGATGGACGCACCACGATCACGTCTTTTACCGAGCCGTCTTTGAATACGAGAATACGCACCACCACCATCCCCTCGAGGCCCGTCTGGCGTGCCATTTCGGGATACTGCGGCTGCTCCTTCTTTACCACCACCGGTTCCTGCTCCACGGCTATGAAGTCACCGGAGCCGGGGAGAAAGTCTTCGTCGGGAATGTCGATCACCAGAGCTCCTTCTTCACCGCCCGAGCCCTGCACGTTGGTGGGGTTCATGAGAGTGGCTAATTCCTGACGTGTGGCGATGGTGACTTCTTCGGTGACCAGTTCGTCGGCCACCGGCTTGGGGATACCCACCGAGGGGGGAGCCACCTTGGGCGCTTCCACCTGCACCTGGGGCGGACGGGCCTGCACCGACGGCGGCGGCGCCAGGTCGGCCACCGATCGGATGGTGATCACCGGAATGTCTTCCACTTCCTCCCGGGTGAGGTAGGCGAACAGCACCGGCCCGCCGACGAGCAACAGGTGAAGGGCACTCGCAAACGCCACGCCCTTCATGAAATTGGCCTGGTAGCTCTTCTTCAGCTCGATGGCCCCGTAGTTGCCCAGGGCTCCGGCGATCGCTTTGCTCATATCCGTCTTCCGCTCAGTTCTGCATTCATAATGTTATACGCAGCATTCCGCCCATGCGTTGAGGCCGTCTAGCTGCCCGGCGGCGGGGTGCCGCCGTTCCCCAGCGCCATCGACACGGCGCGGTCGTCCACCGCATCCCACGGCTTCATGGTGAATCGGTAGGAGAACTCGGCGTTGGCCTGCTTGAATGTGCGTTCCACGATGTCGATCTCGTCTAAGATGTCCACCAGCGCGTGGTACTTCGCATCCCCATGAATCGTCACGATGGTGGCCAGCTTTTCTTCCTTCTGGTTCTCCTCGATGAGGATCTGCCTCAGAGTGTCGAGGTCGATCTGCTCCGGGATCTTACGCCCGATATTCTTCCAGTACCGCCCTTCCTCGTCGACGCGCACGATCAGCACGTGGGATTCCTTGGTGTCGATCTCCGTCTTTTCCTGATCCTTTTCCGGCAGGTTCACTTCCATGGCCTGCGGCATCGAAAACACCGTGGTGACCATGTAGAAGATGAGCAGAAGGAACACGATGTCCACCATGGGCGTCATGTCGATGCGAATGCCCAGGCGCCGCTTGTAGACGATCTTTCCGGTGGCAGTTTTGACCGCCTTTTTTGCTTCGCCGCCTCCCGCAAAACCCATAGTCCGCTCCTAGCTCGCTTCCGCGTCGGTGACGATCTGAAACCGCGACAGATTGCTTTCCACCATGTTGTCCATGATCTTCTGAATGATGCCAAAGCTGGCATCGCGGTCGGCTCGGATCACGATGAGGGCGCGCACCAGAGCCGTCCCCCGCCCGCCTTCGAGCTTGCCGATGTTCCCGGTGCGGAACCGGTTGATCGTGTTGCCCACCTCGGCCTCCGAGGTGGTCTCGTACACGCGCTCCTTGGCCTTTACCATGGCGCCCGTCTCCGTCTCCTTGTCCACCTCGATCACGGCGTCCACGAAGATGGAATCCATGTCGGTGACCGTGATGTTGATCACGTCCTTGTCGGGCAGCTCGATCTGCGAGTGCGACAGGGGCAGCACCACCTCCCGCGTTTGCGGGGGCTTGAACTGCGTGGTGGACATATAGAAGATGAGGAGCAGAATGGCGATGTCGACCATGGGCGTCATGTCGAGGAGCACCCCGATCCGCCGTTTCATTTTCTTAAGTGACATAGCGATCCGACCTTTCAGCCACAGAACCTGCGGTCCCGTTCAAGGCTTACTTGGCCTCCTTCGACTTGATGAGCTGCAGCACTTCGTACGTGGCTTCGTCGATGGTGTAGTTGAACCCGTCCACCTTGTTCACGAAGAAGTTGTACGCAATGATGCCCACGATGGCGTTGAGCAGCCCGCCCGCCGTGTTCACGAGCGCTTCCGAAATGCCCGTCGCCAGAGCGTTGGCGTCGATCACGCCGCCCTGGGCGTGACCCGTGGCCGAGAAGGCGCGGATCATGCCGATGGTGGTGCCCAACAGACCCACCATGGTGGCGATGGAGGCGATGGTGGACAGCGCGATCAGGTTGCGCTCGAGCAGCGGCACTTCGAGGGCGTTGGCCTCTTCGATCGCGCGCTGGGTTTCGGCCACCCGCTTGTCGGCCGAGTAGGCCGGATCGCCCGAGATCTGCTGATACCGCTCCACGCCCGCGCGCAGCACGTTGGCCAGGGATCCGCGCTGCTTGTCGCAGGCGGCCAGGGCGCCTTCGAGATCGCCCGACTGCACCAGCTGGACCACCTTGCGGAAGAACGACTGGATGGAGGCCGAGCCACGCGCTTTGCGCAGCGTGATGATGCGTTCCACGATATAGGCCACCAGCATGATGGACAACGCGATCAGGACGGACACCAGCGGTCCGCCCTCCTTCATGAACGGAGGAAGCATGAATTCGTAGATGACGTAGCCCATGGCGAGCGAGCCCACCAGAAGCACGGTGACAAAGACACCTTGTTTCACTTGAACCTCCAGCCAAGAGACCGCCAAGGGGCGGTCGGTGAATCCAGCCGCGATCTCGCCGCGGTGGTGTTTCTAAACCCTACAGATCGTTCCCCTTAATAGCGTTCACCCACATGGCGCCCATGGGGATCCACAGCCCCACGGACGAAGCCGCGACGAGGGCGCCCATGCCGTACTCGCTGCCCACTTCGGTCAGGCCGAGGCTGACTCCGTAGGGCAACTCGGAGGGCACCATGGCCAGACAGAAAAACGCCATCCAGCCGGCGATGGGCAGGTAGTGCCAGTTCATGATTCTGTGCAGGCGTGTGAGGTAGGTGTCCGAGGCTGCGGCGCTGCCCGACATGAGAAACCAGAGCGCGGCCAACCCCAGCGCCGACGACAGCAACATGAGCGCCACGAGCATGTAGAACGATGTCGTGAGCAGGCCCGGCCCCAGAGAGAGGAAGCCCTGCACCGAACCCACGTTCAACAACAGCGAGATCCCGGAGTACGACAGGGTCTCGGTTCCACGCGTAAAACTGAACCACGGCAGAAACGGGCTGACCACCATGAGCGCCGAGGTGACTACAAGCGTCCAGCGCTCGAAAGGCGAAATGGCGCGCGCGGCCACCAGGCTGTTGGACCGCGTGAGCGGCACGAACTTGCCTCCGGTCGTATGTACCTTCTCCAGGTGCGCCTTGCGTTCCTCGTCGTTTTTCCAGAACTCCGGCGCCGCTCCCGGGAACACGTCAAACCCGATGTAACGGTAGCGGTCCTCCGGGGAGGAAACGCCATCGGGGTTCGACCTGGAGTCTTTCTCTTCTGCCATACGCAATACCGTGTCCATGCGGGCCTCAGTACTCGGACTGGGCCTGCGCCTTGAGCTTCTTTGCGCCATCGTGCCCGGGCTGACAATCGAGCACTTTGTCGCACCCGCGCGCCACCT